>JBOGFI010000076.1:0-22704 GCA_050743365.1 Acidimicrobiia bacterium | reverse complement strand
GCGCGTCCTCATCGGCGTCGGCGGCAGCGCGACAACGGATGGGGGCCTCGGCGCCGTCGACGCGCTGGGGTGGTCGCTGGGGGGCGTCGAGGTGACGGTCGCCTGCGACGTCGCCACGCCGTTCCTCGACGCCGCCACCGTCTACGGGCCGCAGAAGGGGGCGACCGCGGCCCAGGTGTCGCTCCTCGGCCGGCGCCTCCGGCGGCTGGCGGAGGAGTACGAGCGCCGGACGGGGGTCGACGTGACTTGGCTTCCGGGCGGCGGCGCGGCCGGTGGCCTCGCAGGCGGACTGGCGGCTGTCGGTGCAACGCTCGAGCCGGGGTTCGACGTGGTCGCGCACGCCGCCGGGCTGGACGACGCGCTCGACCGCGTCGATCTGGTGGTGACCGGTGAGGGAAAGGTCGACGCGACGAGCTTCGAGGGGAAGGTGGTGGGCGGGGTGCTCGACTGGTCAGGCGAGCAGGGTGTCTCGCGCCGGGCTGTGATCGCGGGGCAGGTAACGCCGGAAGGGCGCGACGAGCTGTCGGTCCGCGGCGACGTGCACCTGCTCGCGCTTACCGACCGCGTGTGGCAGGCGGGCGAGGCGTTCTCGCGCGCCGCCACGCTGGTCGAGGAGGCGGCGGTCGAAGCCGGCCGACACGCCCTCGACCCGCGGTAGCTATGTCGGCCCGGCGCGCCTACGCGGTGAGCTCCCGGCCGAACTTGGCCCGGTACTCCGGCACGGTGAGCATGGGGGGGCGTTCGTCCACCTCGACCACCAGGTGTTCGGGTAGGAGCGAGTCGCCGAACCGTACGAGCTCCGCCACCGCTCGACTCCGTCCGGCGTCGCGCTCGAGGCCGGCGCGCCGGAGGGCGGTCACGAGGATGGCGAGCGCCTGCGGACCGAGGTCGGCGATCGGCCGGTTGCGGTGCTCGCGTATGCCCAGGTCGACCTGCGCCACCGCCGCCGGCCCGAACTGCCGCACGATGTCGATCAACAGCCCGATCTCCACTCCCCAGCCCTGCACGAACGGCACCGTCTCGAGGACCTCGCGCCGCGCCGCGCACTCGCCCGCCAACGGCTGCACGAAGCGCGTGAGCGGTGGAAACAGGTGCGACAGCAACGGCCGCGCCATGAGCTCGGTCACGCGACCGCCGCCCGTCGGCTCGCCGTGCAGAGGACGCCGGTAGAAGGCCTTCACCATGGCCACGCCGGCGTCCCCGAGCAGCGGCGCGAGGAGGCTGGTCACGAAATGCGATCCGAAGTTGCGCACGTCGGCGTCGAGGAAGCAGAGAAGGTCGCCGTCGCTCGCGTAGAGCGACTTCCACAGCGCATTGCCCTTGCCCGAGCCGCTCGGAAGGGCCGGGAGCAGGCTCTCGGCCGCGAGTACCTGGGCGCCTTCGCGACGAGCCACGCCGGCGGTGGCGTCGCGCGATTCGTCGTCGATCACCACGACCTCGTCCACCAGCGGCGCCTCCTCCATCAGGTCGCGCCGCACGGCGGCCACGATTCCGCCGATAGTCGCCTCCTCGTCGCGTGCGGGGATGCACACCGACACGGTGAGCCCTGCGATGGCCTTGGCTCGCGCCAGGGCGGTGGCGTCGGCGTCGGCGCAGAGGTGGAAGGAGGCCATGCGGGCAGCCTACGCAGGCGCTGGCAGGCCCGAGCCCGGATCGGAGTGATAGCGTGGCTCCTGCACGCGCTCATCAAGAGCGGCCGAGGGACAGGCCCGACGACGCCGCGGCAACCAGCCACCGTCCCCGCCAGGGGCGGGCCAGGTGCCAATGCCTGAACGATGAGCAGCTTCCGAGCGGTTCCCCGCTCGAGGCGCTCGAGAGCGCGTCGAGACGAGCACGGGCGAGGGCCCGGGCCCAGGAGGGGAACATGGCTCACGTGCAAGGGCTGCGATGCAGGGAATGCGGCCGCGGCTACGAGATCGCACCCGTGTACACGTGCGAGTGGTGCTTCGGCCCCCTCGAGGTCACCTACGACTACGACGCGGTGGCCGCCGCGGTCAGCCGCGAGCAGATCGCCGCCGGGCCCGCGAGCATCTGGCGCTACGCCGATCTCCTGCCGGTCGACCGGAGCCACGCCGTCGACCTGGGCGCCGGCTTCACGCCGCTCGTGCGGGCCGACCGCCTCGCTGCGGCCCTCGGGCTCGGCGAGGTGTGGGTGAAGAACGACACGCTCAACCCCACCAACTCGTTCAAGGATCGGGTCGCGTCGGTCGCGCTGTCGAAGGCGCTCGAGTTCGGGTTCAAGACCGCGGCGTGCGCGTCGACCGGAAACCTCGCCAACTCGGTCGCGGCCCACGCCGCCCGGGCGGGGCTGCGTAGCTTCGTGTTCATCCCGTCGAACCTGGAGCGGGCCAAAGTCGTCACGACCGCCGTGTACGGCGGGAACGTGGTCGCGATCGAAGGGAACTACGACGACGTCAACCGGCTGTGCGCCGAGCTCGCGGGCACGTATCGCTGGGCGTTCGTGAACGTCAACATACGGCCCTTCTACGCCGAGGGTTCGAAGACGCTCGCGTACGAGACCGCCGAGCAGCTCGGGTGGGAGACACCCGACCACGTCGTGGTGCCGGTCGCGAGCGGCTCGTTGCTCACGAAGATCCGCAAGGGGTTCGACGAGCTGCACCGGGTAGGCCTGCTCGACCGCGCCCCGAGGGTACGGGTCTCGGGCGCACAAGCGCTCGGGTGCTCGCCGGTCGCCACCGCTTGGCGCGAGGGATCCGACACGATCCGGCCGGTCAAGCCGGACACGATCGCCAAGTCACTGGCGATCGGGAACCCCGCCGACGGCTACTTCGCCCTCGACGCCGTGCGCCAGACCGAAGGTGGCCTCGCCGCGGTCAGCGACGGCGAGGTCGTGGAGGGCATCCGGCTTCTCGCCCGTACCGAGGGCATCTTCGCCGAGACCGCCGGCGGCGTCACCGTCGCCTCCCTGAAGCGCCTTGCCGAGGAGGGCGTCGTCGCGCCCGACGAACGGGTCGTCCTCTACATCACCGGCCTCGGGCTCAAGACGCTGGAGGCGGTCGAGGCCGAGCCGACCGCGACGATCAGGCCCACCATCGACGCCTTCCACGAGGCGTTCGACCCCGACACAATTGATGAGGAGTAGCGACCGAGCCCATGGTGGAGGAGTAGCAGTGGCCGTCACGGTGCGGATACCGACCCAGCTGCGCGAGCTGTCGGGCGGCGCGTCCGAGCTCTCTCTCGAGGGCGCGACCGTCGCCGAGATCCTCGAGCAGCTCGACGAGCGTCACCCCGGTTTCGCCGAGCGGCTCCACGACGAGAACGGTGGCCTGCGCCGGTTCGTCAACGTGTTCGTGGCCGACGAGGACATCCGCTTCTTGCAAGGTCTCGACACCGCGGTCGAAGAAGGCCAGACACTAAGCATCGTCCCCGCGGTCGCGGGTGGCTGACACGCCGTCTGCTTCGACCTCCTCCGGCGTCGGTATACAGTGGGCGCAGCACCGCGGCACCCGACCCGCCGCGCGGCGCCTGAAGGAACCGGGCCTGCCCACAGCATCGGGTGGAGGCAGGCCCATGGACGATTCGCTCGTCTGGGAGGCGCCCATCCCCGACGCGAAGGCCCCGAGTCTGCAGTGACCGCGCCGCCGTCGCCTCGAGCCCGGGTGGTCGTCGTCGACGACGTGCCGGCCACGCGCCAGCGCGTTCGTATGGTCCTCGAAGAGAGCGGGCGCTTCGAGGTGGTCGGCGAGGCGGGCGACGGCGCGAGCGCGGTCGCGGTCGCCACCGAGACCGGTCCGGACCTGACACTCCTCGACCTGTCGATGCCGGGGATGGACGGGCTGGAGACTTTGCCCCGGCTGCGGGCGGCGGCTCCCGAGATGAAGGTGGTCGTCTTCTCGGGCTTCGATGTCGATCGGGTCGCCGGCATCGTCGGGGACCTGGGCGCCGACGGTTACATCGAGAAGGGCGCGGCTGCCGATGCGCTGGTCGAACAGCTCACTGCGGTGCTCGAGCAGCCCGGGTTCACGCCCGGCCTCCCGGGCCCGGGACCCGCTGACCGATTCGACTAGCTTGCCGCCACGTACATCTGCTCGGCGACGTGGGGCGGCACGGTGTGCTCGCCGGCCGAGGTCTTCACCGTTACTCCGTCGGGCTTGCGCTCGACGATCGTTGCCGTGCAACCGGGGATCAGCCGGGCGTGCGCGAGCAGGCGGAGCCCGTCGTCGTTGAGCTCGAGCTTCTCGCTGATGCGGGCCACCGTCACCGGGCCCGGCTCGGCGTCTGCGAGCTGCACCGTGTCCACCGGCTGGGCCCGCCTCCGCGACCCGGGGATCGGGTTGCCGTGGGGGCAGGTCGTGGGGTCGCCGAGCAGCGCGACCAGCTTCTCCTCGACGTCGGCCGAGATCGCGTGCTCCCAGCGGGCCGCCTCCCGGTGCACCTTCTCCCACTCGAGCCCGATCACGTCGGTGAGCAGGCGTTCGGCCAGACGGTGACGCCGCACGACCGTGGTCGCGAGCAGGCGGCCCTTTTCCGTGAGACGGATCGTGCGGTCGTCGCGCAGCTCGGTGTAGCCCAGGGCCACCAGCCGGTTCACGGTCTCCGACACCGCGGCCGCCGACAGCCCGAGGCGCTCGACGAGGCGGGCCCGCAGCGGCGGCACACCCTCCTCCTCGATGGCGAGGATCGTCTCGAGGTACTCCTCGGTCGTGTCGTGCATCTCTGCCATCTGTCCTCGCTCACTCCGGTCGCCGCGCGCGACCTACTTTGGTAAGGGTACCCTAAGCATCTGTGCGCACGGTCGTCGAGCTACGCGAGCTGACCAAGGCGTTCGGCGCGGTCCGGGCCGTCGACCGGGTCGGCCTCGAAGTGCGTGAGGGCGAGGTGCTGGCGCTCCTCGGCCCCAGCGGCTGTGGCAAGACCACGACGCTGCGCCTCGTCGCCGGGTTCGAGCGGCCCGACGCGGGGCTGGTACGGCTCGCCGGCGACGAGGTCGCGGGGCCCGAGCGGTTCGTGCCGCCCGAGCGGCGTCGCGTCGGTGTCGTCTTCCAGGACTACGCCCTGTTCCCGCACCTCACCGTTGCCCAGAACGTGGGTTACGGGGTGCGCGAGCGGTCCCGGCGCCGTGCGCGCGTCGCCGAGATGCTCGACCTCGTCGGCTTGGCCGACGCCGCCGGCCGTCTGCCACACGAGCTGTCGGGTGGCCAACAGCAGCGGGTGGCACTGGCGCGCGCGCTCGCCCCCGAGCCCGCCCTCGTGCTGCTCGACGAGCCGTTCTCCAACCTCGACGCCGCCCTGCGGGCGCGGGTCCGCGGCGAGGTCCGCAAGATCCTCCAGGTGGCGTCGGCCACCGCGGTGTTCGTCACCCATGACCAGGAGGAGGCGCTCAGCCTCGCCGACCGCATAGCGGTGATGCGCGGCGGACGGGTGCTCCAGGTCGACGTGCCCGCCGAGCTGTATGCACATCCGTCCGACCGGTTCGTCGCCACGTTCGTGGGCGACGCCGACCTGCTCCCGGGACATGCCGACGGTGACACGGTGACCACCGAGGTCGGGCGGTTGCGGCTGGCCGACCCCGATGGCCTTACGGGCGACGTGGAGGTCGCCCTGCGCCCGGAGCGGGTGCGTCTGCGCCTCGACGGCGGTGGGCAGGGTTTGGTCGGCGGCATCACCTACTTCGGGCACGACCAACTGGTGGAGGTCGCGCTCGAGCACGGCGCGCGCGTCCGGTCGCGCATGGGTCCCGCCCGCGCGTTCGAGCCTGGCGATCGCGTGTCGGTCGCGGTCACCGGCGACGTGATCGCCTTCGCCGCGCCGGCCCCCGGCCGGTGAGCGACACCGAGTTCGTCGTGCTGGGCGCGGGCCCGGCCGGCCTCGCCGCCGCGTACCGGCTCGCCCGGGCCGGGCGCCCGGTCGTAGTGCTCGAGCGCTCAGGCGTGCCTGGTGGCTTGGCCAGCAGCTTCGAGGTTGCGGGCTTGTGCGTCGACCACGGCAGCCACCGGCTCCACCCGTCGTGCGCGCCCGAGGTCATGGAGCTGCTGCGCTCTCTGCTGGGTCACGACCTCCAGCGGCGTGCCCGTCACGGCCGCATCCGGTTGGGCGACCGCTGGGTCGCGTTCCCGCCCCGGGCCGGCGATCTCGCCCGTCACCTGCCGCCGCGGTTCGCGCTCGGGCTCGCCCGCGACGCGATCGCAGCGCGATGGCGGCGCCCACCCCGCGAGGACACGTTCGCCGAGGTGGTGCGGAGCGGACTCGGTCCTACCATGGCGGAGGGCTTCTACTTTCCCTACGTCCGCAAGATCTGGGGTGCCGATCCGGCCGAGCTGAGCGGCGAGCTCGCCCGGCGGCGGGTGGGCACCCGCTCGACCGGCGCGTTATGGCGGAAGCTGGCGCGCCCATCGACGCGCCATCCCGACGGGCGCGTCTTCTACTACCCGAAGCGGGGGTACGGCTCGATCGTCGCGCGGCTCGCCGACGCTGCCGTCGACGCCGGGGCGCAGCTCCGCCTCGGCACCGAGGTGGTGGGCCTCGAGCTCGGGTCAGACGGCGTCCGGGTGTGCCTCGGCGACGGCGCGCCGGTGAGCGCCGGTCAGGCGTGGTCGACGCTGCCGCTGCCGTTGCTCGCGCGGCTGGTTCGGCCGGCGGCGCCTCCCGAAGTGCTCGACGCGGCGGATCGTCTCGTGTCCCGAGCTTTGCTGCTCGTGTATCTGGCGATCGACCAGCCGCGGCACACGGAGTTCGACGCCCACTACTTTCCCGTTCTCGACGTGCCGTTCAGCCGGGTCTCGGAGCCCAAGAACTACCGGGACGGCCGGGGGACCGATCCCCCCGACCGGACCGTGCTCTGCGCCGAGGTGCCGTGCTCGGTTGGCGACGAGCTCTGGCGGGCCGGTGGCGACGAGCTGGGTGCGATCGTGGGCGACGGGCTCGCCACCAAGGGCCTGCCGGTCGCGAGACTGTCGGGCGTCGTGGTCCGCCGGGTGGCGCGTGCCTATCCGTGCTACGGAGCGAGTTACGAGCCCGACTTCGCGGCCGTGGACGCGTGGGCGAGCGCGCAGGGGCGGCTCCTCACCTTCGGGCGTCAGGGGCTCTTCGCCCACGACAACACCCATCACGCCCTGGCTATGGGCTGGGCCGCCGCCGACGCGCTCGCGGGCGACGGGCAGGTCGACGACGGCCGGTGGGCGGCCGCACGCGAGCGCTTTGCCGCGCACGTCGTCGAGGATTAGGTCCGGCTGAGCTCCCTGATGACCGCGGGCACGACATGGCGGAGGTAGGGGAGCGGCCGCACGAACGAGCGCCCCGTCTCGCGGGAGTGGTACGAGATCGGGACCTCCACGTACCGGAAGCCCTTGCGCAACAGGTCCAGCGTGAGCACCTGCGCGTAGTTGTAGTCGTGGACGATCTCGGCCGCGGCGGCCGCTTCGGGTGAGAGCGCCCGGTAGCCGCTCCGGCCGTCCCTGATGGGCCGGCGCGCCAGCCACGACAGCACGCGGGTGAACGCTCGGTTCCCGAGCTGGCGTGCGCGAGACATGCGCTCGATGTGCCCCGCGAAGCGTGAGCCGACGACGTAGTCGGCCCGCCCGGCGAGGATCGCCTCGACGATCCGGTCGAGCTCCTCGGCGGCGTACTCCCCGTCGGCGTCGCAGAAGGCGATCGCGCCTGCGTGGCGCCGGACACCCTCGGCGAGGCCCCGGCGCACGGCCGCACCCAGGCCGCAACGTCCATCCAGCGCCACCACATCGGCGCCGGCGGCCCGGGTACGCGCCGCGGTGGCGTCGGCAGACCCGTCGTCGACGACCACGCACTGGACGGGATGGCCGAGCACGCGGTGGGGAGCCCGCGCCACGACCGCGCCGACCGTGGCCTCCTCGTCGCGGGCGGGCAGGAACAGCACCACGGGGGCCGGTACGGGCATGAACGCCACCATTGATCCGCCCCTCCAGTAACTTAGGTTAGGCGCACTTTACAAGCCGGGTGCGGATGTGCCAAGGTGCGCCAATGCTGCGCCGCGTCGTGGGGCTCTCGCTCGCCGGCGCGCTCGTCGCGGGGGGCCTCGCCGCCTGCTCGATCGGAGATGGTGGTGGCGACCGGCTCACGATCTACTCGGGTCGCCAGGAGGAGCTCATCGCGCCCCTGCTCAAGGACTTCTCCGACCAGACCGGGATCGGGATAGACGTCCGCTACAGCGACTCGGCCGACCTCGCCCTCCTGCTCGATGAGGAGGGCGACCGCTCGCCGGCCGAGGTCTTCCTGTCCCAGAGCCCGGGCGCGGTCGGCTTCCTCGACGCCGACGGGCGCCTCGAGCGCCTTCCGGCGAGCGTCCTCGACCGGGTCGAGCCCCGGTTTCGATCTGCCGACGGCCGGTGGGTGGGCGTGTCGGGCCGGGTACGCACGCTCGTCTTCAACACCGAGGTGGTGAGCCCGGACGAGCTCCCGGAGTCGGTGTTCGACCTCACCGGCGAGCAGTATCGCGGCGACGTGGGTGTCGCGCCCGCGAACGCGTCGTTCCAGGACTACGTCACCGCCATGCGCGAGCTCGTCGGCGACAGCCGCACACTCGAATGGCTGGAGGGCATGGTCGCCAACGACGTGCGCACCTACGCTAACAACATCGCGATCGTCGAGGCAGTTGGGCGCGGTGAGATCCCGTTCGGGCTCGTGAACCACTACTACAACGAGGAGGTCAAGGCTGAGGATCCCGACGCGCCGAGCGCGAACCACCTGTTCCCCGGCGAAGACGTCGGCAGCCTCGTGCTCGTGACCGCGGTGGGCGTCCTCGACACCGCCGACGACCAGGAGCAGGCGCAGCGCTTCGTCCGGTTCCTGCTGACGCGGCCGGCGCAGGAGTTCTACGCCCGGGAGACGCTCGAGTACCCGCTGGCCGCAGGCGTGGAGCCCGTGGTCGAGGACTTGCCTCCGTTGAGCGAGATCGATTCGCCTCAGCTCGACCTCAGCACCCTCGGTGCCCAACTCACTCGCACGAAGGAGCTGATCGAGGAGAGCGGCCTCGAACAGGCCTGACTACGCCGATGACCCACAGCATCATCGCCGAGCCGACCGTCGCCGACGCCCCGCTCCCTCCGCCCCCGGCGCGGCGGCGCTTCCGTTCCCGCGCGCCCCTGCCGCTCACCGCCGGCAGCCTCGTCGTCGCCGCCCTGTTCGCAGGGCCGCTCGTGTACCTCGCGGTGCGTAACGCGCAACGAGGAGGGGATGCCCTCGACGTCGTGCGCTCGAGCGCCGCGTCCGGTCCGCTGGCCCGCACGCTGCTCCTCGCAGCCACGGTCGCCGCGGCGTGCGCAGCCCTTGGCATGGCCGTCGCCTGGCTCGTCGTGCGCACCGACCTGCCGGCGGGTCGGGTGTTCCGCGTGCTGCTGGCGCTGCCGCTCGTGATCCCCTCCTTCGTGGGCGCGCTGGCGCTTGTCGCCGCCTTCGCGCAGGGCGGGCTACTGGACGAGCTCCTCGGCATCGAGCGGTTCCCGCAGGTTCGGGGCTACTGGGCCGCGTTCGCCACGCTCACGCTGCTGTCGTACCCGTACGTGTACCTGCCGGTGGCGGCCCGGCTGTCCGCCCTGCCGCCGTCGCTCGAGGAGACCGCTCGCTCGCTCGGACGCTCGCCGACGGCGGTCTTCGGGACGGTGGTCCTGCCCCAGGCGATGGGCGCCGTCGTTGCCGGCGCGCTGCTGGTATTCCTCTACGTCGTGAGCGACTTCGGCGCGGTTTCGATTCTCCGTTACGACACGCTGACCGTGCGCATCGATTCGGCCAGGCTCTTCGACCCCACCACCGCGCGGGCGCTGGGACTTCTCCTCGCGCTGGTGGCGCTGGCCGTGGTCGCCATCGAACGGGCGGTGAGCCGGCGCCGGGTCCACACCGAGGCCGTCGCCGCCGGCCGCTCCTCCTTCCAAGCGCCCCTCGGCCTCTGGAAGGCGCCTGCGTTCCTCTTCGTGACCGCGGTCGTGGCCACGGCGCTCGTCGCGCCACTGGCCGTGCTCGCCCGGTGGGTGTGGCGGGGCCTTGGCGACGACCGGAGCAGCCGGGGCACCGGGTTCTCGGACCTGTGGCACCCGCTCCTCAACACCGCCGGAATTGCCGTGGTCACTGCCGTCGTGGCGGTCGCCGTGGTGTTGCCCGTCGCCTATCTGACGGTGCGTCACCGCAGCCGGGCGGGCTCCGTGGCGAACGCGCTTGTCGTTGGCGGCTTCGCCCTCCCCGGCCTCGTAATCGCGCTCGCCGTCGTCTTCTGGGTGCTCCAGGCGCCGCTCTTCGGCGGCCTCTACCAGACGTTCCCTCTGCTGGTGTTCGCGTATGTGGTGCATTTCGGCGCCCAGGCCATGCGGTCCTCCCAGGTGGCGGTGAGCGGCGTGCCCCGGCGCATCGACGACGCCGCGAGGTCGCTCGGCGCGGGACGGCTCCGACGGCTCGGCACGGTCGAGGTCCCCCTCATGCTGCCGGGCCTGGCCGCCGGCGCGGGGCTGGTGCTGCTCTCGACCATGAAGGAGCTGCCGGCCACGTTGCTGCTCGCGCCCATCGGCTTCGACACCCTCGCCACCCGCATCTGGAGCGCGACCGAGAGCGCCTTCTTCGCCCGGGCCGGCCTGAGCGCGCTCGCGCTCGTCGCGCTGTCGGGGGTCCTCACGTGGCTGCTCACGATCCGGCGGCTGGAGCGGCTCCATTGAACGTACGCCCGAGTGAGCGGCGAGGGAGCCATGTGCCCGTGGGCAGACGCCGCCTCGCGATCGTGATGGCCCTGGTGGCGCTCGTGGTCGCCGCCTGGGTGAGCCCGGTTGTGGGCGTGCGCGCCGCGCGCAGCGGCCAGACGACCGGCGACGAGCCCCACTACCTGCTCACCGCGCTGAGCCTGGCCGAGGACCGCAGCCTCGACGTCGCCGACGAGCGGGCCCGCCTCGCGTACGTCGACTTCCACGAGTCGGCCCTGCCCCTCCAGGAGCGCGTGCGCGAGGACGGCCGCGCCCTCAGCCCCCACGATCCGCTCCTTCCGGCGCTTCTCGCGGGCCCAATGGCGCTGGGCGGCTGGGTGGCCGCGAAGCTGGCGCTCGCGGTCCTTGCGGGAGCCCTGGCCGCCACCATGGTGTGGATCGCGGTGCGACGCTTCGCCGTGCCCCTCGGCGTGGCCGTGCTCGCGGTGCTCGCGTTCGCGCTGGCGGCGCCGCTCGCCTTCTACGGCACCCAGGTGTACCCGGAGCTCCCCGCGGCGCTCGCTGTTGCCCTGGCCGTGGGGGCGCTGACGGGCCCGCTTCGGCGAAGTGGGCTGGTGGTGCTGGCCGCCTGCGTGGTCGCGCTGCCTTGGCTGTCGGTGAAGCACGTGCCGGTCGCGGCGGCGCTGCTGGCCGTGGCGCTGGTGCGGCTGTGGCGGCGCGGCGAGCAGGGCGCTGCCGCTGTGCTCGCCGGCGGCCTCGCCGCCGGCGCCGCCGTCTACCTCGTCGCCCACCAAGTCCTGTACGAGGGCTGGACGGTCTACGCGAGCGGCCATCATTTCTCCGGCGGCGAGACCACCGTCATCGGACGGGATCCCGACTACTTCGGCCGGAGCCGCCGGCTGCTCGGCTTGCTCACCGACCGGGGGTTCGGCCTCGCGGCCTGGCAGCCGGCCTTCCTGCTCGCCGTGCCCGCCCTCGTGGCCCTGGTCCGGGCCCGGCCCCGGGGGTGGGCGGCGCTGGCGGTGCCGCTGGCCGCCGGCTGGCTCAACGCCACGTTCGTCGCGCGCACGATGCACGGCTGGTGGTGGCCGGGACGGCAGGTCGTGGTCGTGCTCCCCTGCGCCGTGCTGGCGGTCGCGTGGTGGACCGCCCGCTACGAGCGCGCGCGCCGGTGGCTGCTCGCCGGCGCCGTGATCGGCGTCGTCACGATGGGTTGGCTCACGGTCGAGGGCTTACTCGGCCACCGCCGGATCGTCGTGGACTTCGAGCAGACCGCCAACCCGATCTACCGGCTGTGGCGCCTGGCCCTCCCCGATGACCGTCGCCTGCCCACCGGCACCGAGGCGCTGCGGGCGCTGTGGTACGCGGCGGTCGCGCTGCTCGCCGTGTGGGGCTGGCGCTCGCTCACCCCCGGAGCTGAGCCACCGGCGCACGTTCCCTCGGCACCCGAACCCGACAAGAGAGAGGCGCGAGCATGCATAAACGTTCCTTCCTGATCGCATTCGTGGCCGCGGCCGTGGCTCTCGCGGCGGCGGCCTGCGGCGATGACGACGGCGCCGGCGTGCGCGAGACCGGCACCGGCACCGGAACCGGCACCGGCACCGGCACCGGAACCGCCACCGGCAGCGCCACCCACACCGGCACCGGCAGCGCGACCGGCACCGGGGTGGCGGGCGAGTGCGTGCCCGTGGGCGACCTCGCGACCGCCACGACGCGCGTGAGCGTGACCCTCGACGAGTGGGTCATCGAGCCGGAGACGGCGTCGGCCCCGGCAGGCGCAGTGGGGTTCGTGGCCCAGAACGAGGGCGAAGAGCCGCACGAGCTGGTCGTGGTGAAGGATGTCGCCCCGGCCGAGCTGCCCCTGAAGCAGGACGGCTCGCTCGACGAGAAGAAGCTGCCGGACGACGCGCTGGTAGGCGAGATCGAGGCCTTCCCCGCCGGCACCTCCTGCAACGGCGTCTTCGAGCTCGCCCCGGGCGACTACACCCTGATCTGCGACGTGGTGGAGGAGGGCGGCGACGGCCACGTCCACCTGGAGGAGGGGATGGTCACGACGTTCACGGTCACCTGACCGGTCGGCCTCGCCCACTTGCACTCTCGGCCCGAGAGTGCCAATCTCTTAGCACTCGGTCGCCAGGAGTGCTAAGGCGACCTCGACAGGCCGAAGCCACGCTGCCCAGGGGGTTGTGACGCCATGCCCAAGCAGATCGCCTACAGCGAGAACGCCCGCCGCGCGCTCGAGACGGGCATGAACAAGCTCGCCGACGCCGTCCGGGTCACCCTCGGCCCGAAGGGCCGCAACGTCGTCCTGGAGAAGAAGTGGGGCGCACCCACGATCACCAACGACGGCGTCTCGATCGCCAAGGAGATCGAGCTCGAGGACCCGTACGAGAAGATCGGCGCCGAGCTGGTCAAGGAGGTCGCCAAGAAGACCGACGACGTCGCCGGCGACGGCACGACGACCGCCACGGTGCTCGCCTGGGCGATGGTGCGGGAGGGCCTGCGCAACGTCGCCGCCGGCGCCAACCCGATGGGCCTGAAGAAGGGCATCGAGACGGCGGTCGAGACCGCGGTCGACTCGATCAAGAAGGACTCGCAGAAGGTCGAGACCGACCGGGCCCAGATCGCGAACGTGGCCGCCATCTCCGCCGCCGACATCGAGATCGGGCAGATGATCGCCGAGTCGCTCGACAAGGTCGGCACCGACGGCGTGATCACCGTCGAGGAGAGCCAGACCTTTGGGATGGAGCTCGACCTGGTCGAGGGTATGCGCTTCGACAAGGGCTACATCTCGCCGTACTTCGTCACCGATCCCGAGCGCATGGAGGCCGTTCTCGACGACGCCTACGTGCTCCTCGTGAGCAGCAAGGTGTCGGCGGTGAAGGACATGCTGCCCGTGCTCGAGAAGATCATGCAGACCGGCAAGCCGCTGGTCGTGGTCGCCGAGGACGTCGAGGGCGAGGCGCTGGCCACGCTCGTCGTCAACAAGATCCGCGGCACGTTCAAGTCTGCGGCCGTGAAGGCCCCCGGCTTCGGCGAGCGCCGCAAGGCCATGCTGCAGGACATGGCTGTGCTCACGGGCGGCCAGGTCGTCTCCGAGGAGGTCGGCCTCAAGCTCGAGAACATCAACCTCGACCTGCTGGGCAAGGCCCGCAAGGTGGTGGTCACCAAGGACGAGACCACCATCGTCGAGGGCGCCGGCACCAAGGCCGACGTGCAGGGGCGCATCAACCAGATCCGCTCCGAGATCGAGAACACCGACTCCGACTACGACCGCGAGAAGCTCCAGGAGCGCCTCGCCAAGCTGTCGGGCGGCGTCGCTATCATCAAGGTCGGCGCAGCCACCGAGGTCGAGCTCAAGGAGAAGAAGCACCGCATCGAGGACGCGGTGCAGACCACCAAGGCCGCGGTCGAGGAGGGCGTCGTGCCCGGCGGCGGCGTTGCGCTCCTGCGGGCGCAGGAGAAGGTCGAGGCGCTCTCCAAGAGGCTCGACGGCGACGAGTCGACGGGCGCCAAGATCGTCGCCCGGGCCCTCGAGGAGCCGCTCAAGCAGATCGCGCTCAACGCGGGCATGGAGGGCGGCGTGATCGTCGAGAAGGTGCGAGGGCTCAAGGGCTCCCAGGGTCTCAACGCCGACACCGCCGAGTACGAGGACCTGGTTAAGGCGGGTGTCATCGACGCTGCCAAGGTGACACGCTCGGCGCTCCAGAACGCGGCGTCCATCGCGGGCCTGTTCCTCACCACCGAGGCGGTGGTGGCCGACAAGCCCGAGAAGGAGCCCGCGATGCCGGGAGGCGGCGGGATGCCCGGCGGCATGGGCGGCATGGAGGACTTCTAGGCGGCCGCGTCGCCAGCCGATCGAGCACGGGCGCCCCTGGCGGGCGCCCGTGTCGCGTGTCGGGGGCGATGCTGGCCCCGTCCCATCGCCTGACTTACCCTCGTCGGCATGGAGCCCGTCCAGCCCTCTGTCGGTTGGGGCGTCCTGCACCTCTTCTACCGGGTCGAGCGCGAGCGAGCGGAGCAGGAGCCTGGCGGCGCCAAGCGCGTGCTCGACGCGGTCGCGTCGCTCGAGGCCGACGACCACCAGGCGCTGCTGTTCGCCGTGCTCGGGCACAAGGCCGACCTCGGCGTGATGGCCCTCGGCCCCGACCTTGCCCGGCTCCAGGCATTCGAGCAGGAGCTGGCGGCGGCACCGCTGGTCCCCGAATGGTCGTACCTCTCGCTCACGGAGCTGTCCGAATACACGTCGACCGAGGACGACGAGCGGGCCCGGCTCGTCGACGAGGAGGGCCTGGACGGCCGCGCGCTCGAGGAGCGGCTCACGGCGTGGCGGGAGCAGATGGCCGAGTACCGGGAGCACCGGCTGCACCCGCGACTTCCGCTGAAGCGCGCCGTCTGCTTCTACCCGATGTCGAAACGGCGTGGACCTGACGCCAACTGGTATGCGCTCCCCTTCGACGAGCGCAAGCGGCTGATGGGCGGCCACGCCGGCGTCGGCCGCACGTACTCCGGGCGCGTCCTCCAGCTGATTACCGGCTCGGTGGGCCTGGACGACTGGGAATGGGGCGTCACGCTGCTCGCCGACGACCCCGCCACACTGAAGGAGATCGTCTACGAGATGCGCTTCGATGACGTCTCGGCGCGCTACGCCGAGTTCGGCCCGTTCTTCACCGGGCTCGTGCTCGAGCTGACGGGGGCAGCGCTCGGCCGGGTGGGGCTGTCGGGCTGATGGCGTCGGCCCGGCTCTTCGTGTCGTTCCCCGAGCAGCTGGTGGACCGGCCGATGATCTACGAGGTCGTCAAGAAGTTCGACGTCGTCCCGAACATCCGCCGCGCCAACGTCGAGGCGCACTCGGGCTGGGTGATCCTCGAGATTGCGGGGGAGCCGCCGCAGCTCGAGGCCGCGATCGCCTACCTCGACGACGCCGGCTGCACCGTGAACCGCATGGAGGGCGACGTCCTGGAGAGTTAGCGGACGGCACCTCTCCTGGTCGCACTCGCTCGGCGGCAGGGTACCTGCCGCCGCCCTCCGGGGCGCTCGCCGCTCCCGCACAATTCGCGAGGGAAGTCATCGGATGGCAGGCCTTTCATCATGAGGATCGTCGTCACCGCGGTGTTCGAGCGGGTGGTCTACCAATGCGCCTGCGTCGACGAGCGCGACCCGGCGCATCCCGTGCTCGAGGTGGACGCCCTCCTACGTGAGGGCGACGCCGACGGCCCGCTACTCCTGCCGGTGGCCGAGTACAAGCGCATGATCGGCTTCGACACCGCCGAGGCGAACCTTCCGGGCTTTCGCTCGGCCAACCGTACCGAGCTGCGCGACGGGGTCGAGTACGTCGTGTTCCCCGTGTGGACGCGAGTGGGCGAGCCTTGACGACGTGAACGAGGAGGAGGCGCGGGCGCGACTCGACGAGACGGGCGCGGCGATCGTCGCCGGCGTCGAGCGGTGCGTGCCGGCGTGGGCCGAGCGGGAGGTCGGCCGGATCCTCGACGCCTGGGGCGCCCTCACCGGCGTCGCTCGCCGCCGCGTGGAGGCGGACGCCAGGGCCGCGGGCGACCGGGCCGCCGAGCGGGTGGCGGGCGCACTCCGTGCCCTGCTCGCGTCCGATGCCGACGAGCAGGCCGCCACCCCCCTCGAGGTGGTGCGGACCGCCTACCGCGAGCCGACGGGGGTGCTGGCGGCGGCGGGCGTGCCGGCGGTCGTCCGGGACGAGTTCGACGAGCGGGCCTGGCCCGACGACCGGTACGGGCTCGTGCCCCGGTCGCTGGGCGACCTGGGCGACGACGCCCTGTCCCCGTTGCACCTCGCCTGGGGAATGGCCAAGGCCGCGGTGGTTCGGGCGCGACGCACCAAATGAGGGATTCCTGCCGTCGGTGACGACGGCCACCCGTGGCCTTCAGTCGCCCGAGCGGACACCCGATACAGGTACGGGCGGCACTGGGCGTCGTGCCGCACGGTTCAAGCGGGTGAAGAGCAGGGCCATGAGCACAGCCGCGGCCGCGGATGGTGACGGGAGAGCCGGGTCGGTGTCACGCCCGGCGCACCCCATGGGCGACTCCGGCGATTTCAGCCCGGCGCCCCGGCTGGGCGAGGCCCGCTTCCGCTCGATACTCCTTTACGCCGCCGACCTCGTGGACGTGCGCGACGCCGACGGGACGGTCCGGTACATCAGCCCGTCGGTCACGCAGCTGCTCGGCTACGCCCCGGAGGATCTGGTCGACGTGCCTCCGCTCTCGCTGGTCCATCCCGACGACCAGGCCACCTTCGGGGACACCGCCAAGCGGCTGGGCGCCCGGGCAGGCGGCTGGGAGGACGTGCATTACCGGGTACGTCACCGTGACGGCTCGTGGCGCTGGTTCCAATCCAGGATCGCGAACCTGCTCGAGGATCCCGCGGTGGGCGCGATCGTCACCTGCTCGTGGGACGAGACCGAGCGCTGGCGCGTCCTCGAGCGAGGCGCGCGCAGCCAGGAGGCGTTGCGCGCCATCGTCGAGAGCTCGCCGCTCGGGATCTTCGCGGTGGCGCCCGATGGGGCGACGCAGATCTGGAACCGGGCCTGCGAGCGGATCTTCGGCTGGACCGCGGACGAGGTGCTCGGCCATCCGCTGCCGTTCCCGACCACCTCCGACCCGGACCGACTGGCCGAGGCACGGCGACGCTACGCCACGGGTGAAACCGTCGAGGGAAGCGAGATGCGGGCCCGCTGCAAGGACGGCCGGGAGGTCGACGTCAGCATCTCGTCGGCGCCTGTCCGGCGCAAGGATGGAAGCGTCACCACCGTCATGGGCGTGGTCGCCGACATCACCGGGCAGAAGGAGGCGGAACGGGCGCTACGCGAGAGCGAGGAGGGCTTCCGGGCCCTGGTCGAGTACTCCTCCGACGTCATCTCGGTGCTCGAGCCCGACGGAGCCTGGCGGACCTCGAGCGCGGGCGGGACCCGTCTGCTCGGCTGGCCGAAGGGATTCGAGCCGGCAGGCGGGATCTTCTCGCTCCTTCACCCCGACGACCTCGACGCAGGGATGGCCGCCTATCAGGAGCTCGCCGAGGGTCGCCGCGGCCCCGAGGACCCGATCGTGCTGCGGATCCAGGCCACCGACGGCTCCTTCCGCTACCTCGAGACCACGGGCCAGGACCTGCGCGACCACCCGGCGATCGGGGGTTTCGTGCTCAACTCCCGTGACGTCACCGAGCGGGTCGAGGCGGAGCGTGCCCTACGCGAGAGCGAGGAGCGGTTCCGGGCGCTGGTGCAGAGCTCCTCCGACATCATCGCGGTGCTCGACGCCGATGCCCGCCTCGTCTATGCGAGCCCGGCCGCCGAGAGCATCCTCGGCTACTCGGACGGGTCGATGATCGGACGCAACGTGTTCGAATTGGTGCATCCCGACGACCTCCGCCTCGCTCAGGGTGCGATGGCCGAGACGCTCCTCGAGCCGGGCGACGAGCGGCAGCTCGAGCTGCGACTCGCGCACGCCGACGGGTCGTGGCGCCACCTCGAGGTGGTGGGTCGGAACCTGCTCACCGATCCGGCCGTCAAGGGAATCGTGCTCAACGCCCGCGAGATCACCGAGCGCCGCCAGGCCGAGGAGGCGCTCCGCCGGAGCGAGGAGCGCTACCGCGGCATCGTCGAGGACCAGACCGAGTTGATCTGCCGCTACCAGGCCGACGGCACGCTGACGTTCGTCAACGAGGCCTGCGCCCGCTACTTCGACAGCACCGTCGACGAGCTCGTGGGCGCGAACTGGCGGGCGCTCCTGCCCGAGGAGACACGCGACCAGGTGGAAGCGCAGCTTCGGGAGCTCGGGCCCGGCAGCCCGTTCGTGACCCTCGAGCAACCGGTCGAGATGGCCGACGGGAGCACCCGCTGGCAGCAGTGGACCGACAGGGTCGTGTTCGACGAGGGCGGCGAGGTGGTGGAGTACCAGGCGGTGGGACGCGACATCACCGAGAAACGCACCGCCGAGGCGCTCGTCGCCGAGCAGGCCCGCATCCTCGAGATGATCGCCCGAGGGGCGCCGCTCGAGCAGGTCCTCGCCCACGCGTGCCTGGTCGTCGAGAGCCACGTTCCCGAAGCGCGCTGCTCGGTCCTGCTCGCCGACGACGATGGGCTCGGGTTGCATCAGGGAGCCGCGCCGAGCTTGCCCGACGGTTTCCTACCGGGGCTAGTCGACGGCATCTGTATCGGGCCGGCGAATGGGTGCTGCGGGACCGCGGCGTACCGGGGCGAGCCCGTGATCTCGGCTGATATCAGCACGGATCCCCTGTGGGACGGCTGCCGCGATCTCGCCCTCAGCCATGGGCTTCGTGCCTGCTGGTCGACTCCCATCGTGTCCCCGACCGACAAGGGCTTGCTGGGGACGTTCGCCGTCTACTACGACGAGCCGCGACGCCCGCCCCCGGACCACGAGCGGCTCGTCGACCTCATGGTGCACCTGGCGACCATCGCGATCGAGCGCAAGCAGAACGAGGCGCGCCTCGCCCACCAGGCGAACCACGATCCCCTGACGGGGCTCCCCAACCGGATGCTGTTCCTCGAGATCCTGGTGCGCGCCCTGGCCCGGTCGCGTCGCTCCCGGACGCGGGTGGCGGTGCTGTTCCTCGACGTCGACCGGTTCAAGCTCGTCAACGACAGCCTCGGCCACGACGCCGGCGACGAGCTGCTCGTCGCGCTCGGACGGCGGCTGGACGCCGGAGTCCGGCCGGGCGACGCCGTCGCTCGCTTCGGCGGCGACGAGTTCGTGGTGCTATGCGAGGAGCTCTCCGGCCATAGCGCCCGGCGACAGGCCATCGAGGTCGCCGAACGCCTCCTCGCGCTCATCCGCCAGCCCTTCGTCCTCGACGGCGAGGAGCACTTCCTCAGCGCGAGCATCGGCGTCGCGGTCGTTCGCCGGGGTGACGAGCAGCCCGACGAGCTGCTTCGCGACGCCGACTCGGCCATGTACCGGGCCAAGGAGCGCGGCAAGGGGCGCTGGGAGCTCTTCGACGAGGCCATGCGCGCCCGCGCCTTGCGCCAGCTCGAGACGGAGGACGCGCTGCACGGCGCCGTGGACCGGGGCGAGTTCCGCCTCTTCTACCAGCCCGTCGTGTCGCTCTCGGAAGGACGCTGCATCGGGGCCGAGGCGCTCCTGCGGTGGCAGCGGCCGGATCAGGGCCTGCTCGTGCCGAGCGAGTTCGTTCATCTCGCCGAGGAGAACGGCCTCATCGTCCCCATCGGCGCCTGGGTGCTCGATCAGGCGTGCCGGGCAGCGGCCCGCTGGCGAGCGGCCGCCGGGGAACGGCCGTTCACGGTCTCGGTCAACCTCTCCGAGCGGCAGCTCTCGCATCCCGACACGCCCGGCCAGGTGGCCGCCGCCATCGAGCGGAGCGGGATCGAGCCTGGATCCCTCACCCTGGAGGTCACCGAGAGCGTGCTCATGGACGACGCCGAGAGCACCTTGACGGGCGTCGCTGCGCTGAAGGCGCTCGGCGTCTCGCTCAGCATCGACGACTTCGGGACGGGGTACTCGTCGCTCGGCTACCTCAGGCGCTTGCCGGTCGACTCGTTGAAGGTCGACCGCTCGTTCGTGAGCGGGCTCGGTCGCGACGCCGAGGACAGCGCGGTCGTCGCCGCCGCCGTGAGCCTCGGCCACGCCCTCGGGCTCACCGTCGTGGCGGAGGGCGTTGAGGACCAGGCCCAACTCGACGCTCTGGTCGCCCTCGGGTGCGATGCCGCCCAGGGCTTCCTGTTCGCGAGGCCGGAGGCAGACAACGACGGCGTCCTCCCGGGCGCACAACTGCTGGGCGTGACGGTGAACGAGGGGTCCCGCTACTCGACGAGCTTGTAGGTGGCACCCCGGCACCGAAGTGGAAACTGAGGGGCGCCGGACCTGTCCCTCGGGGGGCCGCCTCCCGGTGTTCACAGAGCGGAAACAGTCGCGCCACCGCGGCGAAACAGGGTTTCGTCAGGCTGGCACGAATCTGTGATGTCTCCGTACGGGAGGTGACGGGTGGAGATCAACACGGGCGATACCGCCTGGGTCCTCGCATCGGCGGCGCTGGTGCTGTTCATGACCCCCGGCCTGGCCCTGTTCTACGGAGGAATGGTCCGGTCCAAGAACGTCCTGGCCATGCTCATGCAGAACTTCTTCTGCATGGGTCTCGTCAGCGTCATCTGGGCCGTGCTCACCTACTCGCTGGCCTTCCACGGAGTGGGGAAGTACCTGGGCGACCTCGACCTGGCGTGGATGCGCGATGCGGCGACCACCCACGCCACCGGCTTCGAGGCCTTGACGATCCCACCGCTCGCGTTCCTGGCGTTCCAGCTCATGTTCGCGATCATCACGCCGGCGCTGATCACCGGCGCGATCGCCGACCGCATGAAGTGGGGGGCGTGGGTGTGCTTCCTCGTGCTGTGGGCGATCCTCGTGTACGCGCCGGTGGCGCACTGGGTGTTCTCGCCCGCGGGCTGGCTGTTCCGGCGGGGGGCGCTCGACTTCGCCGGCGGCACTGTGGTGCACATCAACGCCGGCATCGCCGCGCTGGCGGCGGTGCTCGTGCTCGGCAAGCGGCGGGGCTGGCCCCATCACCCGATGCCCCCTCACTCGCTCCCGCTCACCCTGCTGGGCGGTGGCATCCTCTGGTTCGGGTGGTTCGGGTTCAACGCCGGCTCGGCGCTGGCGGGCAACGCCCTCGCCGCCCAGGCGCTCGTCAACACGCACATGGCCGCTGCAGCCGCCATGCTCGGCTGGTTGGTCGTCGAGCGGCTCAAGTCGGGCCACGCCACCACTCTCGGGGGGGCCTCGGGCCTCGTCGCCGGCCTGGTCGCGATCACGCCGTGCGCCGGCTTCGTCGGCGGCATGGCCCCCATCTACATCGGGCTGATCGCGGGGGCGCTGTGCTACCTCGCCGTCAGCCTGAAGTTCCGCTTCGGCTACGACGACTCGCTCGACGTCGTCGGCGTGCACCTGGTGGGAGGCATCGTCGGCTCGCTCCTCCTCGGGTTCTTCGCCGACGCCTCGATCAACGAGTTCGTCGGTGAGAACGAGGGCGTGTTCCTGGGTGGGGGCACCGACCTGCTGGCCGACCAGGTCGTGGCCGTCGTCGCCACCATCGTGTTCTCCTTCGTCGTGACCTACGCGATCGCTTTCGTGCTCGACAAGGTGCTGCCCGGCGGGATCCGCGTCTCGGAGGAGGACGAGGAGACGGGCCTCGACCAGACCCAGCACGCGGAGACCGGGTACGCCCTCGAGCGCGTGTGACGACGCAGAACGGAGCGCACTCATGAAACTGATCGTCGGCATCATCAAGCCGTTCAAGCTCGACGACGTGAAGGAGGCGGTGAAGGAGCTCGGTGTCCAGGGCCTCACCGTGTCCGACGTCCAGGGCTTCGGCCGCCAGCGCGGTCACACCGAGGTCTACCGGGGCGCCGAGTACGAGATCGACTTCGTGCCCAAGGTCCGGGTCGAGGTGCTGGTCGACGACGGGGAGGTCGACCGGGTGGCGCAGAAGCTGGTCGAGACCGCCCGCACCGGCAAGATCGGCGACGGCAAGGTGTGGGTCGTGCCCGTCGAGACGGCGTGGCGCATCCGTACTGGGGAGACCGGCCCCGACGCTGTATGACGCTCGCTCGGACCGCGCTTCGGCGGTCCGAGCGAGCGTCAGAATAGGTGCCATGACCCCTCGGCTGCGCGAGGCGCGAGGCCGGCTCGTTGCCGACGAGCGCCTTCGTGCCGCGCAGTTCGGCGACGCGCTCAGCCGGGTTCTCGACGCCGCCTTTGCCGAGTTGCTCACCGGTGTCGAGCTTCCGCAGCGGTGGGCACTGGTCGCGCTGGGCTCCTACGGCCGACGCGAGCTCTGTCCCGGCTCCGACATCGACGTGATGTTCCTGCACCGCGGCCGCGGCGCGGTCGCCGACGCGGTGTCGGGGCTCTGGTACCCGTTGTGGGACGCCGGCTACGTGCTCGGCCACTCCACCCGTACCGTCAAGGAGGCCGTCGCGCTGGCCGACGCCGACCTCGACGCCCTCACTGCCCTGCTCGACACGCGGTTGGTCGGGGGTGACACCGCGCTGTGCGCCGAGCTGACGGGCGAGGTGCGCCGGCTCGCCCAGCGC
>JBOGFI010000075.1:0-28200 GCA_050743365.1 Acidimicrobiia bacterium | reverse complement strand
GCCGTGCGCCCGGGCGACGGCGGCGATGCGCCAGGCATCGGCGCTCACGAGCTCCGGGCGCAGCGCGGCCTGGGCCCGCGTGTTCGCCACCAGCGCCTGCCCGTAGGCAGTGAGGTCGCCGGCGTCGAGCCCGGCCGCGCCGTCCCGGGCGGCCCGTCGCAGCGGCTCGAGGTCGCGGAGGCCGTCGTCGTCCTCGTCGAAGGCCGCGATCACCTGCTCGTGCAGGGCCGACGACGCGTGGGGTCGCCCGAGGTAGACGTGGACGAGGCGCTCGTCGAGCTCCGTCCGCACCGGCTCGGGCACGTCGACCGGATGGACCCGCCACTCGGGGTACGGGCCGACCTCGATGAGGTTGATGCCGCCGTGGGCCGCGGCTACCTGGTCCTGAACCCCGCTCTGGAGGCCGAGGCGCTCGGTCTCCACCCGGTGCGCGGCCTGCGCCAGCTCGGCGGGCGCCAGCCTGCCGGGCGTGAGGGCGTCGAGGGCACCGAGCAGCGCCACGACCGTCGACGCCGACGTGCCCACCCCGCTGCCGGGCGGCATCCCCGAGCGCACCTCCACCTCGAGGCCGGTGCCCGCCGGGAGTGGCATTGCCGCCATCGCCGCCTCCAGCAGCGGGTGCCGGCCCGGTGGCTCCCTCGGGTCGAAGCGGTAGCGGTCGTCGAGATCGGGCATGCCGAGCGTCACGGGCTGCCCGTCCGTCCCCGGCTCGCCCGCTGCGACCCGCACCCCCACGCCGGGCTGCACGGCGACGCTGCACACGAGACCGGAGCTCGCGAACCAGGTGTCGGTCCAGCCGCCGAGGTCGCAGACCCGCACCGGAGCCCTCGCCTCGACGAACGTCACGGTGCCAGGGGCCGATTCGTCCAGCCGCCGGACTCACGGCGGTACCAGCCGCCGGCGGCGAGGCTGCCGCCGTCGGCGTGGACGGTGGTGCCGGTCACGAACGACGAGAGATCGGACGCCAGGAACACCGCTACCCCGGCGAGGTCGTCGGCGGTGCCGAAGCGACCCAGCGGGACCCACAGCGGTACGAGGTGGCGCTGCTCCTCGGGCACCCACCGGTCGTAGCGGACCTGGAGCGACTGGGTGAGGTCGGGGGCGATGGCGTTGACGCGGATGCGGTGGTTGCCGAGCTCGAGGGCGAGGCTCCTCGTGAACTGGGTGATCGCGCTCTTGAACGCGCCGTACACGGCGAAGCCGGGGATGCCCCGGAACGCCTCGACGGTGGAGACACTGATGACGCTGCCGCCCTCTCCTTGCTCGATCATCGGCGGGACGAACGCCCGCGTGCACAGGAACACGTGCTTCAGGTTCACGGCGTAGAGCGCGTCCCACTGCTCCTCGGTCGAGTCCACGAAGTCGGAGCCGCCCCCCACCAGGTAGTGGCCCACGTTGTTCACGAGCACGTCGACCCGGTCGAAGAGGCCGCGCGCGGCGTTGGCGAGCGCCGCCACCTGCTCGGCGTCGCGCACGTCGACGACCACGGCAGCAGCCTCACCGCCCGACTCCTGGATCGCGGTCTCCGTCTCGGCGGCCCGTTCGTCGTCGATCTCGGCCACGACGACCCGGGCGCCGCGGGCCGCGAACGCCTCGGCGATGCCCCGGCCGATCCCGCCGCCGCCTCCGGTGACGACCGCCACCTTGCCGGTGAGCATGGCGGCCGACGGGTCGAGTGTCACCCCAGGCGCTCGATGATGGTGACGTTGGCCTGGCCGCCCCCCTCGCACATGGTCTGGAGGCCGAACCTGCCGCCGGAGACCTCCAGCTCGTCGAGGAGGGTGGTCATGAGGCGGGCGCCGGTGGCGCCCAGCGGGTGGCCGAGCGCGATGGCGCCGCCGTTGACGTTGACCTTGGCGAGGTCGGCGCCGGTCTCCCGCTGCCAGGCGAGCACCACCGACGCGAAGGCCTCGTTGATCTCGACGAGGTCGATGTCGTCGAGCGACATGCCGGTCCGCTCGAGCGCGTAGGCGGTTGCGGGGATGGGGGCGGTGAGCATGTAGATCGGGTCGGCGCCCCGGACACTGAGGTGGTGGACCCGGGCCCGAGGAGTGAGGCCGTGGTCGCGCAGCCCCCGCTCCGAGACGACGAGCATCGCCGCCGCCGCGTCGGAGATCTGGCTCGACACCGCCGCGGTGAGCCGGCCGCCCTCGACGAGGGCCGGCAGCGAGGCCATCTGCTCCAAAGACGTCTCGCGCCGCGGCCCCTCGTCGACGGCGACCTCACCGTAGGGGACGATCTCGCGCTCGAACCGCTCCTCGTCGATGGCGCGGATGGCACGCCGGTGGCTCTCGAGCGCGTGCCGCTCCATGTCGTCGCGGGAGATATCCCACTTCTCGGCGATCATCTCGGCGCCGCGGAACTGCGACACCTCCTGGTCGCCGTAGCGCGCCCGCCAACCGGCGGAGCCCGAGAACGGGTCCGTGAACCCGAGCGGCTCGGCGGCGGTCAGCGCGGCTGCGATCGGGATCATGCTCATGTTCTGCACGCCGCCGGCCACGATGACGTCGCTGGTGCCGCTCATGACCGCCTGGGCGCCGAAGTGAACCGCCTGTTGCGAAGACCCGCACTGGCGGTCGACGGTCACACCGGGGACCTCGTCGGGCAGGCCCGCCGCCAGCCAGCACGTACGGGCGATGTCCCCCGCCTGGGGCCCGAGCGTGTCGACGCACCCGAACACGACGTCCTCCACCGCCAGTGGGTCGATGCCGGTGCGCTCGACGAGCGCCGTGATCACGTGGGCACCGAGGTCGGCGGGGTGCACGGTGCTCAGCCCGCCCCCACGCTTGCCGACGGGGGTCCGGACGGCGTCGACGATGTAGGCCTCGGGCATCAGCGGTCCCCTCTCCTGGTCGCGCTCGACTAGAGGATCGCGCGTCCGACGCGGGCGCGGTGCCAGGCGGCGTCGCCCCACGCCGCCGCGAGCGCCCACACCCGCTTCATCCACAGGTGCAGGTCGTGCTCGTGGCTGTAGCCGATGGCGCCGTGCACCTGAAGGGCGTGGCGGGCGGCGAGGAGCGCGGCCTCGGACGCGTGCGCCTTGGCCATCGACACGTGGGTGGCGCGCTCGGCGTCGGCGTGGGCGAGGGAGTACGCGGCCCGGTAGGCGACCGGGCAGGCGAACTCGAGCGCCAGGCGCACGTCGGTGAGCTTGTGCTTCACCGCCTGGAAGCTGCCGATGGGCGCCCCGAACTGCTCGCGCTGCCTGGCGTACTCGACGGTGACGTCGAGCAGGTGCCGGGCCAGGCCGAGGAGCTGGGCGGCGGTGCCGAGCGCGCCCCGGTCGAAGGCGTCGTCCTCGACCCCGAGCAGTGGTCTTCCGACCGTGAAGAGGCGCCGGGAGCCATCGACCGTCGCATGCCCCCGAAGCTCGAGCTCAGCGGGATCGACGAACCGGTCCCCGAGCGCCACGAGGTCCGCAGTGTCGGCGTACGGCACGAGCCCGAGGCCGGGTTGGCTCACGGTGACCGTGATCCCCCCGGCAGCGGCGGCGGTGGCGTCGGCGAGCAGCGGCACGGCCACGGCCGCGTGCTCGACGACCGGCTCCGGCAGCGCCGCCCGGCCGGTCTCCTCGAGCAGGAGCACGAGGTCGAGGAAGTCACCGCCGAGGCCACCCTGCGCGTCGGGAGCGAGCACGCCGAGCACGCCCATCTCGCCCAGCTTCCCCCACAGACCCGAGCGGCCGGTGTCGTTGGTCCACGCGTCGCGCACGACCTCGGGCGGGCACTCCTTCTCGAGGAACTCGCGCACGGCGTCGCGCAACGCGAGCTGGTCGTCGGTGAACGCGAAGCGCACGGCGGCTACTTCCTCGGTAGCCCGAGCACTCGCTCGGCGACTACGTTGCGCTGGATCTCGTTCGTGCCCGCGTAGATGGGCCCCGCCAGCGCGAACTGGTAGCCCTTCGTCCACTCGTCCTCGAGCTCGGCCGCCGGCCCCAGGAGCCGCAGGGCGGTCTCGTGCATCCGCACGTCGAGCTCGGACCAGAACAGCTTGGTGAGGCTCGCTTCCGGACCGGGTCGCTCGCCGTCATCGAGACGGGTCACGGTGGAGAGGGTCTGGAGCCGGTATGCCTCGGCGTCCATCCACGCCCGGATGACGTCGTCACGGAGACCGGCATCGGCGGTCTCGGCGCGCTCGCGATAGAGGTCGACGAGCCGGGCGGCGGTGGCGGTGAACCGCCCCGGGCTGCGGAGGGTGAGGCCGCGTTCCGAGCCGGTCGTGGCCATGGCCACGGCCCAGCCCTGGTCGACGTCGCCGAGCACGTCGTGGTCGGGCACGAACGCGCCGTCGAGGAACACGTCGGCAAAGCCCTCGTCACCGTCGAGGCGACCGAAGCCGCGCACGGTGACGCCGTCGGCATCGAGCGGCACGAGGAAGTAGGTCAGGCCTCGGTGGCGCCCGGCCTCGGGGTCGGTGCGGAACAGGCCGAACAGGTGGGTGCAGAACGCGCCCCGTGTCGTCCACGTCTTCTGGCCGCTCAGCCGCCACCCACCGCCGGCCTCGTCGCGCACGGCCCGGCTGCGGATCGCGGCGAGGTCGCTGCCGGCGTCGGGCTCCGACCACCCCTGGCACCACGTCTGCTCGCCCGACGCCATGGGCGGGAGGATGCGGTCCTGCTGCTCCCTGGTCCCGAACTCGAACAGCGTGGGCGCCAGCAGGAAGATGCCGTTCTGCGTGACCCGCTGGGGCGCGCCCGCCCGGTAGTACTCCTCCTCGAAGACGAGCCACCCCCACAGGCTCGCGTCGCGGCCCCCGTACTCGCGGGGCCACGACACGACCGCCCAACGGGCGTCGAAGAGCCTGCGCTCCCACTCGAGGTGGCGGGCGAAGCCCGCGGCGGTGTCGCCCGACGGCAGCGGCTCGGGGGGGACGTTGGTCTCGAGCCAAGCCCGAGCCTCGGCGCGGAACGCCTCCTCCTCGTCGCTGAACGTCAGGTCCATGGCTTCGCGCCGACTTCCCGAGGTTGCGCCTAATCTGACGGGGTGTCAGATGCTACCCGTCCCTCTCCGGTGATCGACGGGTGGGTCGACCCCGCCTTCGAGGCGCTGCGTGACGCGTTCGTCGGCAACTTCCGCGACCACGGCGAGGTCGGCGCCGCCTGCTGTCTCTACGTCGACGGGCGCGCCGTCGCCGACCTCTGGGGCGGGATCGCCGACCCGGCCACGGGGCGGCCGTGGCGAGAGGACACGATCCAGCTCGTGTTCTCGACCACCAAGGGCGTGACCGCTACCTGCGCCAACCTGCTCGCGCAGCGCGGCGAGATCGATCTCGACGCGCCGGTCGCCGACTACTGGCCCGAGTTCGCGGCCAACGGGAAGGAGGGTGTTCCCGTCCGGTGGGTGCTGAGCCATCAGGCCGGCCTGCCGGTGGTGGAGGGCGACTTCACGCTCGACGAGGTGCTGGCGTGGCACCCGGTGGTCGAGGCCCTCGCCGCGCAGGCGCCGCTGTGGGAGCCCGGCACCGGCCACGGCTACCACATGCGCACCTACGGCTGGATCGTCGGCGAGGTGGTGCGCCGCGTCACCGGGCGCGGGCTGGGCGCCTTCGTCGCCGACGAGCTGGCGGGCCCGCTGGGGCTCGACTTCTGGGTGGGGCTCCCGGAGGAGCAGGAGGTGAGGTGCGCGAGCGTGGTGCCGCCCCGCGACGCCGACGGACAGACGCAGGACGTCCTCGCGCTGGTGCCGCCCGACCTGCTGCTGGCGCGCGCCGGCACCGGTCCATCGGGCCTGTTCGCCTACGACGAGACGTGGAACCGGCGCGACGTCCACGCCGCCGAGATGCCGTCGTCGAACGGGACCGGCGACGCCCGCTCGCTCGCCCGTCTCTACGCCGCGCTCATCGGCGAGGTCGACGGCATCCGCGTCCTGGCGCCCGCGATGGTGGCCGCGGCGGCAGCGCCGCAGGTGCGCGGCGCCGACAAGGTGATCCTGGTGGAGACGAGCTTCGGGCTCGGCTTCATGCTCCCGCCCAGCCTCGTGGAGGGCGCGGCGCCGGGCGCCTTCGGGCACGCGGGGGCGGGGGGCTCGCTTTCGTTCGCCGACCCCGACGCCGGCTTCGCCTTCTCCTACGTCATGAACCAGATGCGCTTCGACCTCGCCGGCGACCCGCGAGCGGCCTCCCTCGTGAGCGCCGTCTACGAGTCGCTCGCCCTCGGCTGACTACCGTCTCACGAGTGGCCCTGGAGCTGTTGCCGCTCGGCACGATCACCATCGACTTCGCCGACCCCCTGCTCCTCCCTAACACCCCCGCCGGCACCCGGGCGATCTTCGAGATCGTCGACCTCACGATCGAGGGGGAGCGCATCCACGCCAAGAAGAAGGGGGCGACCGCAGCCGACTGGGTGGTCCTCGGCCCCGAGGGCACGGGGACCCTGGACGTCCGGGCGACGGTGGAGACCGACGACGGCGCCCTCGTATACGTGACTGCGGTCGGCCGGGTGGACCAAGCGGGCGGCCCGGGCACTTCGCCGCTCTACGGCGCGTTGCTCTACGAGACCGGTGACGAGCGCTACGCCTGGCTGAACAAGGTCCAGTCGGTCGGCAAGGGCACCGTCGACGGCAACGTGCTCACCATCGAGGTGTGCGAGGCGCGCTAGGCCTCATTCCTGGTCTCGCTGATCGACTGCCTACCGCGTGACGATCACCGAGGAGCCGTGGCCGAAGAGGCCCTGGTTGATGCTGAGGCCGACCTTCGCCCCCTCGGCCTGGCGCTCCCCCGCCTCGCCCCGGAGCTGCCAGGTGAGCTCGCACACCTGGGCCAGCGCCTGCGCGGGAACCGCCTCGCCGAAGCAGGCCAGGCCGCCGCTGGTGTTGACAGGAGTGCGCCCGCCGAGAGTGGTGTCGCCGTCGTTGAGCAGCTTCTCGGCCTCGCCCGCCTTGCACAGCCCGATGTTCTCGTACCAGTCGAGCTCGAGCGAGGTGGAGAGGTCGTAGACCTCGGCGACGTCGAGGTCGTCGGGCCCGAGCCCGGCCTCCTCGTAGGCCCGCGCCGCGATGGAGTCGCGGAAGGTCGTCTCGGGCGGCTTCACCCCCGCCGACGAGTCGGTGGCGAAGTTGGGCATCTCGATCACCGTGTTCGGGTACGTGGGCGTGACCGTCGAGATCGCCGCGATCCGCACCGGGCTCTTCGCGTACCGGGCCTTGGCGTAGTCGGTGCTGGCCAGCACGACCGCGGCGCCGCCGTCGCTGGTGGCGCAGATCTCGAGCAGGTGCAGGGGATCCGCGACCACCGGCGACCCGAGCACCTCGTCTTCGGTGACCTCTTTCCGGTAGCGCGCGTTCGGGTTGGTGAGGCCGTGCCGTGCGTTCTTGACCTTGACCCGGGCGAAGTCACCCGGCGTCGCCCCGTACAGCTCCATTCGCCGCCGGGCGTACAAACCGAAGTAGGCCGGGTTGGTCGCGCCCAGCAGCCGGAAGCGCAGCCAGTCGGGGTCGTCGGGGCGCTCCCCCGCCGTCGGTGCAAGGAAGCCCTTGGGCGTCGTGTCGGCGCCGACCACCAGGGCGACGTCGCACAGCCCGGCCAGGATCTGGGCCCGGGCCGCGTTCAGTGCGGTGGCGCCCGACGCGCACGCCGAGTACGAGCTCGCCACCGGTGCGCCCTGCCAGCCCAGGGCCTGGGCGAAAGTAGCGCCCGACACGTAGCCCGGGTACCCGTTGCGGATGGTGTCGGCGCCGGAGACGAACCCGACGTCGCGCCAGTCGAGGCCGGCGTCGGTGAGCGCCGCCCGCGCGGCAACGAGGCCGTAGTCGACGAAGCTCCTCCCCCACTTGCCCCACGGGTGCATCCCGACCCCGAGGACGGCGACGTCGTGTTTCATACCGGCCTCCACTTCCACACCACGTACTCGTGCTCGTCGTCCTCGTAGAGCGTGCCCAGCACCAGCTCGACCTCGGCACCCACCTGGAGCCGGTCCGGATCAGCGCCCTCGGCGAGCTGGCCCAGCACGACCATCCGCTCGTCGGGCAGCTCGACCGCCACGATCGTGTAGGGCTCGAACGGCTCGGGCGCCACGTAGGGAGAAGGCGGCGGGTAGTGGTTGGTCGTGAACGACCAGACCCGGCCCCGCCGCCCGAGCTGCACCTCCTCGAGCGCCTCGGTGGGCGCAGCCGGGTTGCGCGAGAACGCCAGGTTCTTCGGGAAGAAGAAGCTCCCGGTCTCGACGCCCCGGCTCCCGATGAGCCGGGGCTGGGCCTCGTCGAGGGTGAACCACCCCTCGACCGCGGGCACCCGTGTCTTGGCCATCCGTGCCTCCCTCAGGCTCCCAGGCGGGTGAGCGTCTGCTCGGCCTCGTCGATGATGCGGCGGATCAGCTCCTCCACCGTGGGTAGCTCGTCGATGACGCCCACACCCTGCCCCGTCGGCAGGATGCCGACCTCGGGCCGGCCGTCGACCATGGCCGCTTTCGTGAGCATCGGCGCGTTGGCGGCCATCGCAAGCTGGCTCCATGTGAGCTCCTGGCTCTTGCGCATGGCCCGCCCCTCGGCGAGGAGGTCGCTCAGCGAGGTGCCGGTGAGCTTGCGGAACGCGAGCGCGTTCCTGAGCGCGCGCGGAAGGGCCATGAGCCGGCCGGCGCCCTCGAGGCGGTCGATCATCTCGGTTCGGACGACCCGTTGCGGGTAGCCGTCGACGCGGGTCGTAACCACGGTGCCCGTGACCGGCGTCTGGAGGTAGATCGCCTTGATCTCGTCCGGCACCGTGCTCTCCCGGGTGAGGAGGAAGCGCGTCCCCATCGCCACGCCCGCCGCCCCCCACGCGAGCGCGGCGACCAGGCCCCGGCCGTCGTGGAAGCCGCCGGCGCCGAGCACGGGCACGTCGACCGCGTCGACCACCTGCGGCAGCAGCAGCGAGGTCGGGACGGTCCCGGTGTGGCCGCCGCCCTCACCGCCCTGCGCGATCAGGGCGTCGACGCCCCACTCGGCCACCTTCTCCGCGTGGCGGCGCGCGCTCACGGTCGGCATCGTGACCACCCCGCCGTCCTTGAGCCGGGCGATGAGGTCCTGGCCCGGGGCCTGGGCGAAGCTGGCCAGCCTCACGCCCTCGTCGACCAGGAGCCGGACGCGGTCGTCGACGTCGGCCTGATCGGACCGCAAGTTCACGCCGAAGGGCTTGTCGGTGCGGTCCTTGACCTCGTGGATCGCCTTCCTCAGCTCGTCGAATGTCATGGTCGCCGAGGCGAGGATCCCGAGCCCGCCCGCCGCGCTCGTGGCCGATGTGAGCCGGGCGCCCGCGACCCAGCCCATGCCGGTCTGCACGATCGGGTACCGGACCCCGAACAGCTCGCACGCCCGCGTGCGGAGCGCCGGCTTCACGACGGGACCTCCACCTCGCGCAGGTTGCTGGGGTCGATGACCTCGCGGATCAGCAGCAGCTCGTCGCTCGTGGGAAGCCGTGATTCGGGGACGTCGTCCGGCACGACCAGCTCGAAGCCCGTGGCCGCCAGCACCTCGTCGATAGTGACGCCGGGGTGGACCGACCGGAGTCGCATGGTGTGGTCGGGCGACTCGAAGTCGAACGTTCCCAGGTTGCTCACGACCCGAGGGATGCGGTGGTAGCGAGCCGCCGTCGAGCCGAGCTCGGCGGCGCGGTCGTAGCCGATACCGGTCACGACATCGACCCGCTCGACGAACACCTTGGGCGAGTGGTTCGGCACCCAGTAGCTGGTGGCGTGGTTGATGGTGTTGCCGGGCGCGCCGCGGAAGCCCAGCAGCTGCACCTTGGGCCGGTCCCACGGCCCGATGAAGGCGATGTTCTGGTTGCCGTACCGATCGACCTGGGTCGCGCCCATCATCACGTGGCGGCGCCCCGACCACACCACGTCGAACATGGCCCGGTACGGGTTCCAGGCCTCCACCACCTTCTCGGTGTCGTCGACGCCGATCGGCAATGGATTCGCGACGAGGAGCGCCTCGCCGTCGGTCATGACCAGGTCGGGCTCGAAACTCTCCCGCGCCAGGCGGCCCCCGATCATCGGGATGGTCCCGATGGGGTTGGCGAGGATCTCGCCGTCACCGCGGAACGCCTCCGCGCACTCGACCACGCACACTTCGGCGCGGGTGACGTCGCTCACAGGCCGACGACCTTCCGGTACTCGTCGTGGGCGCCGATGTCGACGTACTTCGCGCGGAACGCCTCCCACGCTTCCGGACTCTTCGCGGTGGCGGCGTACTCGCGCTGGAAGGCCTCGTCGCGGTCGTAGTCGGGCAGGCACGACGTGAAGTGTGCGCCCCCGGATGCCTCGACCACGCCGTCGACCATCAGCCGGTTCACGCGCAGCGTCTGCACCGGGCCCTCGGTCGCCAGTGCCTCGGTGGGGATCACCTGCTCGCACGAGAGAAACCGCTTCTTGGCTGCCATGCAGAACAGGTCGTCGAAGTAGGGATCGACGCCGAGGTACTGGCCGTTCCCGCCGGCGTCCGCCCGGTTCATGTGCACAAGGGCGACGTCGAGCTCGAGCGCGGGCACGGCGACGAGCTCCTCGCCATCGTCGTAGGGAGAGCGCACGGTCTGGAGCTCGGGGTTGATGCGCAGGACGTCGGAGCCGAGGCCGGCGCGCGTGGGCAGGAACGGCACCCGCCACGCAGCCGCCTGGAGCCCCAGCAGGAACATCCCCTCGTCGAGCTCGGTCGCCTCGACCGCGGCGTTCTGGCGGGCGGCACGGAAGTGGGGCTCGAGGGGGATCGAGTCGAGCGAGACGAAGGCGTACACGACCTTCCTCACTTTGCTCGCCGCGCACAACAGGCCGACGTCGGGCCCGCCGTACGACACGACGGTGAGGTCGCGAAGCGGGGAGCGCACGATGGCCCGCACCAGGGACATCGGCTTGCGCCGCGAGCCCCAGCCGCCGATGCCGATGGTCATGCCGTCGGCCAGCTCGGCCACGACGTCGGCCTCGGTCATCCGCTTGTCGGGCACCCTGCCTACTTCGTGAACTTGGCGTCGCGGTTCTCGACGAAGGCGTCGCGGGCCTCGTCGGCCACGCCGGCCAGGTTGAGCTCGAACGTGAACCCCTGCTCGTAGCGGTAGCTGCGCTTCACGTCGACGGGGTCGATGCCGTTGAGCGACTCCTTGGCCGCCCGGATCACCGTCGGGCTCTTCTTGGCGATCTCGCGCGCGACCTCGAGCGCGGCGTCGCGCAGCTCGTCGTGCTCGACGACCTTCAGCACCGAGCCGTATCGGTGCAGCTCGTCGGCCGTGGCCACGGCGCTCGTGTAGACCATCGCCCGCATCCGGTGCTGGGGCACCAGGCGGGCAAGGTGGGTGGCGGCGCCGAGCGCGCCCCGATCCACCTCGGGCAGGCCGAACGTGGCGTCCGACGACGCCACGATGATGTCGGCGTTGCCGACGAGGCCGATGCCGCCGCCCAGGCAGTACCCGTGGACGGCGGCGACGACGGGCACGGCGCACTCGTAGACGGCGGCGAACGCCGCGAAGCACCCGCGGTTGGCGCCGACGAGGGCGTCGAAACCCTCGGTCGCCTGCATCTCCTTGATGTCGACACCGGCGTTGAAACCCTTGCCCTCGGCCCGCAGGACGAGCGCCCGGACCGCCGGGTCCTCCCCGAGGCGACGCACGGCGTCGGCGAGCTCGAACCAGCCCGCCACAGTCAGCGCGTTGACCGGCGGGTTGTCCAGCACGACCTCGGCGATGCCGTCGTCGACCGTGTGCGTGATGCCCATCGACCGCTTTCTGATGACCCGTCAGATTGCGGTCGCTAACTTACTCGCATGGTCGATCCACTGGACATGTCGGGCAAGGTCGCGATCGTGACCGGCGGGTGCCGCGGGATCGGCCGCGGCATCGCCGAGCGGTTCCTCGGGGCGAGCGCCGACGTGGTGATCTGCTGTCGGCACGAGCCCGAGGCGCTCCCCCGCGCCGGCGAGCGGGAAGCGGTCTTCGTCGAGGCCGACGTGCGCGACGCCGGTGAGATCGATGCCGTCGTCACCTCGACCACCGAGCGCTTCGGGCGTCTCGACGTGCTGGTGAACAACGCCGGGGGTTCGCCTCCCGCCGACTCCGCCACCGCGTCGCCGAAGTTCTCGGCCGCGATCATCACCCTCAACCTCGTCGCCCCGCTGCTCTTCGCGCAGCGCGCCAACGCGGTGATGCAGGCGCAGGAAGGGGGCGGCACCATCATCAACATCGGCAGCGTGAGCGGCATCCGCCCCTCGCCGGGCACAGCCGCGTACGGCGCCGCCAAGGCCGGGCTCCTCAACCTCACCCAGACGCTGGCGATCGACTACGCGCCCAAGGTGCGCGTCAACGCGGTGACCGCAGGCCTGGTGCGCACCGAGCAGTCACACCTGTTCTATGGCGACGAGGAGGGGATCGCGGCGGTGGGCGCGACCGTGCCGCTGGGGCGCATGGCCGAACCGTCCGACATCGCCGACGTCTGCCTGTTCCTCGCCTCCCCCCTCGCCCGCTACGTCAGCGGCGAGAGCATCGTGGTGCACGGCGGCGGCGAGCGCCCCGCCTACCTCGACGCCGCCAGGAACACTCGGCCGTGACCCTCCACCGCGGCGGCGTCGGCCCTACCCCTCCGGGAACGGCGGGATCCTGAGGTCGTACAGCCACGCCCGGAACAGCGCGTCGAGGTCCGAGCCGCTCACCTCCTCGGCCACGGCGACGAAGTCGTCGGTGGTGACCGACTTGCCGTTGAATCGCGCGTAGTAGGTCCGCAGGATCCGGAAGAAGGCGTCGTCGCCGACCTCGACCCGCAACGCCTGGAGGGTGAGCGCGCCCCGCTGGTACACACTTCCTGCGAACAGGCCGTCGACGCCGGGGTCCCCGGGCGGAGGCCCGGCGCCGAACATGCCCATCGCCTGGTACGTCGACCGGGCGGAGCGGGCCACCGGCACACCGGCGGAATGCTCCTCCCACAGCCATTCGGCGTAGGTCGCAAAGCCCTCGTTGAGCCAGATGTCCTTCCAGCGGGCGGGGCTCACGGCGTTGCCGAACCACTGGTGCGCGAGCTCGTGGGCGAAGATGACGTCCGCCCCGCCGATCACCTCGACGCCGCCCCCGCCGATGAAGTCCGACCCGAACAGCGACAGGGTCTGCGTCTCGAGGGCCACCCCGAGAGCACGGTCGATCACCAGGACGCCGTAGGCCTCGAACGGGTAGGGCCCGAACTGCTCCGAGAACAGCTCGATCATCTCCGGGGTGCTCGCGGCCGCGTCGGCCGCCGCGCCGGCGATGTCCTCGGCGTAGACGTTCCGGATCGGGACGGATTCCGCGGTGCCGGCCTCCTCGATCACGAAGTCACCGACCGCGACCTCGACGAGGTAGCTCGCCATCGGGTCGGCCGCCTCCCATACGTACGTGGTCTCGCCCGCGCCGGCCTGCTTGCCGGTCATCAGCCCGTTGGCGACGGCGACGAACGGGTCGGGCACGGTCAAGCGGAAGCTGTAGCTGGCCTTGTCGGATGGATGGTCGTTGGCCGGGAACCAGGTCCGGGCGCCGTCGGGCTCGCTCAGCACGAAGGAGCCGTCGTCGGTCGCGATCCAGCCGATCGGAAGCTGGAGGCTGCCCTCGAACTCGGGGGAAGGGACGCCCGAATAGTCGACCGTGGTCGTGAACCGGGTGTTGTCGGCGACCGGCTCGGCGGGCGTGACGATCAACTCGGCATCCTCGCGGTCGAAGCGCGCTCCGTCGCCGTCGACGGTGACCGACTCGACCTCGAGCCCCTCGAGGTCGAGGTGGAACTGGTCGAGCGGCTCCGTCGCCTGCGCCTCGATCGTCGCAGTGCCGGCCAGCAGGTCGGACCCGGGGTCGTAGCGGAGATCGAGCGTGTAGTGCGCCACGTCGTAGCCGGAGTTCCCGAGGGTCGGGAAGTACTCGTCGCCGACCCCGGCGGCACCGGGGTTTGCGTCGGCGCGCGGGGTCGTGGTCGTCGTCGACGCCGGTCGCCGGTCGGGCCGCTCACGCGACCGGCGCCCGCGGTCCTCGTCGTCGGTGCAGGCCGCCACCACCAGCGACAGCGCGGCCAGCGCCGCGAGCACCCGTCGCCTCGTCACATGACACGAACGTAGGCTGCCCACCCACAGTTCCCTGATGCGTCCCCTAAGTACCGCCCTGGTACCTAGGGGACGCATCTACAAGGCTCGGTGGATGCCGGCTTCACGGATGCTGGCTGCTCACCGACACGACCTCCCCGGTCATGTACGAGGAGTAGTCGCTGGCGAGGAACACGATCACGTTGGCGACCTCCCACGGCTCGGCCGCCCGCCCGAACGCCTCGCGGGTGGTGAGCTCCTCGAGCACATCCTCGCTCATCACCTTCGACAGGAACGGGTGCATGGCCAGACTGGGCGAGACCGCGTTCACCCGCACACCCGCGGGCGCCGCCTCCACGGCGGCGCAGCGGGTGAGCGCCATGACCCCGGCCTTGGCCGCGGCGTAGTGCGCCTGGCCCGCCTGGGCGCGCCATCCGATGACCGAGGCGTTGTTCACGATGGCGCCCGACCGGCGCGGGATCATGTGGCGCAGCGCGGCGCGTGTACAGCGGAACGTGCCGTCGAGCGTCACGCCGAGCACCGCCCGCCACTGCTCGTCGGTCATCTCGACCAGCTCGGCCGTCCCGCCCAGGCCGGCGTTGTTGACCATCACGTCGATGCCTCCGGCTTCGGCCACGGCGGTGGCAACGAGGCGCTGCACATCGGCCTCGACGGTGACGTCACACACCACCGTTCCCGACGGGCGCCTGCCCGTCAGCGCCTCGAGCTGCTCCGCCGCCTCCCCCAGGCGGCGTTGGTGGTGGTCGCTCAGCACCACCGCCGCGCCCTCCTCGGCGCAGCGGCGGGCGGTGGCGAAGCCGATGCCGGTCCCGGCGGCCGCGGTCACCACGACCACCTTGCCGTCGAGGAGGCCGCGGCCCTCGGGGTAGGGCGGGGTGGCGGTCACGCCGGCACCCGGGGCTCGGCCGGAAGCCCCAGCGCGCGCTCGCCGATGATGTTGCGCTGGATCTGGTTGGAGCCGCCGTAGATCGTGTCGGCCCGCGTGAACAGGAAGAGCCGTTGGAGGCCGGTGAGCTCGTACGGCGCGTCCTCGGCGAGCTCGGCCTCGGGCCCGAGCACGTCCATGGCGAGCTCGCCCAGCTCGCGGTGCCAGGCCGCCCAGTAGAGCTTGGTGATCATGCCCTCGCGCGTGAGCTCATCGCCCTGCATGGCGCTCAGCGTCCGCAGAGCGTTGAAGCGCATGATCCGCAGGCCGATCCACGCACGTGCGAGGCGCTGGCGCATGACGGGGTCGGCCGACGCGCCGTTCTTGCGGGCGATCTCGGCCACGTGCCGGAGCTCGTTCTCGAATGCGAGCTGCTGGCCGAGGGTCGACGCCCCCCGCTCGAAGGCCAGCGTCCGCATCGCGACCTTCCAGCCGCCGTTGACGTCGCCGACTACGTCGGCCGCGCCGGTCCGGGCGCCGTCGAAGAACACCTCGTTGAACTCCGACGTGCCGGTGAGCTGCACGATGGGGCGCACCTCGACGCCGGACTGTCGCATCGGCACGAGGAGGTAGGAGATCCCCCGGTGCTTGGGGGCATCCAGGTCGGTGCGGCACAACACGAAGCACCAGTCGGACCAGTGCGCCAGCGACGTCCACACCTTCTGCCCCGTGACCACCCATTCGTCGCCGTCGAGCACGGCTCGGGTCGCCACGTTGGCAAGATCGGAGCCCGCGTTCGGCTCCGAGTAGCCCTGGCACCACAGCTCGTCGCCCCGGACGATGGGCGGGAGGAAGCGGCGCTTCTGGGCCTCGGACCCGAAGGCGATCAGCGTCGGCCCGAGGAGACCCTCGCCGACGATCCCGACACGGGCCGGGGCCCGAGCGCGCGCGTACTCCTCGTAGAAGATGACCTGCTGGTGCAGGCCGGCGCCCCGCCCACCGTGCTCCCTCGGCCAGCCCACGCATGTCCAACCCGCCCGGCCGAGGGCGCGCTCCCACGCCCGGCGGCCCTCGAAGTCGGCGTGCTCGTCGCCGGGGCCGCCGCGCCCGCGCAGTGACGCGAACTCTCCGGCCAGATGGTCGTCGAGCCACTGACGGACCTCGGCACGAAAGGCCTCGTCCTCGGCAGAGAAGCGCAGGTCCACGGGGACCCGATGCTACGTGAGAGCGGGTCAGTCCCGGATCTTGACGATCTCGTTGAGCGTCGTGATCTCGAGCGCGCGGCGGCAGAACGGCGATGGTGATTGCACCACCAGCTCGATCCCCGCCCGCTCGGCCGACCGGTACCCGCGCACGAGGGCGTCGATACCGGAGGAGTCGATGAAGCCGGCGTCGGCGAGGTCGACGACGACGACATCCGGGCTGCGCCCCACCGCGGCGGAGATCTCGGCGCGCAGGCCCACTGCGGCGGCGAGGTCGATCTCACCCGACGCGACGATGACGATCTCGTCGTCTTGCGTCCCTGCCCGGGTCTCGAAGTTGGCGTGCTCCACTCCTCGATCAGTCTTGCAGGCGCTGACCCCCATGACGAGCACGCGCCCCCCGCCCCCACCGGCCCCGAACGTTCTGGCGTCGCAGACAGCGGACACTCCAGCCCCGGCGACGCAACAAGGGGGGAAGGGGGGAGGGGACGCGTCAGCGGTCGGAGACGCGCAGGCGCGGGAGCACCTTGGCCTCGAACAGCTCGAGGCTCTCCCAGGCGAGATCGGGCGGGATGCCGCCCATGAGCGGGTGCAGGATGAGCGTGCCGAAGTCGCCCAGCTCCCCCGCCAGGGCCACGCACTCGTCCGGCGTGACCACCCGGTACACGCCGCTCCTGCGCACCTCGTCGACGTCCCGCGCGTGCACGTCGACGGCCGAGCGTTGGTCGGACGTCTGCCAGCTCTCGTACGTCTGCGCCTCGTGCAGCGCGTGCGGGCCGATCCTCGCCCACGCCCCTTCCGGGTCCTCGGCCACGTGCACGAAGCCAGGACCGGCCGGCAGGCTGCAGAAGCCCTCGGCGAACCCGACCTCACGGCACTCCTCGTCGTAGATCTTGGCCAGCTCCGGGTCGCCGACGGCGGGGAAGAACCCGAGCCGCAGCCGCGCCGCTCGTCGCGCCGCGACCTCGGTGGAGCCGCCGATCATCATCAGCGGGTGAGGCTGCGACATGGGCTTCGGCATCACCCGCACGGTCCGTCCCCGCCAAACGAAGCGCTCGCCCGTCCACGCCTTGCGCATCACGCCGACGTACTCCTCGAGCAGCCGACCGCGTCGTTTCCGGTCGACGCCCGCCATCTCGAACTCCTCGTGGCGGTAGCCGACCCCGGCCACGAACCCGGCCCGGCCACCGCTGGCGAGGTCGAGCACCGCGAGCTGCTCGGCGAGTCGGACGGGGTCGTGCAGCGGCACCAGCACCGCGGCCACGTTGATCTGGATCCGCTTGGTCCGCCCGGCGACGGCGGCCGCCATCGTGAGCGGGTCGGGCAGGTAGCCGTCGTCGACGCCGTGATGCTCGGAGAGGATCACGAAGTCGAGACCGTGCTCGTCGCCCCACTCGCACTGGTCGAGGCAGGCGGCGTACAGCTCGGCCGCGCTGGCCGGGCCCCACGACGGGGCCCTCAGGTCGTAGCGCAGGGCGATCATGGCCATGCCTCATCCCTCCAGGAGGGGGCCGACCTCGGAGCCGAACGCCTCCATCTGGTCGCAGAGCTCGTCGATCGAGCGCGACCGGAGCCGTACCTGGAGGTGGTTCACGCCCATGGCGCCGAACTCGCGCAACGAGTCGGCGACCTTGTCGGCCGGACCGGTGATCGTGGGCTCGGGCATCTCCCAGGCCGGGTCGCCCAGGTAGCAGTGCTCGGTGATGACCCCGAGATCGAGCTCGGCGCCCGGGCGCACCTCGTCGCGGTGCGCCCGCAGGTAGGCAATCTGCTCGGGCATCTGGGCCCGGGGCGTGCCCTGGGGCACCCAACCGTCGCCCCGCGCGGCCACCCGCCGCAGCGCCGGCCGGGACGAGCCGCCCACCCAGATCGGCGGGCGGGGGCGCTGGACGGGACGGGGTCGTAGCCCGACGTCGCCCACGAACTCGTCGGACCACGCCGCCACCACGCCGTCGATGGCGGCGTCGAGGAGCCGGCCCCGCTCGGCGAACGGGATGCCGAGCGCCTCGAACTCGCCCGCCACGTGCCCGGCGCCGACCCCGAGGATCACCCGGCCGCCCGAGAGCTCGTCGAGGGTGGCGAAGGCCTTGGCGGTGTCGAGCGGGTGCCGGTAGGGCGCGACGAACACGTTGGTCATCAGCCGTACCCGCGCCGTGTGCGCGGCCAGGAAGCCGAGCGTGGCGATCGGGTTGAACCAGGTCGTCGACATGGCGGAGGCGAACGCCCGCGGGATCGCGATGTGGTCGCACACGGCGACGTAGAAGAAGCCGGCGCGGTCGGCGGTCTGCGCCGCCCGCACCAAGTCGTCGACGCCCGCTTCGCGCTCCCACGGCGCCGCGACCATCGTGCTGAGCGCGACGACGGGGAGCTGGATGCCGAAGACCAGCTCGCCGTCGGGGACGACCCTCATCCCGGCCACACGACGCTCTGGAGCTCCGAGTAGGCGTGAAGGCCGAAGGAGCCGCCGTCGCGGCCGACACCGGAGTACTTCGTGCCGCCGAAGGGCGTCTCGTGGTTGCGCTGCACGGTGTTGATGCCCACGTTGCCGGCACGGAGGCGCCGCGCCACCCGCATGCCGCGCCCCGAGTCGGAGGTGAACACGTAGTCGTAGAGGCCGAAGTCGCTGTCGTTGGCGAGCTTGATCGCCTCCTCGTCGTCGTCGAAGGCCTCGACCACGACGACCGGCCCGAAGATCTCCTCCCGGGACACGCGCATGTCGGCCCGGCACCCGGCGAGCAGGGTGGGCTCCACGTAGAAGCCCCGATCGAGGTGCTGGGGACGGCCGCCACCGGCGACGACGTCGGCGCCTTCCTTCCGGCCGAGCTCGATGTAGCCCTCCACCCGCTCGCGGTGCGCGCCGGTGATGAGCGGCCCCACGATCGTCCCCTCGTCGAGCGGGTCGCCCACCGGCAGCATCCCCGCCATCTGGGCGAGGCCGCCGACCAGCTCGTCGTAGCGCGAACGGTGGACGACGGCGCGGGTCGGCGCGGTGCAGATCTGGCCCGAGTGGAACGCCCAGACGGAGCCGATCGCCTTCACCGCGGTGGCCACGTCGGCGTCGTCGAGGACGATGGCGGCGCCCTTGCCGCCCAGCTCGAGCAGCAGCCGCTTCAAGGTGCGGGCGCCGACCTCGGCGATCCGGAGCCCCACCGCGGTGCTGCCGGTGAAGCTGATCATGTCGACGTCGGGCGACTCGACCAGCGCCTCGGCCGACGCCGGGCTGGAGCCGGTCACCACGTTGACGACGCCGGGCGGGAAGCCGACCTCCTCGAGCAGGCGCACCAGCTCGATCACGGCCAGCGGGTCCTGGGGGGCCGGGCGCACGATGACGGTGTTGCCCATGGCGAGGGCGGGACCGATCTTGCCGGCCATGCTGACGATGGGGAAGTTGTACGGCGTGATGCACGCGACCACGCCCACGGGCGCCCGGCGCGCCAGCGCGCCCATGAGCCCGCCCGGCGCCAGCGGGGTGGGCGGCATCTCCTGGGGCGGCAGCGGCAGCACCTGCGGCTCGAGCGCGCCCAGCGCGTAGCGGTCGAAGCGCCCGGCGGCGACAGGAACCTGCATCTGTCGCCCCACCGTGGCCGTGCAGCCGGTTTCGGCGATCACGAGCCCGACGAGGTCGTCGAGCCGCTCGCGCAGGCGGTTGGCCGCCGCCTTCAGGAGGTCGTGGCGCTGCTGGGGAGTGGTCCGCGACCAGGAGTCGAACGCCTCCCGGGCGGCCCCGGCGGCGGCGCGTGCCTGCTCCACCGATGCCTCGGGCGCCTCACCCACCACCGCCTCGGTGGCCGGGTTCACGACTTCGTAGCCGCCGTCGTCCCCGCCGACCCAGTCGCCGCCGATGAGGAGGCGGCTGTTGCTCACCATCGTCATGCCCGGTCCCCCGTTCGGCCCGATCGGGCGGAACTATAACGTGTTCCTATTTCGTGCCCGGCCTGACGCCCCGGCCCTGACGCCCCGGCCCTGACGCCCCTGCCCTGACGCGGTGTCAGGTTCCTCGGGACCGGGTATCGGGTCAAGTGGGGCCGGTAGGTTGGGAACGCAGACGAGCGAGGGAGCTTGCGGATGGCGGGTGAGTTCAAGGCCGACATCGAGCGGATCCGCCGCGAGGCGCGCGAGCACATCGATCGGGGGCCGATCACCGAGACGTACGGCGCCGACCGCGAGCGCGTCATCGACGTGCTCAACACGGTGCTCGCGACCGAGCTGGTGTGCGTGCTCCGCTACAAGCGCCACTACTTCATGGCCTCGGGGATCCACGCCGGGCCCGTCGCGGCGGAGTTCCTCCAGCACGCCAACGACGAGCAGGGTCACGCCGACCAGGTGGCGACGCGGATCACCCAGCTGGGCGGTGAGCCGAACTTCGACCCGCACGGGCTCGCGGATCGCAGCCACGCCGAGTACGCCGAGGGTGACACGCTGCTCGACATGGTCCGCGAGGACCTCGTGGCGGAGCGCATCGCCATCGCGTCGTACCAGGGGATCGTGCGCTGGCTCGGCGACGACGACCCGACGTCACACGACCTGATCGCGAGCATCCTCGCCGTGGAGGAGGAGCACGCCGAGGACCTTCTGAGCATCCTCCGGGAGCTCGGCTGACCGTTCGGTCTCCGGGGCTTCGCAGACCCGCTCGCCGCCGCGTCGCTTCGCTGCATACAGCGATGCGTCAGCGCGCCCCAGGGTCGATTCGGGCGTATCCGCGGCGGTGTGGAGAGCCAGGCCGGCGCTGAAGCTCGTGGCGGGATCGGTTGCTCGCCACCCCTGGAGGAGTCGTCGGGCTGCGAGCGGACCTCCGGCTTGGGCGTCGCGCAGGATCACGATGAACTCGTCGCCGCCGTAGCGAGCCACCAGGTCGGCATCACGCACGCTGTCGACCAAATGCTGAGCGAGCGTTCGGAGGACCGAGTCGCCGACACAGTGACCATGGGTGTCGTTGACCGCCTTGAAGTGGTCGAGATCGAGGATGACCAAGGTGTCTCCCGGGCGGAGGGTCGTGAGCAGCGCGGCGGCGTGCCGGCGGTTGCCCACCCCGGTCAGCTCGTCCCGCTGGGCCAGGGCTCCGAGCAGGTCCGCCCGTCGCTCTGATGCGCTGCGGGCCTCGTGCAGCTGAGCCACGACGTGGGCTCCCACCTCCGCGATCAGGACACAGATGGGCAACACCACGGTTGCCGAGCGGACCGCCTCGGCGTGGTCGCCCGCGCGGACCAGCAAGGGCACGAGGTAGGCCACGGTTGCCGCCGGCGCCAGGATCACGCCGGTGCGCGGCGGCTGGGTCATGCCGATCCACGCGAAGACCACCACGAAGCACGCCCCGTAGGCGTGACTCGGCATCAGGCCCACGCCGGCCGGCACCGCGATCAGCGGCAGAGCGAAGAGCGCCAGCACCACGGTGGCTCTCCGGGGCCAGCGGTCCCACGGAGCTCGCCAGGCGAACACACCGACCGCCACGTCACAGACGGCAACGACGTCGCCCACCCAGTGATGCGGGGAACCGGGGAGCCGGTTCGAGGCGAACGACACCACGCCGCCCATCACGAAGAACGCCAGGGCCTGCCTCACGCCAGGTCGACTGGCCGGTGTCATGGGGACACATCGGCCCAATCGGCCCCGAAGTTGACCCATCTCGCGAATGTTCGGCTTGCGCGACGCTGGGGGCGTGCACCTCGGCCCGGTCGGCGTTTGGACGTTCCAACTCGATCGCCAGCCGGCCGCGCGCGCGGGAGAGATCGCCGCCGAGCTCGAGGAGCTCGGCTACGGCGCCGTCTGGCTGCCGGAGGCGGTCGGCCGCGACCCGCTGGTCGGCGCCGCCCTCCTGCTCGGGGCGACCGATCGTCTCACCGTCGCCACCGGCATCGCCAGCATCTACGCCCGGGATGCGATGGCGATGGCCGCGGGCTGGAAGACCGTGAGCGAGGCCCACCCGGGACGCTTCGTGCTCGGCCTCGGGGTGAGCCACGCGCCGATGGTGGAGGGGATGCGCGGGCACGCCTACGGGCCGCCGCTCACGACCATGCGCGCGTACCTCGACGCCATGGACGCCGCCATGTACGTGGCGACCGAGCCACCCGAGCCGCCCCGGCGCGTCCTCGCCGCGCTGGGGCCGAAGATGCTGGCCCTGGCGGCCGAGCGAGCCGACGGCGCGCACCCGTACTTCGTCACGCCCGAGCACACCGCGCGTGCGCGCGAGGTCCTCGGGCGCGGGCCGGTGCTCGCCACCGAGCAGGCGGCGGTGCTCGAGACCGACCCGGCCGAGGCCCGGCGCGTCGCGCGCGACCACCTGGCCATCTACCTGGGGTTGCCGAACTACGTGAACAACCTGAAGCGGCTCGGCTTCACCGACGACGACATCGCCGCCGGCGGTAGCGACCGCCTCGCCGACGCCATCGTGGCCTGGGGTGACGTCGACGCCGTCCGCGCCCGGGTACGGGCGCATCACGACGCCGGCGCCGACCACGTGTGCGTGCAGGTGCTGGCCCACGACTTCGGCGGCCTCCCGTTGCGCGAGTGGCGCGAGCTCGCGCCCGCGCTCGTCCGCTGAGGTGTCCTCGGCACGCCACGTCGTCGTGGTCGGGACGATGGGCGCGGGGAAGACGACCGTGGGACAGCTGCTCGCGCACCGGCTGGACCGCCCCTTCGTCGACAGCGACGAGCGGATCACTGAGGCGAGAGGCGCCACGGCAGCCGACCTCGCCGACGAGGAGGGCATCGACGCGGTGCACCGCCTCGAGGCCGCCGTCCTTCTCGAGGCGCTCGACGAGGCCGCGCCGTCGATCGTGGCCGCGGCTGCGAGCGTGGTGACCGACGGGAGCGCTCGCGCCCGCCTGCAGCGCGACGACGTGACAGTCGTGTGGCTCCGCGGCCGGCCCGAGACCCTCGCCGCGCGCGTGGAGCCCGGAGACCACCGGCCGCTCCTCGCGACCGGCGAGGACCCCGAGGCGGTCCTGGCCCGCCTGGACGCCGAGCGGACGCCGCTCTACCAGGAGGTCGCCGACGTGACGGTCGACGTCGACGGTCGCACACCCCGACAGATCGCCGCCGAGGTCGAGCTCGGCCTCGGCACCACGCCCAGCCGGCGTCACCGAGGAGGGCCGGCGAGCACGTCCTCGGGGAGCTCGATGTCGTAGAGGTCGATCACGTTGCGGCTCGTCATGCGCTCCTCCTCGTCGGCGGGCACGCCGGCGAAGATCCGCTCGAGCGCCTCCATGGAGTGCGGCCAGATGGCGTCGTGGTGGGGGTAGTCGTTGCCCCACAGCATGTTGTCGACGCCGATGACGTCGCGGGTGCGCACGCCGATCTCGTCGTCCTCGAACGTGACGTAGAACTGGCGGTGGAAGTACTCGCTCGGCGCAAGCACCAGGTCGGGCGAGGCCTCGTGGCGGGCCCGGTAGGCGGCGTGGTCGACCCGCTGGAGGAAGTGCGCCACCCAGCCGGTCTCGAACTCGGCGACCACGAAGCGGAGGCCGGGGTGCCGCTCGGCCACGCCACCGCAGATGAGCTGCGTGACGGTGGCGCCCACCGCCGTGTGGGCGAACGTGTAACCGACGATCGACGTGGGAGGCGGCCCCCACTGCGGCGGGAAGCCCATGTCCCAGGTGGTGCCGGTGAAGATGTGCATGGTGATCGGCAGGCCGGCGGCCTCGGCCGCGTCCCAGAACGGCTCGAAGTCGGGGTGGCTGTAGGGCTTGTCGGCCGGCGCGGTGCAGGGGATCGCCACTCCCCTGATCCCCATGCGCGCGACGCGCTCGAGCTCGCCGATCGCCTCGTCGACGTCGGGCAGCGGCAGGCAGGCGACCCCGATGAGACGCTCGGGCGCCTCGCTGCAGTAGCCGCGCAGCCAGTCGTTGTGACGGCGCATGACGGCGTGGGCGACCTCGCGGTCGGGCAGCGAGAACGTGAACATGTTGATGCTCGGGTACATGACCTCGCCCACGATGCCGTCGACGGCCTGGTCCTTCAGCCGGATCGCGGGGTCGAAGCACCCCGGGTTCATGCCCTCGTAGCCGCGGGCGATGAGCTCGTGGGTGGCGGGGTCGTCGAGGCGGTGCCCGGCGATGCCGAACCGGCCCACGGGGAGCGGTACCCCGCCGAGCACGACGGCGTTGCGGTCGCCGCGCTCGCTGGTGCCCACCCGGGGCGCCCGGTCGCCGAACTGTCGCTCCAGGCCCTCGAACACCTCGGCCGGCTCCACGACGTGCGAGTCGCACGAGTAGTACACGCTCATGACGCCCCCTCCGTGCCGCCCGCGCCCGTGCGCCCGCGCCCGCCGGTGTCGAGCGCGATGCCCAACGACCCCGCCAGCTCGGTGAGCGCCTCGACGACGGATCGAGGATACGAGATCGCCCCCCGGGCCCGCGCCTGCTCGGCGCGGCGCGTCTCGAGCTCCCCGGGCAGGTACACGCCGTCGGCGCCGGGGAGTGGCTCGGCCCGCCTCACCTGGGCGACCATCGCCTCCACCTCTTCGAGGAACCGGGCGCGGTCACCGAGCAGGTCGGGATGGGCGACCCAGAAGAGCTGCCCGCGCCGGCCGCCGGCGTTGGCGACGGCCGCCGAGTGCGCGCCGCCGGGCAGGATCCCCGCGAGCACGTTCATCACGAGGCTCAGCCCCGTCCCCTTGTAGCCGCCGATGGCGGGGATTACCCCGGTGAGGGCGGCCTCGGGATCGGTGGTGGGCCGCCCGTCGCGGTCGAGGAACCCCCACGTCTCGGGGATCGGCTGTCCTTCGGCGGCGGCGCGCAGGACCTTCCCGAGCGCCACCGGGGTGAGGGCCATGTCGAGGACGATCGGGGGCCCGTCGCGCCGGGGCACCGCGTAGACCATCGGGTTGTTGCCGGTCATGCGGGTGGCGCTCCCGAAGGGCGCGAGCGTGGGGACGCTGGTCGTGGTCCCGAAGGCCACCAGGCCGGCACGGGCCGCGAGCAGCGGGTACGAGGCGCCGCACCCCCAGTCGTTGGAGTGGCGGGACGCGCCCAGGGCGAGGCCGGCGGCGGCGGCCTTGGCGACCGTGTGCTCCATGAGGCGGGTGCAGACGAGCTGGCCGAGGCCGTTGTCGCCGTCGACGACCACGCTCACCGGCGACTCCCGCACCACCCGGACGCGCGCCCGGGGGTTGTTGTCGCCCGCGAGCAGCCGCTCGACGTACCAGGGGAGCCGCTGGAAGCCGTGGGTGTCGACACCGCGCAGGTCGGCTTCGAGCTGCACGTCGACCACGACGCGCCCGTCGTCGGGTGGCATGCCGGCCCGCTCGTACGCCCGCCGGCCGAAGTCGCGCAGCGCCTCGATCGACAGCTCGGTCACAGCCGTCCCCGGACGGCGGCGGTGAAGTCGGCGGTCGCGGCCGAGCCGCCCTGATCGGGGGTCAGGCGGTCGCCGGCGCCGATGGTCCCGTCGACCGCGGCCTCGAGGCGCGTCGCCGCCTCGGCGAAGCCGAGGTGCTCGAGCATCATCGCCGCCGAGAGCAGCGTGGCGGTGGGGTTGATCGTGCCCGTCCCGGCGATGTCGGGGGCGGTGCCGTGGACGGGCTCGAAGTAGGCGAGGTCCTCGCCGTAGCAGCCGCTCGGCACCACGCCGAGCCCGCCGACGGTGGCCGCGGCCTCGTCGGAGAGGATGTCGCCGTAGAGGTTGGGGAGCACCACGACGTCGAGGTCGTGCGGCGAGGCGACGAGGCGGCGGGCGAAGTCGTCGACGATGAACTCCTCGTAGGCCAGTCCCGGGTACTCGGAGACGACGCCGGCGACGACGTCGCGGAAGAACCCGTCGCTACGGGGCAGGATGTTGTGCTTGGTCGCGCAGGTCACCTTGCCCGGGTGCCCGGCGCGCCCGCGCTCGAGCGCCAGCCGGCAGGCGAAGTGGGCGACCCGTTCGGTGTTCTCGCGGGTGATGACCTTCACCGCGTACCGCCCGTCGCGCGACTCCTGCGGGCGGTAGCCGGCGGGGATCTCCACCAGCCCTGACCACGGCCGCAGGTCGAGGCCCGAGTCGCGGAGCACCCGGAGGTCGCCTTCGAGGCCCAGGTAGAGGTCCTCGAGGTTCTCGCGCACGATCACGTAGTCGACGCCCTCGGGCGCGCACAGCGGCGACCGCAGGCCGGGGCGCCACTTGATCGGGCGCACGTTGGCGAACGCCGCCCTCCCCCATCGCAGGTAGGCGATCCCGCCGGTCGTGCCGCTGGTGGCGCCGAACAGCACGCTGTCGCTCGCGTCGACGGCCTCGCGGATCATCCGCCCGCGGCTCGTGGGCGGCAGAGACGCCAGCGCCTCGCCGTCGGGGAGCACGACCCAATCGACGGGAAGCTCGAGGGCGCGCAGCACCTCGAGGGTGGGGTGCACGGCCTCGGGCGCAGCGTCGTCGCCCGGCACGACGGCCACTCGCTTGAGGCCGGCGATGAGCCTGGCGCGCCTACGCGTCGAGGTCGAGGCTCAGCATGCGGATCGCGTTGCCCCGCACGATCTTGTAGCGCGTCTCGTCGTCGAGGTCCTTCATCAGCCGCTCGGCGATCTCCTTCGTGTCGGGCCACGTGGAGTCGCTGTGCGGGTAGTCGGTCTCGAACGTGACCGTGTCGACGCCGATGTCCTCCAGCGAGCGGAGGCCGTGGGCGTCGTCGAAGAAGCAGCCGTAGACGTGCTCGCGGTAGTACTGGCTCGGCGGCTTCTTCACCTTGTCGCGCACACCGGCCCAGCCCCGGTTCTGGTCCCACACCGCGTCGGCCCGCTCGAGCACGTAGGGGATCCAGCCGATCTGGCCCTCGGAGTAGGCGATCACCAGGTCGGGGTGCGTCTCGAACACGCCCGACATGAGGAAGTCGGTGAGCGACATCGCCGCGTTCATGTACGTGAGCGTGGATCCGACGCCCGGGGGCGCGTCGGACGACGTCGACGGCATCTTCGACGACGACCCGATGTGCATGCAGACCACGGTGCCGGTCTCGGCGCAAGCGGCGAAGAACGGGTCCCAGTAGCCGTCGGCGTCGTGCACCGACGGCAACCCGAGGAACGGCGGGATCTCCGTGAAGCACACGGCGTGGCCGCCGCGGTCGGCGTTGCGGCGGACCTCGGCGGCCGCCAGCTCGGAGTCCCACAGCTGGATGATCGGCAGCGGGATCAGCCGGCCTCCCGAGCCGCCGCACCACTCGTCGAACATCCAGTCGTTGTACGCCTTCACGCACAGGTCGGCGAGCTCGCGGTCCTTGGCCTCGAGGAAGGTCTGACCGCAGAAGCGCGGGAACGTCGGGAAGCTCAGCGACGCGTCCACCCAGTTGACGTCCATGTCGTCGAGGCGCGCCTTGGGGTCGTGGCAGCCCGGCCGCATCTCCTCGTAGGTGATGGCGGTGATCTTGACCTCCTCGCGGTCGAAGCCGACGGCCGCGCTCAGGCGGGTCTGGGGCCACGTGAGGTCCTCGTAGAACCACCAGTCGCACGGCAGGCCGTCGTCGCCGGGCTGGTACGAAAACTTTCCCCCCACGAAGGTCATCTCGCCCAGCGGCGCCCGCACCACCCGCGGACCGACGTCGAGGTACCTCTCGGGAAGCCGGTCCTGCCAGACGCCCGGGGGCTCGACCACGTGGTCGTCGACGGAGATGATCTTCGGCAGCTCGGGCATCACCTGGCTCCCTCGCTCGTCCGCCCGGGGCGGAGCATAGACCTGACGGGTCGTCAGATACAGCGCCGGTTCGTCACGCGGAGCCCGCCGCGGGCGAGACTTCTCCATATGCACGGGAACGCCGACGCCGTCGTCATCGGGAGCGGACCCAACGGGCTCGTCGCCGCCAACGTGCTCGCCGACGCCGGCTGGGACGTGCTCGTGCTCGAGGCGCAGCCCGAGCCCGGCGGCGCCGTACGCAGCGCCGAGCTCCTCGAGCCCGGCTTCACCCACGACGTGTTCAGCGCCTTCTACCCGCTCGCGGCCGCGTCGCCCTTGATCCGCGAGCTGGGGCTGGGGGCGCACGGCCTGCGCTGGTGCCGGGCGCCGCTCGTGCTCGCCCACCCGACCGCCGACGGACGCGTCGCCGCCCTGTCGACCGACCTCGACGTCACCGCCTCCTCGCTCGACGCGTACGCCCCCGGCGACGGCGACGCCTGGCGCGCCAGCTACGGCGAGTGGCAGCGGATCGGCGCCGACCTCGTCG
>JBOGFI010000074.1:0-20070 GCA_050743365.1 Acidimicrobiia bacterium | reverse complement strand
CCCGCGCCGGAGCCGACGCCCGCTCCCGCGCCCGCGACGCCCGCGCCCGCTCCCACACCGGCGCCCGCGGCGGCGTGGTCGTCGCCGCCAGCCTCGAGCCCCGCGGCTCCCACCGCCCCGACGCCGGCCGCGCCCGCCGGCGCGTGGACGGTGCCGGCAGGTACCGCACCCGCGCCGCCAAGGACCTCCGACTTCGGGGTCGGATCGATCCTTGCGCTTGCCGGCGCCGCGGTCGTGCTGATCTCGGGCTGGCTGAAGTGGGTTTCGTTCGACGAGCAAGGATTCGAGCTCGAGTTGAGCTCGTACCAGATACCGATGAAGTTCCTGGTGGACAGCGACGTCGGGCCGCTCGAAGCCGGCCTGCCGATCGGAGCGTTGTTGTTGCCGCTCGCGGCGGTGTGTGTCGTCGGGGCTCTCGTACCCACCGTGCGATTGCTGAGCATCGTCGGTGGTGGAATGGCCGTCGTGGTTGCTTTGCTCTTCGTCTTTCAGCTGGACCGCGCCGCTGACCCGTTCGGCCTCTCCGATTTCCTCAGCATCGCTCCGTTCGTGGCTCTTCTCGGCGGCGGCCTCGGCATTGCCGGTGGCGTCCTCGGCCTGCAGGGCTTGCGAAAGGTGTCGTGATGGCGGTCGAGGAGCCGGAGGTCCAGGGCGAGGGCGCCAGCGAGCCGGTCGCACCGGTACCGCACCCCATCGCGGAGCGCCTCGAGCAGCTGGGCAAGCTGCGCGAGGAGGCCCTTCACGTCGGGAGCCCGGCCGCGGTCGAGCGCCAGCACCAGCGGGGGAAGCTGACCGCGCGTGAGCGCCTCGAGCAGCTCCTCGACCCGGGTTCGTTCGTCGAGCTCGACATGCTCGCCCGCCACCGCGCGCACGGCTTCGGCATCGAGAACACCCGCCCGCTCACCGACGGCGTCGTCACCGGCTGGGGTACGGTCGACGGCCGCAAGGTGTTCGTGTTCGCCCAGGACTTCACCGTGTTCGGCGGCGCTCTGGGCGAGGTCTATGCCGAGAAGATCCACAAGGTGATGGACCTGGCCGAGTCGGTCGGCGCGCCTTTCGTCGGGCTGAACGACGGCGGCGGTGCCCGCATCCAGGAGGGGGTGGTCTCGCTCGCCTCCTACGGCGGCATCTTCCACCGGAACGTGAAGGCGTCGGGGGTCGTGCCGCAGATCAGCGTCATCCTCGGGCCCTGCGCCGGCGGCGCCGTCTATTCGCCGGCGATGACCGACTTCATCTTCATGGTCAAGGGCATCTCCAACATGTTCATCACCGGCCCCGACGTGGTGAAGACGGTGACCGGTGAAGACGTCACCCAGGAGGAGCTGGGCGGCGCCATGACCCACGCGTCGAAGTCGGGCGTGGCCACCTTCGTCGCCGACGACGAGCAGAGCTGCCTCGAGCAGGTGCGCTACCTGCTGTCGTTCCTCCCGGCGAACAACCTCGAGGACCCGCCCTACTTCGAGCCCGAGGACGACGCCGACCGGCGCTGCGAGTCGATCGTCGACCTCGTCCCCGACGCGCCCAACAAGCCCTACGACATGAAGAAGATCATCGCCGAGATCGTCGACGACGGCGACTTCTTCGAGGTACACGCGTTCTGGGCCATGAACATCGTGTGCGGCTTCGCGAGAATCGACGGGCACGCGGTGGGCATCGTCGGGAACCAGCCGCAGGTGCTGGCGGGCACGCTCGACATCGACGCGGCGGAGAAGGCGGCACGCTTCGTGCGGACGTGCGACGCGTTCAACATCCCGCTGGTGACGTTCGTCGACGTGCCCGGGTTCCTGCCCGGCACCGACCAGGAGTACGGCGGGATCATCCGGCACGGCGCCAAGCTGCTCTACGCCTATTGCGAATCGACGGTGCCGCGCGTGCAGATCATCACCCGCAAGGGCTACGGCGGCGCGTACGTCGTCATGAACTCCAAGTCCATCGGGGCCGACCTCGCTTTCGCCTGGCCCTCGGCCGAGATCGCCGTGATGGGCCCGCAGGGCGCGGTCAACATCATCTTCCGCAAGGAGATCGAGGCGGCCGCCGACCACGAGGCCCGCCGAGCGGAGCTCATCGAGGAATACACCGAGCGCTTCGCCAATCCGTACAGCGCGGCCGAGCGCGGCTACGTCGACGACGTGATCGACCCTCGGGAGACCCGCCGCGTGCTGGTGCGCTCGTTGTCGATGCTGCGCTCGAAGAAGGAGAAGCTCCCGCAGCGCAAGCACGGCAACGTGCCGCTGTAGGGCCCGGCCATGACCGGACGACCGCCGCTGCAGGTCATCTCGCCCGACGCCACCCCCGACGAGGTGGCCGCGATCACCGCCGCGCTCGCCGTCGTCTACGGGGAGCGACAGGCGGCGGCACGGGCCGCGGCCGCCCGCGCCGAGACCGGCAGCGGCGAGCTCCATGCCTGGGTACGCGCGTCGCGGCTCACTGCCCGCCGCGCCGGGCTCACGCGCGGCCCGTGGCGCCTGTCGGGCCGGATCGGACGCAGGGCTCGCGCGTGACGTTGGTTCCGCTACGCGGTGGGGTGTAGACGCGAGTGCCCCGAGTCCGCGACGTCGAGCTGATCACCGTCGGGCCCGACGAGGTCGTGGTCACCTTCGTGACCGACACCGCCGGGGGCGCCGTCACCCGGGTGGGTGACGCCGAGGTGACCACCACGGGTCCGTACCACGTCGCCCGCGTGGCCGGGCTCGAGCCTGGCGCCCGCTACCCGCTCGAGGTCGAGGGCGTGGCGCCCCAGGAGTACCTGCCTTCCGAGGTCCGCACCCTGGAGCGGCCACCGGGCCGGTTGTTGGCCACGATCGCGACCGCCAACGACGTGCACTTCGGCGAGACCGAGTGCGGCCGGCTCGGCAACGCCCTCGAAGAGGAGCTGGGCCCGGTGTTCTCGAGCGAGCCGGGCGACCGCCCGTACCCCGAGGTCATGAACGGGGCCGTCATCGCCGAGATGCGGGCCCTGGACCCCGACGCCGTCGTCGTGAAAGGCGACCTCACCAACATCGGGCTCGAGGGCGAGTACGAGGCGTTCCTCGCCGCCTACGGGGCTCTGGGCGAGCGCATGCACCACGTGCGCGGGAACCACGACGCGTTGACCGACCCCACGCTCGCGGCCGGCGACGCCCCCTACCACGTCGACCTCGACGGCGTGACCCTGGCCGTCGTCGACACCGTCATCCCGGGCGTCGATCAGGGCCAGCTCAGCCACCACCAGGTCGAGTGGCTCGACGAGCTGGCGGCGGCGACACCGGGCCCGGTGCTGGTGTTCGGCCACCACCATCTCTGGAACCTCGCGGCCGACCACCGCTCCCAGTCGTACTTCGGGATCAATCCCGACGACAGCGACGCGCTCGCCGCGGTCGTCGCCCGCCGCCAGAACGTCGTCGGCTACTTCGCCGGCCACACCCACCGCAACCGGGTGCGGCGCTTCCCCCAGGCCCGCGACGTGCCGTTCTGCGAGATCGCGTGCACGAAGGACTACCCCGGCGCGTGGGCGGAGTACCGCGTGTACGAGGGCGGCTACACGCAGGTCGTGCGGCGCACGGCGGCACCGGAGGCGATGGCGTGGTCCGAGAAGACGAGGGTGATGTTCGCGGGCCTGTACCGCGAGTACGCCATCGGCCCGCTCGAGCATCGCTGCTTCACCGAGCAGTTCTGAGCAACCGGGGATCTTCCGACCACTCGTGCGCGAGCGACCACGACGAGTGCCCGAGACAAGTTCGCCCCGAGGAGGGTCGGAGTAGAGAAACCCGCTCTCGTGCGGGGACCCCAACGATCTCCTCGGGACGACTAGCTCACAGTATCCACGATTTCCCACACGTTTTCCAGAGCGCCTGTGGATAACTCGAAACCGGCCCTACCGGCTCGCCGGCCGGCCTCGTGCGGGGAGGGACCGGGCGCGCTACATATTGGGCCGTTCGGGTCATCCACAGAGGGGGGCGTCGATGGCGGCGGTCACGAGCGAGGAGCTGGCGGGGCAGACGGCGGGCGAGACGGTGCCCACGCGCTTCCTCGAGACCCTACGGGCCCGGCCCGAGGCGGTGGCGCTGCGCTGGAGGGAAAGCGACGACTGGGCGGAATGGACCTTCGGTGAGTACGCGCAGCGCGCCGCCCGACTGGCGGCGGGGCTGGACGGCCTCGGTGTCGGGCACGGTGACCGGGTCGTGCTCATGATGCGCAACCGGCCCGAGTTCCATGTCGCGGACGTGGCGGTGCTGCTGCGAGGCGCCACCCCGATCTCGATCTACAACTCGTCGGCGCCCGAGCAGGTCGAGTACCTCGCCGGGCACTGCCGGGCGAAGCTTGCGATCGTCGAGGACGTCGGCTTCCTCGAGCGCGTCCTCAAGGTGCGCTCGGAGCTGCCCGCGCTGCGCGACGTCGTGGTCATCGACGACCCCGATGACCTCGCGCCCGACGACGTCCACTCGTGGGAGTCCCTCCTTGCCGCCGACCCGGTCGACCTCGATGTGGCGTGCCGCGTCGCTCAGCCGAGCGACCTGGCGACGGTGATCTACACGTCGGGCACCACCGGCCCGCCCAAGGGCGTGATGCTCGACCACGCCAACATCGTGTGGACGGTCGAGAGCCTGCGCCGAACGCTCGAGCACGCCGCCAGGCCCGGGCGGCGAATGGTCTCGTACCTGCCGATGGCGCACATCGCCGAGCGAATGACTTCTCACTACCAGGGCGCCACGCTCGGCTACGAGGTGACGACCTGCCCCGAGGCGAGTCAGATCGCCGCCTACCTGCCCCAGGTACGGCCGGAGATCTTCTTCGCGGTGCCCCGGGTGTGGGAGAAGATCTACGCCGGCGTCCAGGCGGTGATGTCGGGCGACGCGAAGCAGAAGGCCGTGTTCGACAAGGCGCTCGAGGCCGGCGACGACCGCGTGCTACGCCCGGTACGCGAGATGCTCGGTCTCGACCAGGCGCTCTCGGCGATCACGGGGGCGGCCCCGATCCCGGTCGAGGTGTTCAACTTCTTCCGTGCGCTCGGCGTGCCCATGGCGGAGATCTACGGCATGTCGGAGTCGTCGGGGCCGATGACCTTCGACGCCGTCCTGGTGCGGCCGGGCACCGTGGGGCGGGCGATCCCGGGCTGTGAGGTGAAGCTGGCCGACGACGGCGAGGTGTGCTGCCGGGGCGGCAACGTGTTCCGCGGCTACCTGGACGACCCCGAGAAGACGGCCGAGGCGCTCGACGACGACGGCTGGCTGCACTCGGGCGACATCGGTGTGCTCGACGACGACGGGTACCTGAAGATCGTCGACCGCAAGAAGGAGCTCATCATCACCGCGGGCGGCAAGAACATCTCACCGGCGAACGTCGAGGCGGCGCTCAAGGCGTTCCCGATCATCGGCCAGGCGTGCGTCATCGGCGACCAGCGGCCGTTCGTGTCCGCGCTCCTGGTGCTCGACCCCGAGGTCGCGCCGGCTTGGGCGAAGCACCAGGGCATCGAGGACGGGTCGGTGGCCGAGCTGGCGGAGCATCCCGACGTGGTCGCCGAGGTCGAGCGTTGTGTGGCTGAGGCCAACCGGCGTTTCTCCAACGTCGAGCAGGTGAAGAGGTTCAAGCTGCTGGGCGAGGAGTGGCTCCCCGACTCGGAGGAGCTGACCCCGACGATGAAGCTCAAGCGGCGCGGCATCCACACCAAGTACGAGGTGGAGATCGAAGCGCTCTACCGGCGCTGACTCCGGCGGTACTTGATGGCGAGGTCGGCAACGTCGGCCATGATCTCCGAGAGGCGGTAGTCCTTGGGCGTGTAGACGCGTGCTACGCCCGCCTCGGCGAGCTTGGCCTCGTCGGTGTCGGGAATGATCCCGCCCACCACGACCGGCGCGTCGACGCCCAGCTCCTGGAGCCGCCGCAGGGTCTCGGGCACGAGCTCGAGGTGCGATCCCGACAGGATCGACAGACCGATCACGTCCACGTCCTCGTCGCGGGCCGCGGCCGCGATCTGCTCCGGCGTCAGGCGGATGCCCTGGTACACGACCTCCATGCCCGCGTCGCGCGCCGCCACCGCGATCTGCTCGGCGCCGTTCGAGTGGCCGTCGAGGCCGGGCTTGCCCACGAGCACCCGGATGGGGCCGCTCAGGTCTCGCGCCGCTGCCTGCACCCGCTCGCGCACCGCGAGCATGTCGTCGACCGGCGCGGTGGCCACGCCGCCGACGCCGGTGGGGGCGCGGTACTCGCCGAACACCTCGCGCAGCGCACCCGCCCACTCGCCCACGGTGCCGCCCGCCTTGGCGAGCTCGATCGTGGCGGGCATGAGGTTCTCGCCGGTGACCGCGACCTTCCGGACGCGGTCGAGGGCCCGGCCGGCGGCGGCGGCGTCGCGGTCGGCCCGCCATTGCCGCACCGACTCGACCTGCGCGGCCTCGGCGGCTGGATCCAGCTCGAGGATGTGCGCCGCGCCGCCCTCCCCGTAGCCCGACACCAGCGGCGACGGCGCGGTCTCGGTGAAGCAATTCACGCCGACGACCGGGACCTCGCCCGACTCGATCTTGCGCACCCGCTCGGCGTGGCTCTGCACGAGACGGCCCTTCATCGCGTCGATCATCTCGAACGACCCGCCGCCGTCGAGCACCCACCGGAGCTCGTCGTCGGCGGCGGCGGCCAGCTCGGCGGTCTTGGCCTCGATCACCTTCGAGCCCTCGAACAGGTCGTCGTACTCGAGGAGGTCGCTCTCGCACGCCAGCACCTGCTGGATGCGCAGCGACCACTGCTGGTCCCACGGCCGCGGGAGCCCGAGCGCCTCGTTCCAGCACGGCAGCTGGATGGCGCGGGCCCGGGCGTCCTTCGACAACGTGACCCCGAGCATCTCGAGCACGATCCGCTGCACGTTGTTCTCGGGCTGGGCCTCGGTGAGCCCGAGCGAGTTCACCTGGACGCCGTAGCGGAAGCGGCGCAGCTTCTCGTCCTCGACGCGGTAGCGGTCGCGGCAGATCCGGTCCCAGAGGCGGGTGAACGCCCGCATCTTGCACAGCTCCTCGACGAACCGGACGCCCGCGTCGATGAAGAAGGAGATCCGGCCCACCACATCAGGGAGCTCGTCCTCGCCGACCTGGCCCGACTCGCGCACTGCGTCCAGCACCGCGACCGCGGTCGCGAGCCCGTAGGCGATCTCCTGCACCGGCGTCGCGCCCGCCTCCTGGAGGTGGTACGGGCAGACGTTGATCGGGTTCCAGCGGGGCACGTGCCGCACGGTGTGCACGATCAGGTCGACGGTGAGGCGGCGTGACGCCTCGGGCGGGAAGATGTAGGTGCCCCGGGACAGGTACTCCTTCATGATGTCGTTCTGAGTGGTGCCGGCGAGCTTGGTCGGGTCGACGTCGTGCTCCTCGGCCAGCGCCACGTACATGCCGAGCAGCCACATCGCGGTGGCGTTGATCGTCATCGACGTGTTCATCTCGTCGAGCGGGATGCCCTCCAGGAGGTGACGCATCTCGCCCAGGTGGGGGACGGGCACGCCCACCTTGCCGACCTCTCCGCGAGCGAGCGGGTCGTCGGGGTCGTAACCGGTCTGGGTGGGGAGGTCGAAGGCGACCGAGAGCCCGGTCTGGCCCCGGGCCAGGTTGGTGCGGTACAGCTCGTTCGACGCCCGGGCCGACGAGTGGCCCGAGTAGGTGCGCATCAGCCACGGCCGGTCCCGCTGCGCCATCACGTCATTGTCCCACTCCCGAGCCGCGCGCCCTCTACCGGCGGCGAACCGGCATGAGCTCGACCGGCGGGCCCTCGGCCGCGAGGAACTACCGGTGGTAGTCGTAGAAGCCCCGGCGGGTCTTGCGGCCGAGGCGCTCGGCGCCGACCATCCGCCGGAGGAGCGGCGCAGGGGCGTAGTTGGGGTCGCGAAACTCGGCGTAGAGCGCCTCGAGGATCGCGAGGCTCGTATCGAGGCCCACGAGGTCGAGCAGCTCCAGCGGGCCCATCGGGAAGTTGCACCCGCCCTTCATGGCGGCGTCGATGTCGTCGCGGGATGCGACCTCGGCGTCGAGCAGCTTCACCGCGTTGTTGAGGTAGGGGAACAGCAGCGCGTTCACGATGAAACCCGCCTGGTCGCGTACCGTCACCGGGCTCTTGCCGCATGCCTCCGCGAACTGCCGCGCCGTCTCCACCGTCTCGTCCGAGCTCGTGATCGCCCGTACGACTTCCACCAGCGGCATCATGGGCGCGGGGTTGAAGAAGTGGATCCCGCACACCTGGTCGGGGCGGCTCTCCATCGCCATCTCGACCACCGGCAGCGTCGAGGTGTTGGTAGCCAGGATCGTGCCGCTGTGACAGATGCGGTCGAGCTCGTTGAACAGGTGCTTCTTGGTGGCCAGGTCCTCGACGATCGACTCGATCACGAGGTCGCATTCGGCCAGCTCGCCCAGGTCGGTGACGGCGCTGACCCGGCCGAGTACCGCGGCGCGCTCGGCGTCGTCGAGCTTGCCCTTCTCGACCTGCCGTGCCAGCGACTTCTCGAGACCGGCCACCATCCGGTCGGCGCTGCTCTGCGCGCGGCTGCGCAGGATGACCTCGAAGCCGGCGCCGGCCGCGACCTCCGCGATACCCGAGCCCATGATGCCGGACCCCACGATGCCGACGCGTTTGATCTCCACTGGGTGCTCCCTCTCCCGACCGGCGAGGCGGCGAGGTTACGCCAGTAGGCTCCGCCGGGCATGAGCTCGAAGCAGGCCCGGGGCACCCTCGCGCTGATCGGCGGGGGCGAATGGAGCGAGGGCTGCCGCGGATTCGACGCCACGCTGCTCGAGGCGGCGTCGGCCGCTGAGGTCGTGGTGCTGCCGACCGCCGCCGCCTTCGAGCACCCCGACCGGGCGGTCGAGCGCGCCCGTGTCCATTTCGAGGCCCTCGGTGCCGCCGTGAAGCCCCTGGGAGTGCTGCACCGGGGTGAGGCGGAGGCCGACGACGTCGCCGCGACCGCGGGTTCGGCGCGTTTCGTGTACTTGAGCGACGGCTCGCCGCTCCATCTGCGGTCGGTGCTGAAGGACTCGCCCCTCTTCGAGGCGCTGCTCACCGCCTACCAGGGGGGCGCGGTGCTCGCAGCCTCGGGCGCCGGCGCGACCGTGCTGTGCGACCCGATGGTCGACCCGCGGGGCGGGGCGTACACCGTCGGGCTGGGTGTGGTGCTCGGGCTGGCCGTGTTCCCGTACCACGGCACCGCGGCCGACCACCTGCGGGAGCGCTCGATCGACCTGCTCCCCGAAAGCGCCTCGCTGGTAGGCATCGACGAGCAGACCGCCCTCGTGCGCGAGCCGGCCGGCGCGTGGAGGGTCGCAGGAGCCGGGCGCGTCTCGGTGTACGAGAACGGGGAGGCGGTCGTGTTCGAGGCCGGCCGCGTGGTGGACCGGCTCACCGTTTGACGCCCTGATGCCCTGACGGTCGGTCGCGGCGCGGCCGGCGCGCCGTGCAACAATTCGCGTCGATGGCGATCCTGGTGACGGTCCTCGCGGTCGTGGTCGCGCTCCTCGCGCTCCTTGTCGCCGGTCTTCTCCGGAGCCACGCCGAGATCATCCGTGCGCTGCACGAGCTCGGCGCCGACCGTGAGGCGCGTGCCGACCGCGACCTGGGGCGGGCCGGGATCCACCCCAGCCACCCGAGCCTCTACCCGCGTGCGGTGGACGACCTGCACCGAGGCGACTCGCCGTGACGACGGGAATGGCGGCCGCCCGACCCTCCCGCCGATGAGCGTGCTGGCCGGCCCGTTCGCGATCGCGGCGACGCTCCTGCTGATTGGAGGCGCGCTCAAGGTCGTTCGTCCCGACGACACCGTCGGCGCGCTGCGCGCGCTCCGCCTGCCTGCCGCCCCGCTCCTGGTGCGGCTGGGCGCCGGCGTCGAGGCGGTCATCGGCGCCGCGGCGCTGGTGTACGGCGATCGGCTCTTTGCCGCGCTCGTCGCCGGTTCGTACCTGATGTTCGCGGTCTTCGTCGCGTTCGCGCTCGCGCGCGACGCACCGGTCGGCTCGTGCGGCTGCTTCGGCAGGGCGGACACCCCCCCGACGGTCACGCACGTCGTGATCAACGCCGCCGCCACCGCCGCGGCCGTAGGCGTCGCCCTCGACCCCGGCGTGGCCCTGACCGACGTGCTCGCGGCGCAGCCGCTGCTCGGGCTCCCGTTCCTCCTGCTCGTCGGCGTGGGCGTGTACCTGACCGTGGTCGCCCTCACCGTGTTGCCGAGGACGCGCGCGATGGCGCGAGGCGCCGGCCAGTCGTGAGGCGGGTGGCCGCTACGGCACCGAGGAGGGCGGCGGAGCGGTCGTCGTGGTGCTCGCGGGCGTCTTCTCGTCGATCGTGACCTTCTGGATCACGACGGTCTTCGTCGGCGGCCCGTCGCCACCCTCGGGGGCAAGCGACTCGATCTGGCGGGCCACCCTGAGGCTTCTGCCGCCGTCGTCGGCGAGCTGGCCGAGGAGCGCGTACTGGTAGGGCTTCTGGTTCAGGACGTCGAGCCCCTCACCCTGTTGCGCCGGCGGGTTGCTCACGATGAAGAACTGCGACCCGGCCGTGCCGGCGGGGTCCTGGCCGCCCTTGGCCATTGCCACCGAACCGACCTGGTACGTCACGACCTCGCTCGGCACCTCACCCGCGATCGAGTAGCCGGGCCCGCCGCTACCGTCGCCGGCGGGGTCGCCGCCCTGGATCACGAAGTCCTTGGCGGCTCGGTGGAACGTCGTGCCGTCGTAGAAGCCCTCGCGGGCGAGGAACACGAAATTGTTCACGGTGGTCGGGGCCTGGGCGGTGTCGAGCAGCATCTCGATCTTCCCGCAGGTCGTGTCGATCGTCGCCGTGTAGAGGTGAGCCGGGTCGATCACGGTCGTGGGCGGCGACGGGAACGACTGCGTCTTCGGGTCCGGCGCCCTCACCTCCTCGCAGCCGGCGGCGCCGGCCTTTTCGTCCTCGTCCCCGACGACCTGCAGCACCACGAAGAGGACCGCTAGCGGGAGCATGAGGACACCGACGTTGCGTGCCAGCCGGAAACGTTGCCGCCGTTTGGCTGCGACGAGCTCGGCCTCGCGACGCGCCTCGCGGTTGAGGCGCTGTCGCTCGCGCTTGGCGGCCTTCGACACGGCGCGGGAGTCTATATACGCGTCCTGGTCTCGTAGCGTCGAGCAGGCCAATTCCGGCGGTGGCTCGCGACCCCACTGGTACCGTGCCGCGCGTGGGCCTGCTCGTGCAGAAGTTCGGCGGCACGTCGGTCGGCAACGCCGACCGCATCAAGGCCGTGGCCGACCACATCGTGCACACTCGGGGCGACGGCGACGACGTGGTGGCGGTGCTCTCCGCCATGGGCCGCACGACCGACGACCTCGAGCGCCTCGCCCATCAGGTGTCGCACGCCCCCGCTCCCCGCGAGATGGACATGCTGCTCACGTCGGGCGAGCGCATCTCGATCTCGCTCTTGTGCATGGCCCTCATCGACCGCGGGCAGCGAGCGGTGTCGTTCACCGGGTCGCAGGCCGGCATCGTCACCGACACGAGTCACGGCAGGGCGAAGATCGTCGAGGTGCGTGCCGACCGCATCCGCGACGCCATCGCCGCCGGTGACGTCGCGGTCGTGGCCGGCTTCCAGGGGGTCTCGACGACCCGCGACGTGACCACGCTGGGGCGAGGCGGCTCCGACACCACCGCGGTGGCCCTCGCCGCCGTTCTCGGGGCAGCCGCGTGCGAGATCTACACCGACGTGTCGGGCGTCTACACCGCCGACCCCCGGATCGTGGGCGAGGCCAGGCTCCTGCCGCGGCTGTCGTACGAGGAGATGCTCGACATGTCGGCGACCGGCGGCAAGGTGCTCGCGCTGCGCTCGGTCGAGTTCGCGCGCAACCATGGTGTGCCCGTCCACGTCCGTTCGAGCTTCACCTGGGAGCCTGGTACCTGGGTCCGGGAGGAAGATCCCACCATGGAGCAGGCGATTATCTCCGGCGTCACCCACGACACCTCGGAGGCGAAGGTCACCATCGAGCAGGTGCCGGACCGCCCCGGGATCGCGGCCGCCATCTTTCGCGCGCTAGCCGACGAGCTCGTCAACGTCGACATGATCGTGCAGAACGTGTCGACCGCCGGCCACACCGACGTCTCGTTCACGGTCCCCAAGGAGGACCTCGCCCGGGCGCTGGCAGTGATGGAGAAGGTCTGCGCGGAGATCGAGGCCACCGGCGTGAGCCACGACCCTGCCATCGGCCGGGTGTCGCTCGTGGGCGCGGGGATGAAGTCGAACCCCGGCGTGGCCGCTCAGATGTTCGAGGTGCTGGCAGCCGAGGGTGTGAACATCGAGATGATCAGCACGTCGGCGATCCGCATCTCGTGCGTGGTGCACGAGCGTGATGTCGAGCGGGCGGTGCGTGCGCTGCACGAGACGTTCCACCTGGGGGAGACGGCCTGATGCCGCGCGTGGGGGTGATCGGAGCCACTGGTCTGGTCGGGGGCGAGATGCTGCGCGTGCTCGAGGAGCGCGCCTTCCCCGTCGACGAGCTGCGGGTGTTCGCATCCCCCCGATCAGAGGGCCGCAAGCTGCCGTTCGCGGGCGGCGAGGTCGAATGCGAGGTGCTGCGCGACGGTTGCTTCGACGGGCTCGACTTCGCGATCGTCGACGTCGACGAGCCCCTGGCCCTCGAGTGGGCGCCGGTCGCTGCGGCGGCGGGAGCGAAGGTCGTCGACAACTCGGCCGCGTTCCGCATGGAGCCCGACGTTCCCCTCGTGGTGGCCGAGATCAACCCCGGAGACCTTCGCTCGATGCCCCGGGGCATCGCGTCGTGCCCGAACTGCACGACGATGGTGCTCGTGACCGGGCTGGCGCCCCTGCACGGGGCGGCGGGCATCGAGCGGTTGGTGGTGTCGACCTACCAGTCCGTCTCCGGCCACGGCGTGGCCGGGATGCGCGAGCTCGACGAGCAGTGGACCAAGGGCGCGGGCCAGGCCGAGCGGCTCCGCCGCGCCGGCGCCCTCGACGGCGGGGTCGAGCCGGGCGAGGTGTGGGACCGCCCCATCGCCGGCAACGTCATCCCCCTCGCGGGATCGGCGCGGGACGCCGGCTACACGTCGGAGGAGTGGAAGCTGGTCCACGAGAGCCGCAAGATCCTCCACGCACCGGATCTCGCCGTGAGCGCGACCTGCGTGCGGGTGCCCGTGTACGTGGGCCACGCGATGTCTGCCAACGTACGCTTCCGCCGACCGGTGTCACGCCGGGAGGCGGTGGTGCTCCTGTCCGGCGCGCCCGGCGTGCGCCTGGTCGAGGACGGCGACGGCCATCCCACCCCGCTCGAGTCGGCGGGCGTCGACCCGGTGCTGGTCGGCCGCGTGCGCGAGGACCCGTCGGAGCCCGGCAGCCTCAACCTCTGGGTGACCGGCGACAACCTCCGCAAGGGCGCCGCCCTCAACGCGGTGCAGATGGCCGAGCTGCTGCTGTAGCCGCCTCCACGAACCGCCGCGGCCCACCCGCCCCGTGGTCGAGTGGAATCGCTCACCTTCCCCCCTCAAGGGGCCGAAGAAGGACAGGTGGACCATTCGTACCTCAACGTGCTGTTGCTCGGGCACCCCGGCGACGACGAGCGGGTGCGGGGCGCACGAGTGGCGGCGGCGCTGTTCGTCGGCGCCGCGCTGATCGTGCTGGCCACTCTGCCGCTACTGCCGTCGGCGATCTCCCCGCTGCCCGTGGCGCTGATGGCCGGTGCTTCGCTCGGGGTGGGGCTTGCGGTCCCGAGGCTCCCGTGGGCCCGCTGGGGCGCCGGCACCCTCCTTTGGCTGCCGGTGCTGGGCTACGTCCTGCTCGCGGTCACGGGCGTGATCGCTCCGGGGTCGCTGGCGGCCTACGGTCCGCTCTATTCCGTGACGTTCGTCTATCTCGGCCTGGTCGCCCGGCCCGGGCTCCCGCTGCGGTTCGTGCCGGTCGCGATCGCCTCATACCTCGTTGGGAACAGCTACGACCTGGGCTCGCGTCTCGTCCCCCTGGCGATCGCCGCGCCGTTGTGGTGCCTCATCGGAGAGATGCTGGCGCGGGCGCTCGCGTACCGGACCCGGGAGCTCGAGCGCGCCGCCGAGACGGACGCGCTCACGAGGCTCGAGAACCGTCGCAGCTTCGACCGGGCCCTCGACGCCATGGAGCCGGGGGACGCCGTGGTGCTCCTCGACCTCGACCACTTCAAGGCGGTGAACGACCGCTACGGCCACCAGGCCGGGGACGAGGCTCTCCGCCGGCTTGCCGACGCCATGCGCTCGGTCACCCGCAACATCGACTGCGTGGCTCGTTACGGCGGAGAGGAGTTCGCCATGGTGCTGGCCCGTGCGGGCATCGCCGGCGCCGAGGACGTCCTCGGGCGCCTACACCGCGATTGGCGGCCGGCCGAGACGACCACCTTCTCGGCGGGCATCGCCGTCCACAGCCACGGCGAGACGGCGCCGGCGACCCTGGCCCGCGCCGACTCCGCCCTGTACGAGGCGAAGGCCAAGGGCCGCGACCGGGTCGAGGTGGCGCGCGGCGAGCGCCTGGCCCGCGCCGGCCGCGATCGGCCTGACCGCTATCGACCCCAGGCACCTAACTCTTGGCGGCGCTGCAAGTTCCGGCCCGATCGCAGCGGGGGTCACTACAACTAGCACGCGCAAACCGGGCGTGACAGACCCGCTTACCCACAGCTCCACTGGTCGGGACGGCGGGATCGGGACGGCGGGATTTGAACCCGCGACCTCAGCGTCCCGAACGCTGGTGGGCCGAACGTCGGCGAACCGGCACGGAGAATAACGGCACGTCAGAGGGGGTTTCGTCGCGGCGCTGGACGCTGACGGACGGCCATGGACGTCGGCGCGGTTTGTGGTCCGTTCGTGGTCTGTCGCTACGGCGTCGTGCGATCGCTTCGAGTCGTCTCGCGGAGGGCGACGTCTGCGTATCGCGTGAGGATTGGTCCGGCTATCGCGAGCAGCAGGACGTACGCGGCTGCCACCGCGTCGACCTCGCTCCTCACGCCGGCCGCCGCGCCCAGGCCGGCGATCACGATCGAGAACTCGCCGCGGGCAACGAGCGCGGCGCCGGCCCGGGCGCGTCCGGGACGTCCGACTCCCAGCCGCCTCGCCGCTGACCATCCGGTCATGACCTTGGTGGCCGCAGTTACGACCGCGAGCGTGCCGGCCACTGCAAGGGCCCCGGGCAAGCGACCCGGATCAACCTGGAGAGCGAAGAAGAAGAAAAACGTGGCCGCGAACAGGTCGCGGAGCGGGCCCACGAGTCGCGACACGCGCTCGGAGACCGATCCGGACAGCGCTACGCCGACGAGGAAGGCGCCCACGGCTGCTGAGACCTGGAGGCGCTGCGCGAGCCCCGCGACGACGAGAGTCAGGCCGACGACGCTCAGGAGCAACAGCTCGTCGGATCGGGTCCACAGCAGCCTGCTGATCAGGGCACCGTGCCGCAACGCGAGGATCAGTACGACGGTCACGGCGACCATCGCCACCGTGACCGAAACGACGCCCGACGCGACGCCGGCGCCGGCCAACACGACTGCGAGCACCGGCAGATAGACGGCCATGGCCAGGTCCTCGATCACCAGCACCGTCAGCACAGCCGGCGTCTCCCGGTTCCCGAGACGACCCAGGTCCGTGAGCACCTTGGCGATCACGCCGGACGACGAGATGTAGGTGACCCCACCCAGGACCAATGCGGCTTTGACTCCCCAGCCCAGCACGAGCGCGGCCCCGAAGCCGGGGGGGAAGTTGGCAATGGCGTCGACGACGCCCGCTCGCCACCCTTGGCGCAACCCGCTCCCCAGCTCCTCGGCGCTGTACTCGACCCCCAGCGTGAGGAGCAGGAGCACGACACCGATCTCCGCTCCGACCTCGATGAACTGCTCACTTACGTCGATCTGTACGACACCGCCCTCGCCGACGCCGAGCCCGGCGAGCAGATAGAAAGGAATCGGGCTCAGTGACAGACGGTCGGCGAATCGCCCGACCACGGCAAGCCCGAGCACCACCAGCCCGAGCTCGAGGAGTACGAACGCGACGTCGTCCGACTCCGCGGCCAGGAGCGTCGTCACCCTCCCCTCAGGAGCGAGACGAGCTGGTCGATCCCGGCCGGCGTTCCCACGACGACGGCGATGTCGTCGGCGTCGAGGACGAAGTCGGGCTCAGGGGCGGGGATCGTCGCGTCACCCCGAACGACGGCCACGACCGAGACGCCCGTGATCGACCGCACCGCCGCGTCACGGAGGCTCCGACCGACCCAGGGGGAGGTAGCCGGGATGTGGAGCCAGTCGATAGTCAGGCCCTCGAGCTGCTGCATGGCTGCGAGCTCCTCGCTGACCTGTGAACCGCCGAGGAGGTCCACCAGGGTGTGCGTATCCGCCGCATCGAGCCGGAGCACCGCCTGGCACGCGTCCGGATCCTCCCGCCCGTAGACGAGCAACTCCCTCCGCCCGGTGCGATGGACGAGAACACCTACACGGGAACCGTCAGCCGTCGTGAAGTCGTACCGGACACCGACCCCGGGCAGGCGCGTCTCGTTCACCTCGGCCATTTGGGTTACCTCCTTACCCGGCTGACCCGCAGGTATCAAGCGGGATCAGGACGCTAGGGCGGCGGCTCATGACCAGCCGCGTCCAGCCGGTCCGCAACTGCCTCTGGAATCTCCACTCTCCAGCCGTTCTGCGCGAGCCTCGTACGATCCAGGCGGAGCGTTCCGGCGTCGGTGCCGCCGTATGAAAAGTGGAACACCCAGATGTCCCCTTGATCGATCACGTCACGTACGGACTTCGTTTCGCCAGCAGCGATGTACGTCAGATCGAGTAGGCCCCCATCTGAGCCGGCAACGTTCACATCGACATCGAGAGCAGTCCGATTGGCGATTGTCACTCGGTCGACGAAGTCGGGGCCACGAACCAGCCAGGACAACAACAGGATCACAACGACGCCGCCGAGGACGGCGGGCACCGACCGCGCGACGCGACCGATGGCAGGCCGTGACCGCGGGGCGCGCGTGAGCGTTTGCGGTGTCAATGCTGCTCCCTTCGAGCCGAGCGCCCACCGGGGCCGGGAACGGCATCACTGACCTCTGCGACATCACACCCCCACCGCGAGCGCGCTGACCCTGAGGAGGGCTCCGCCCCGCCGACTCGTCACCTGATGTCACGGCGCCTCCCTCACCTGTGGCAGCAGCGTTTCGCGCATCAGCTCTTTCAACCGCGTTCCGGCGCTCCGTGCGCATTTGCCGTATGACGTCGCGAACGACGAAGGCGACCCCGATAAATGGGATGAGAATCACGATCGTGGCCAAAACGATGATGACGGCGAAGGCGATGTCAGTGACGGTCGCGGCAACCAAGTCAGGCGTGTCGGATCGTCCAGTGATCACTGGAGCTCCTCTCGGGACGATTGCGTCGGCCCAGCAACCCTCATTGACGAGGCAAGACCCTGCGCCTGCGCCCATCAGCGCGACAGCAGGCAGAGAGTGGCTGGAACCAGATGCTTCAGTTCGGTCGCTCGTTTGAGCGACGTTCCGACGCTAAGTCAGCCGAACCGGTGGCCCTCGCGGCGCGACGCGCTGGCAGACGACCTTGCCTGGCCACAACGCGCGCGGGGTGCGCTTACACCATCGCGCGGCGAGTGCCCAGGCCAGCGCCAGGAGTACGGCCGTGCCGACGACCGGCTTGAGAACTCGACTGAGCCGGTCATCGGTCCTGCCACCACTCTGGACCACGGCGGGCTCACCTTGGCCGAAAGTGTCGAGAACGACGGATGCGTAATCCGACGACCCGTGCTGCTCACCAGCCTGGATACGTGCGGCGTCGCCGGTCGCGCTGCCTCGAGCGAAGACACCGAGGCCGACAAGCACAAGAACTGCGGCCACACGAAGGCTAGGACTCCGCATCTTCCTTGAGACTACATAGCGAGGGAGCCGTCGGGTCGTGTCAGAGGGGGACCCGGAGCACGAGGACCAGCGCCTCACCCTAGGCCTCTCACGATCCGCGCGCCCACCACCGTCTCCGTACCTCCAACATCGACATAGACATGTAAGCGCTGTGGTGGTTGATCGCATCGCAGCTTCGGGGTTGTGTTAGCACCCCGGCTGGTTCGGGGGGAGGCGAAGTGGTTTCAGACTTGGGAACTGTGCGAGTCGCGGTTGCCCTGGAAGTGTGCGTGCCTCCTCGGTCCGGCCACGCAGGACCCGGATAGGGCGGCGGGTCGGCCCGTGGGGCCGCGCCCGGTTGGTGACATGTGTGGGGGCCGTGACGGGCCTTCGCAACCTCGATGGGCCGTGGTCGACGAGGTGTTCCTCGTGCCCGCTGGCGAAGAGCGAACAACGCCGTCATCGAGGAGGAGCGAGACATGGCCCGTCGTCTGGTCGGTATCGATCTGGGAGTCGCCACCGCGCACACAGTCGTGGTGCTCGACGAGCAAAGCACGGTGGTGGCGCGGCGGCGGTGCCGTCCGTGTCGCGACAGCCTGGAAGCGATTGAAGCAGCGGCGCTGGCCGGCGCGCCGCCCGGCACGCGCCTGGAGGTGATCTTCGAGCCGACTGGTGCGGCGTGGCTGCCCGTGGCGGTGTTCTTCACCCGCCGCGGGCACGCGGTCCATCGGGTGTCGTCGGCGAAGGCGTCGGACCTGCGGCGGTTCTTGAGCCGTCACGCCAAGTCGAACGCGATCGACGCTGAGACCCTGGCCCGGCTGCCACTCATCGACCCGTCGGGTCTGTCGATGGTCGAGCTCGCCGAAGGCGACCACGCCAGCCTGGATCGCCGGGTGCGGGCCGCAGACCGTTTGCGCGACCGGGCCGCCGCCCACAAGACGCGGCTGCGGGACCTGGCCCGCCAGGCCATGCCGATGCTCGAAGACGCCCTCGGCGGCAGCGTCCTCGGCGTCAGTGACGTCGCCGTCCTGGAGCGGTATGGGGATCCTCGGCGGATGCTGCGGGCAGGCAAGACGCGCCTGGCGGCGCTGATCGCCAAGACCTCCCGGGGCCACCACGGAGCCGCCCGCGCCGAACGTTGGCTCGGGGTGGCTCGCCACGCTCTCGAGCTCTATAGCGACGACCCGGCGGTCGCGTTCGAGGACCTCGCCGCCGAGATGGCCACCGAAGCCCGGCTGCTGCGAGCCACCGAGGCCGAGCACGCCCGCCACGCCGCCGTGCGCGAGCAGGCGTATCTGCGCATCGATCCCAACCAGCTCGCCCGCAGCCTGCCCGGCATCGCCACCACCGGCGGGCCCGTGCTGGTCTCGGTCATGGGACGCCCGGGCCGGTTCCCCAACGCCGATGCGTTCAAGGCCTTCACCGGGCTCACCCCGCGGGCGTCTCAGACCGGCGCCAGTGACCGCAAGGGCCAGGCGATGACCAAAGCCGGGCCGCGACGACTGCGCGACCAGCTGGTCCAGTCCGCCAACAGCGCCCGGCGCGTCGACCCGCAGCTCGCCGCCGTGTACTGGTCCCAGATGGTCGAGCGCGGCGCGCACCACAACAAGGCCGTCTGTGTCGTCGCGGCGCGCCTCGCCGCCCGAGCCTGGACGGTCATGGCGCGCGGTGAGCCCTACGTGCTGCGCGACGTCGACGGCCGGCCTGTCGACGCGGCTCAAGCCAAGCGAATCATCGCCGAGCGCTACACCGTCACCGAGCACGTGCGCCGGCGGCGGCGTTCACGACAAACGGGGAAGGCCCCTCAAGCGATGCAACACGCACCGCTCAACCGAGGCGACCTCCCCACCCCGAACAGTCGCCCCAACCAGACGGACACGTCAAGAGCACCGATCCCCGCGTAACCACCGCACGCGCGCGTCCAGCCCTTGACAAGACCAGCATCCATAGGGTGACACACTTGTAGGTGGAAGCGGAGCGTCCACCTAGCCATCACCGCCCTCGGAGATCTACCAGAACCGCACATGCGCCCGCGCGGTCGACGCGCGATAGGCGCTAGTCCCGGGCAGAGTCCCGAGCGGCCGTCACGCTGTGACCTGCTCTCATGCTGGTCGGGCTGGCGGTATCTGAGTTCAGGACATAGTTCACAGCTGTCTCGGGACATCGTGCACACCTCAAGCAGAGGGGGTGCGGGGTGTCGATGGCTCGTCTTGTGGTCACGGCGGTGCTGGTCGAGGGACGCAGCAAGA
>JBOGFI010000073.1:0-2707 GCA_050743365.1 Acidimicrobiia bacterium | reverse complement strand
GGGGCGGAGTCACCGGACCAGCGACCGACGGAGGGGGCGGCGGGGGCGTGCGCCCGTGCACGGTCTCGCCTGCCCGGCTCAGGGCCCGGGTGGCGGCCTCGGCGAACTCGGCCCCGGTCTGGTAGCGCTGGTCGGGCAGCTTCGCCATCGCGCGCACGATCACGGCGTCGACGGCCGGCGGCAGCCCGGCGCGGGCCGCGGTAGCCGAGGGCGGCGGCTGTGTCAGGTGCGCGGCGATGATGGCGCTCATGTCGCCCGAGAAGGGCGGGCCCCCGGTCAGCGCCTCGTAGAGCACGCAACCGAGCGCGTACAGGTCGGTGCGGCCGTCGACCGCCCTGCCCTCGATCTGCTCGGGCGCGGCGTAATAGAAGGTGCCCAGGAACTGGCCCACCCGCGTGATCCCGCTCTCGGCCGAGACCCGCTTGGTGAGCCCGAAGTCGGCGAGGTAGGCGCGCTTCATGTCGGGCGAGAGGAGGACGTTCCCCGGCTTCACGTCGCGGTGCACGAGCCCGGCGCCATGGGCGGCGTCGAGCGCGCTCGCCACCTGCGAGACGATGGTCAGAGCTTCTTCCGGCTGGAGCGGCCCGCGCTGCGCGATGGCGGTGAGAAGGTCGGGCCCCTCGATGTAGCGCATCGCGATGTAGAGCGTGTCCTCCTGCTCGCCGGCGTCGTAGACGGGAACGATGCTGGGGTGGTGATCCAGCTCGATCGCCATCAGGGACTCGCGGAGGAACCGCTCACGGAACGCCTGGTCGGCCGCCAGCTCCCGGTTCAGCACCTTGAGGGCGACCCGCCGCCGGAGGTGGGGGTTGAGGTCCTCGGCGAGGTAGACGGTGCCGAAGCCGCCCCGACCGAGCACGCGCTCGATGCGGTAGTGGCCGAACTCCCGCCCGACGCGCTCGTCGTCGCTCATGACTCCTCGGTCGACCCGCGACTCCCACAATCGTCCGCAGGACTGTAGTAGCCGCTTGCCTGGATGCGAGCGGGGCCGGACCCTCGGGGCGCCGCCCCACTCGCAAGCTTCGCTAGCCCGAGGGCGTCTTGACCGGGACGGGCTGCGCCGGCGCCGGAGGCGCGGCGGCCGCCTCCGCCGGCTGGAACCGGTCGAACAGCGGGCCCGTCATCATCGTGGTGATCAGTGCCATGAGCACGCCGCCCGCTTGGAGTTGCGGCGAGATGACGCCGGCATTGAAGGCGACGAGCGCCACCACCAGCACCAGCAATCCCCGGCAGTTCATGAGGATGCCGATGACGTTCCCCTCCTGCCAGGAGAGGCCCCCGGCCCGGGCCGACAGCGCGCCGCCGAGCCACTTCCCGACGATCCCGGCCACCAGGAACAGTGCGATGCCAGCGACGAACGAGGCGCCCAGCGTCGTGAAGTCGGTATTGAGGCCGGAGAACGCCAGGAAGATCGGCAACAGGATCACCGCAGTGAGGTCCGAGAGCCGGGCCGCCATGTCGCGGAACAGCTGCTTGCGCGCCGGCATCACGGCCCCGGCGAGGAAGCCGCCCACGATCACGTTGATGCCGATGCGGTCGGCCACGTACGCGGAGGCGAACGCCACGATGACGGCGACCGCGAACACGGTCGCCGAGAGCTCGCCGGCGGCCTCGTAGGGTCGGCCGAGGAACCGCTCGAGCAACGGTCGGACGACGAGGAACATCACGGCGAGGAAGATCGCCGTGTTCACGAACGTGAGGGCCTGGTCGCCGGTGCTCTGGTCGGTCGCCACGCCCTTGGCCACCGCCACCACTAGGAACATCAGCACCGTGACCAACGCGGCGGCGGCGATGCCGACCGAGCCCATCGTGCTCTGGGTGAGGCCCTTCTCCTGGAGGATCCGGGCCATGACCGGGAAGGCGGTGACCGCGAGCATGGCACCGACCATGAGCGTGAAGCTCGTCTTCGACGGATCGAGCGCGCCGGTGAACTTGTCGTCGTAGAGCAGGGGCCCCACCACGAAGGCGAGCGCCACCGGGATGACCACGACGCCGACGGCCACGGTCACGACCCCCCGGACCTTGCCCGCCAGGAGCCGGTAGTCGAGCTCGAGCCCGACGAGGAACATGAAGAACACCAGCGCGATCTGGCCCAGGATCCCAATGACCCCGCGCGCCTGCTGGGGGAACACGCAACTCGTGATGCTCGGCTTGGTGCCCGCGGCTGCGACCCCGAGCGAGTCCTTGCAATGCAGGACCTCCCACGAGTCGGTCCAGGTGAAGATCTTCGGACCCAGCAGCGTCGGCCCGAGCAGGACCCCGGCGACGATCTCGCCGACGACGCGAGGTTGCCCGAAACGGAGCGACAGGGTCCCCATCAACCGCGCCGCCACGAAGATGATCACCAGGTCGAGCAGCACGAACGGGAGGATGAGGTCGGGCGTCAGCCCCGGCGGCTTCACCGTCGCATCCCAACGCTGAGGATCTCAACCATGTCTCGTTTCCCCCCTTCTGCCGAGACGGCCAACCGTCCCGTCCTGCAACCTACGCCGTGATGTCCCGAAGCCGGTCCACACGCTGGTCGGCCGACTCGGGCGCCAGCGCGGGCTTGGCTCGCACGAGCATGGCGGGAACGCGCCCGCCCGCTCCCGGCTCGGCGGTCGCGGCCTCGGTATCGAGCGCCCGGACGACGAGCCCCGCGCCCTCGGCGCCGTCGACCCCGCACGCCACCCCCTTGCGCTGGATGCGCTGGGCGAGGGCCTCCAGC
>JBOGFI010000072.1:0-96302 GCA_050743365.1 Acidimicrobiia bacterium | reverse complement strand
GCCGTGCGCCGCCGGTTCCGGTCGGCCGCGCTCGGCGCGGTCGGGGCCAACCCCTACGGCCGGACCGACCCCTACCGGCTCGCCCGGTCGCCCATCCAGCGCGCCGACGGGATGCGTTGGTTCGCGCGCAAGGTCGACGGCGGCATGAGCCTGGAGGGGACCCTGCGACGGGCGCTGAACCGCCGCCGCTACTCGGGCGCCATCACGTGAACGGGCTGGCGCCCTCGTGAGTCGCCCCGCCATCCTCGGCGGTGCGCCGGCCTTCCCGGACGGGCTGCCGTTCGCGCGCCCGGCGCGCCCGCCGCTTGAACGGGTGGTGGAGCGCCTCCGTCCGTCGTACGAGCGGGGCACGCTCACCGACGGGCCGCTCGTGCGCGAGCTCGAGGCGCAGGTTGCCGACCGGCTCGGGGTCCGCCACGTCGTGGCCACGTCCTCGTGCAGCTCCGGCCTCCTCTTGGCGCTGCGCGTGCTCGCGCCCGGGCGCGGCGCGGTGGTGCTGCCGAGCTTCACCTTCTCGGCGTCTGCTCACGCGGTGGCCTGGAATGGCCTCGAGCCGCGCTTCGCGGAGTGCGACGCCGACAGGTTCCAGCTCGACCCCGGGGATGCCGAGCGGCGGCTCGAGGGCGCCGGCACCCTCCTGCCCACCCACGTGTTCGGCGCCCCCTGCGCGGCGGAGCGCTTCGAGGAGCTCGCCCGCCGGGCCGGGATCCCGCTGGTGTTCGATGCCGCCCACGCGTTCGGCGCTCTGCGGCGCGGACGGCCGGTCGGCGGATTCGGCGATGCCGAGGTGTTCAGCCTCACGCCGACGAAGCCGTTGGTGGCCGGGGAGGGCGGTCTGGTCGCGACCCGCCACGACGAAGTCGCCGAGCGGCTCCGGTGGGGCCGCAACTACGGCAACCCGCCCGGCGACTACGACACCCGCTTCGTCGGGCTCAACGCCCGCATGTCCGAGCTCCACGCGGCGGTGGCGTTGGAAGCGCTCGCCGGCTTCGAGGCCCACCTGGCCCGCCGGCGCGAGCTGGCAGCCAGGTATCACACGCACCTCGAGCAGATCCCCGGAGTCAGCGCGCAAGCCGTCGACCCCGACGACTCGTCCACGTACAAGGACTTCACCGTCGCCGTCGAGCCCGAGGTCTACGGGATCGGCCGCGACGCCCTCGTGAGCGCCCTGCGGGCCGAGGGCGTCGACACCCGTTGCTACTTCTGGCCCCCGGTGCACCTGCAGCAGGCCTACGCACCCGCCGCGACCGTCGACCTCCCCGTCACCGTTCACGTTGCCCACCGCGTCGTGAGCCTGCCGATCTACCCCGACCTCTCCGAGGCCGCCGTCGACGCCGTCGCCGAGGTGCTGGCCCGTCTGCAGCGAGCCGGACCCGACGTGGACGCCGCCGTCGCGGCCGGCTCGCGGGGCTGACAAGCCGCTCTGCGGTCGTGGGTACGGACTACTCGAGCTCCCGGAGTCGCACGCCCTTGCGCTGCGCCACCTCGCGGTACGTCTCCATGACCGTGCGCACCACGGCGCGCTCGTCGAAGCGCTCCCGGGCCCGCCGGCGACCGGCCGCGCCCATCGCCGCTCGAAGCGCGGGATCCTCGCCGAGGCGGCGGATGGCGGCCTCCAGCGCCGAGGGGTCACGTACCGGCACCAGGAACCCGTTCACGCCGTGCTCGACGACCTGGCGGCAGCCGCGGATGTCGGTGGCGACGACGGGCACCGCCATGGCGGCGGCCTCCATGGCGGCCCTCGGGAAGCCCTCCCGGTACGAGGGGAGGACGAAGACGTCGATCGCCCGGTAGAGCGCGTCCACGTCGTCGCGCCATCCGAGCAGGCGGACACCGGCCCGTGCCGCGCGGTCGAGCGTCTCCGCCGGCAGCCCGTCGGCCTTCTCGGGGTCGCGGGGGCCCGCCACCACCGCCACGTACCGTTCGTCGAGGCGGTCGAGGGCCTCGAACAGCTCCCGGTAGCCCTTCTCGGCCACCAGGCGGCCCACGGTGCCGACCACGACCTGGCCCGGCTCCGCGCCCAGGGACGCGCGGAGCGCGCGCCGGTCCTCCTCGGTGAAGCGCTCGGGGTCGAACTTGGCCAGGTCGACGCCGTTGCCGAGCAGCCTGGCGTCACGCCGCGTGATCCGGCACCGGGTCATGCGCGAGAGGTCTTCCGCGTTCTGGACGAGCTCCGCGTCGGAGAAGCGGGCGGCCACGGCCTCGAGCAGGTAGACGAGGAGCCGCTTCGGCCACGGGTCGCGCTCGGTCGCGTACACGCCGTGCACCGTGTTCACGACGATCGGCACCCCTGCGAGGCGACCGACGACCCGTCCGTAGAGCCCGGGCTTGGGATTGTGGGTGTGGAGCACATCGAAGTGCTCGCGCCGCAGGATCCGCCACAGCTCCGCCGCCGACCGCAGGTCGGCGCGCAGGTCCATCCCGCGGGTCGACGACGGCAGCGGCACGTGGCGGACGCCGTCGCGCTCGAGCCCGGCCACCCACGGCCCCGGGGCGCTGATGCCGATCGCGTCGCCGCCACGGTCGACCACCGCCCGCAGTTGGGGGAACAGGAGGAAGCGCAGGCTGCTGTCGACGGTCGTGAGATGAGCCACCCGCACTGCCGGCCCTCGCTTCGACATTCAGGACCGGGGGAGGGTCAGGCCGTCCTCCAGCCCGACGAGGTCGGCGACCTCGAGGTCGACGTCGGACCCGCTGTCGATCCCGGCGTGCAGGGCTCCCTCCCGGCGGACCCGCACGGTCCGCCATCCCCGGCCGCGGGGACCGGCGAAGTCCTTGGCCGGGTTGTCGGCCACGTACACGCAGCCGGATGGCCCGCAGGCGACCCGGCGCTCGACGACCTCGAACGCCCGGGGATCGGGCTTGCCGAACCCGGCGCCGAGCTCGGCCGTGAACACCGTCACCTCGGCCCAATCCCCGACCCGCAGGGCGTGGGCTTTCGCCCGCTGGCTCTCGAGCGGCCCGTCGCTCAGGGCGGCGAGCGCCACGTGGCCGCGTAGCCGCCCGACGGCGTCGGCGGCGTCGGGAAGCATCTCGATCGCGGGCTCGTGGGTCCGGTAGACGTCGACGAGGGCGCGCACCAGGGCGCGATCGGGTTGGACGCCCGACTCGGTCAGCACATCGTCGAAGATCGACCCCCGGACGCCGGCCTCGAAGAGACGCCAAGATCGTTCGGCGAAGTCGGCGATGCCGAGACGGGCTCGCGCCCACTCACCGACGGCGCGGAAGCCGCTGCGAACGTAGTCGCGCTCGAGGTACAGCGTGTCGTCGATGTCGAACACGACGCAGCTTGCGTCCACGGAGCGCATGCTCCTACAGCCCGGCGTCGCGAGCGTCGACGAACACCGCGTCGTCGTAACGGAGCATCACCAAGCCGTCGCGCCATCCGTCGGCGTCGGCGGTCGACGGGAGCCCGGCGACCTCTTCGATCAACCACCGGGGGAAGCGCGCCCCGGCCTCCCACGAGAGCGGGAACCCGCCGCCGAACCTCGGGTTGATCTCGATCACGCGCGGTTCGCCCTCCGCGTCGTCGAGGAACACCTGGACCGTCACGGCGCCGTAGGCACCGGGCAGGGTCTCGCACATCCGTCGCACCAGCTGCGCCACCGTCGGGCACCGCACCGTGACGCCCTTGCTGACCTCGCCCGCGCGCACCTCGAGACGCCGGCGCGGCACCGCACATACCGCGCGGCCGGCGCCGTCGACCAGCACGTCGATCGTGTGCTCGGTACCGGGTGCCAGGGTCTGGGCAACCATGTCCGGCCGTCGCGCCGCGAGCTCGAGCTCCTCGTGGCTGCGCACGACGCCGACCCCGATCGAAGCACTGCCCCACCGCGGCTTGACGACGAGCGGGAGCGGCCAGCCGTCGCGGTCCTCGACCGCTTCCCGCGCCGTCGTCTGGCGGACGGTGGGGAACCGGTTGCGCTCGAGCCAGGCGTGCGTCAGCTCCTTGTCCGAACCGATCGCCACGGTCTCGGGATCGGATACGACGACGGTGGCACCGACGGCGGCGAAACGGTCCCGGTTCGCCGCCAGCACCGCAAGCTCGGTGTCGATCGTGGGAACCACGAGCCGCACGGCGTGGGCCCGGCACACCTCGACCAGATCGGGAACGAACTGCTCGCTCTGGCACGCCGGGACCTGCACCGCCCGGTCGGCGGCGTGGAACGCCGACGACAGCCTCGACATGTCGGACGCGATGACCTCACCCGGCAGACCGAGCTCCCTGAGGCTGCGACGGAAGAGCCCCAGGAGGGCCACCCGGCGGCCGGCCGAAGAGAGCAGCACGTTGAAGGGGCGGGGCACGGCGGATCAGGAGCGGTCACCGGTCTCACCGGTGAACTCCGGCATCGTCGCGTGGCCCTCGTAGCTGATGCCCTCGCGACGCAGCAGACCGAGCACGGTCATCATCAGGATCCGCAGGTCGAGGCGCAGGGAGGAGTGGTCGACGTACCACACGTCGAGGGTGAACTTCTCGGCCCAGGACACCGCGTTGCGGCCGTTGACCTGGGCCCAGCCGGTGATGCCCGGCTTCACATCGTGGCGCCGAGCCTGGGTAGCCGTGTAGCGGTCGAGGTATCGAACCGGAAGCGGACGGGGACCGACCAGGCTCATGTCGCCCCGCAGCACGTTCAGCAACGACGGGAGCTCGTCGATGCTCGTCCGGCGCAGGACCCGGCCCACACGGGTGATGCGGACATGATCGGAGTCGGGGACGGTCTCCCCGGGGCGGAGCGGCCGCATCGTCCGGAACTTGAGCAACTCGAATGTTCGCCCGGCGCGACCCACGCGGCGATCGCGGTACAGGACCGGAGAGCCCATGGTCAGCAGTACCGCGGCTGCAGCGACGACCAGAACGGGCGCGGCCACGCCGAGCAGGGCGACGGAGCCGATCACGTCGCTGGCCCGCTTTGCACGCGACTCGTACCGGACGTTTGCGACAGGCACACGACGATCGTACGCGGTGCACGCGTCGCCGCCGGACGCCGGGTGGCCCCCAGTAGGGTCGCCGTCCGTGAAGCTCGTCGATCTCGCGCGGGACCCAGGGCTGCGCGCCGGCTTGGCCGCGGGGCTGTTCACGACCCTCGTGGTTGCCGCGGTGGCCCTTCTCCGCCGCGGACGGGGCGCAGTGCCGCTCGCCGGCCTCGCCGCCGCCGTCGCGACAGTGATCGGCCTGCGCATCTCGACCGAGGTGCCGGAAGTCCCAGGCGAGCTCGTCGCCGGGCTGGCGGCACTGGGCCTCGCCTCGCTCGCGCCCAAGCTGCCGGGACCGGCCCTCGCCTACCGGCTGGTGGCGGTGACGCCCGGCGCAGTGCTCGTCGTCGTCGCCGCCGACCTCGACCTCGCGTGGGCAGTCCCGTTCACGGTTGCGGCCACGGTCCTCGGAGCCATCCTCGTCACCGAGTTCGACCGGCTGCACGCGCGGACGGGATTGGGCCCGGTGCTGCTCGGGGTGACCGCCTTGGGTGTGTACGGGTGCGTACCCGACACCGAGGAGGCATCGGTGCTCGTCGGAGCCGCGCTTCCGGTGGCGCTCCTCGGCTGGCCCAAGCCGCTGGCCTCGCTCGGTGCCGCCGGCGCGCACATGGCAGTCGGCCTCGTCGTTTGGACAGCGGCGTTCGACGGACGCGGACGCCCCGGCGCCATCGTCGGCGCGACCGCGTGCCTCGGGATCATGATGCTGGAGCCGCTCCTTGACGGTGCGCGGCGGCGGGCACCTCTGGCCGCCGGTCGATGGTGTCGCCGGTCCTTCGCGCTCGCGGGGACCCACCTGGCGCTCGTGGCAGTCTGCTCACGCGTCGCCGGGATCCGGAGCTCCCCGGTGACCGCAGCGGTGATCGCGGCGCTGGCATTTGTCGCCGCGGCCGTGGTGCTCGAAGCGGTCACCCGGTTGGACGCGCGACGGTGAAGACCTCTCCCCCGTCGGCGCTCGACCGGCGCAACTCGGGGAGCAGGAGCTCGAGCTCGTCGGTGGTCGGCAGGAAGGTGCGGTTCTCGCGGGCATTCCACCAGAGCAGGACGGCGCGTCCGGCAGCGATCTCGGCGCCCATGGCGCGCGCCTCGGCCTCGAAGTTCGGGTTCGCTTCGCGAGTGTTCGGATCGAACTCGAACGGAATCGTCTTCGCGTTCCGGCGCCCCGTGTTCAGGTAGATCGCCTCGGGCACGTTCGAGTAGATCGTCCGCGTCGCAGGCGTGCGTGCCGCCGTCTCCATGAGACCCGATTCCGAGAAGCCCCGCGCGGTGAGGCCCGCCTCCCGAACCGGCTCCGACACGACCTGGTCGGTGGTCTGGTATGCGAACAGGAAAAGCACGCCGAGGAACCAGGCCCCGAGGATGCGCCGCGGAAGCCGCTGCCGTTGTGTCGCTCGAAGGGCGGCGACCGGTACGACCACGACCACAGCTACGAAGAGCGGGGTCAGGTGCCGAGCGCTGAATTCCACGTCGGCGTCGACGAAGGAGATCGAGAGCACCATGACCAGCACGTAGCTCGCGGCGAAGAGGACGATGCCGGTGATCACTCGACTCTGCGCGGCGGCGAGCTCCAGCCAGCTCGACGAACGAGCGCGCCGGATCAGCTTCAGGAGCGCAACCAGCCCGGTGACTGCGAGCAGCGAGAACAGCAGGATCCGAAGGGCGGCGGGGATGGGCGCGGGGAAGAACCAGTCCGAGACCACGCCCAGCCCGTTCTCCACCTGCTCGGCCCGCACCGGGTGCACGTCGAAACGCTGATGCGAACGTGCGTCCGACACCTGGTTGCGCACGAACCACGCGACCTGCGGCGTCAGGGCCACCGCGCCGAAGAGTGCCGCCGCTCTCGCCCGGCGGCCCCGGTCACCGGCTCCCACCAGGAGCAAGGTGGCGGCGCCCGACAGGACGAGGGCAATGCCGACGTATCGAGTCAACGCCGCCAGCGCGGCCACGAGGCCCAGAGCGACGAGCAGCGGACGGGAGGCGCGGAGGAGGTACGCGTCCAGGGTCAGGAAGAACACGACAACGAGGAAGAGGAACAAGCTCTCGCTGACCAGGGCACCCTGCAGGGCCACGATCTCTTCGGCCAACACGAACGCCCCCGCGCCGAGGGTCGCGACGACCCGGGAGCCCCCGGTGAGCCTCAGGAGGAGCACGTACAGCAGGATCCCAGTCCCCACGAACAGGAGGCCGTTCAGCACTCGTGCCCCCGTCGCGACGTCGAGTCCGACGACGTCGAACGGGGCGAGCGCGGCCGAATACAGCGGCGGGAACGCGCCGATTGCCTCCCGGCCGGTCTCGCCGACGAGCCTCGTGTACCCGTGTCCGCTCGCGATGCTGCGGGCAGCGTCTGTGTACACCACCGAGTCGGGACTGAAGCCGAGACCTCCGCGGGTCGCGAACACGAACAGCACCGTGCCGACCAGGGCGACGAGCGACCCGACCACGACGTCGATGACACGAGCCCGGCGGGGCGCGCCCGTAATCACGTTCAGGCCGGGCGACGCCAGGGCGACCCGGGGGCCGGTGGAGACGGCCGCGCGCGTCGTCAGCCGCTCGGGGTTCTCCGCCACGCGCGCGCAGGGTAATCGTCAGTCACGTGGTCGGGCTCGCGGCCCGACGGTCTTCGTCGCTCGGTCGGGGCCGGCCCGGGCGGACCTCGAGGAGGGCGTCGGCGATCCGCTCGCTCGCCCGCCCGTCCCACAAGGACGGGCGCCGGGCCTCGACGCCGTCCCGCAGCACGCGACAAGCGTTGGCGACGATTCGTTGCGGGTCCCGGCCCACCACCGTGTTCGTGCCCTCGCTGACAGTGATGGGGCGCTCGGTGGTGTCACGAATCGTCAAGCACGCGACGCCGAGCACCGTCGTCTCCTCCTGGACGCCGCCCGAGTCGGTGAGGACCAGCCGCGCCCCGGCCTCGAGCGCGAGGAAGTCGAGGTAGCGCAAGGGCGGGGTGACCGTCACGCCCCTTGGCGCCCCGAGGGCCTCGAGCCGGACAGCCGCCCGAGGGTGGACCGGGAAGATCAGCGGCACTTCGCGCGCGATCTCCCCCAGGGCATCGAGAAGCGGCCGCAGCTCCGACGGGTCGTCCACGTTGGCCGGCCGGTGCAACGTGACGAGGCCGTAGCCGCCCGCCTCCACCCCGAACCTCGCGAGCGCCGGACGCTGCCGGGCGCGTTCGAGGTTCGCCATGAGCGTGTCGACCATCACGTTCCCCACGAGATGGATCTGGTCGGGCCTGCACCCCTCGGCCTCGAGGTTCGTCACCGCGTCAGCGGACGGGACGAACAGCAGGTCGCTCACCCGGTCGGTGACGACGCGGTTGATCTCCTCGGGCATGGTCCAGTCTCGGCTCCGCAGACCCGCCTCGACGTGAGCCAGGAGCGGGCCGGCCTTCGCAGCCACGAGCGCGCAGGCGAGCGTCGAGTTGACGTCGCCGACGACGATCACGACGTCGGGCGACAGTCGCTCGACGAGCGGCTCGAACTCCATCATCACCTTGCCGGTCTGGGCGGCATGGCTGCCGGGCCCTACCCCGAGGTGCCAGTCGGGCTTTCGGAGGCCGAGATCCTCGAAGAACACGTCGCTCATCGAGGTGTCGTAGTGCTGCCCGGTGTGCACGAGCACGACCTCGACGCGCCGCGCCTCCAGCACCTCCAGCACCGGCTTGACCTTCATGAAGTTGGGTCGCGCGCCCGCCACGCAGATCACCCGCACGGCCAGGACCCTAACCGTCGAGCCGAAAGCCGATGATCTCGCAGATGAGGTCGTGCCAGAGGGCGGCGACCACACCGAGCTCGAAGCGCTCGAGACAGTGCACGCGCGCCGCTTCGGCGAGCCGGGCGGCGTCGCTGAGCGCGGCCGCCAGGGCGGCGGCCAGCGCTTCGACATCACCCGTCGGCACCAGCAAGCCGGTTCGGTGGTCGACGACGATGTCGCGAACGAGCCCGACGTCGGTTGCGACCACCGGCACCCGGCTGAGGCCCGCCTCGATGAGGACCGCGGGAAGGCCTTCGGTGCTGCTCGGGAGCACGAGCACGTCGGCCGCAGCCAGTGCTTGCGCCGGGTCCTCGGTTGCTCCGGCGAAGCGGACTTCCTCGGGTGCCACCTCCCGCGCCAGGAGCTCGAGTGCTCGTCGTTCGGGGCCGTCGCCGACGACGAGCAGGTGTACGCCCGCCAGCCGGGCAACAGCCTCGATGGCCAGCCCGACCTTCTTCTCGCTGCTCAATGCCCCCAGGTACAGCACCACCTTCTGCGTTCGCGTCAGGCCGAAGGTCTCCCGCCCCCGAAGCCGGGCCCCCTCGTCGGCAGGTTGAAACCGGCTAGCCGGGCTCCCGGTCGGGATGACCCGAATGCGGCTCGGCTGCACGCGGTACCGGTCCGCCAGTTCCCCGGCAGTGCCGGGGCTGAGCGCCACGACGGCGCGCGCCCGCCGGAGCAGGAGCGACGACCGCAGCCGGCGCCCGCGCGTGCCGGACCAGTGGGCCGGATCCCCGATGTTCCGGTACACGAACGGAACACCGGTGCCGAGGGTCGCGAGTGCACACGCCGGCAACGTGGTCGATCCGTGCGCGATGACGAGCCGGGCGGCTCGCGCCTCGACCCGCAGCGCCGCGAGCGTCCCCGCTCCCAGCCGTCGCTGGCCCAGCGTCGGTACGTCGAGCCCACCGGGTGCGTCACCCGGGGTCAGCGCGACCGTCCGGACGCGCCGTCCTCGTCGGGTCAGCGCCTCCCCCAGGTCGACGGCGAAGACCTCCGCGCCCCTCCGGTCGGTCGACGTGATGACCTGGAGGACGTCCGTCTCGCGCTTGCGGCGAGCGTAGTTAGGCTTACCCCACATGAGGCAACACAGGAGGCAACAGCTGCTGCGGCGCGAGTCGTGTCCGGGTTGCTCGGCGACCAGTCACGGTGTGCTCTACGACTGCCCCTTCGACCGGCCACCCATCAGCGACTACTTGCTCTCCTTCTATGGTGGCCGATGTGACCCGGCGCGGTTGTCGCCCTGGCATTACACCCTTGCCGAGTGCGATGCGTGCTCGCTGGTGTTCCAGCAGCACGTACCGGACGCGGAGTTGCTCAGAACACTCTACGGGGAATGGATCCTCCGCGAGGAGTCCCACGACAAGGCTGTAGCACGTGGCCTGCACCAGCGTCGCACGTACGCGTTCCAGATCATGAGCCTCATCGAGTACTTCCGCGTCGATCCGTCGGAAGTCGAGGTTCTCGACTACGGAATGGGTTGGGGTATCTGGCTCCAGATGGCCGCGGCGTTGGGATGCACTGTCAGTGGCGTCGAGTTCTCGGACGAGCGGCGCGACCGCGCGACCGAGCAGGCCGTCGAGGTGCTCGACGAGACGGACCTCCCCGAGAGTAGGTTCCACTTCATCAACACGGAGCAGGTGTTCGAGCACCTGACGGCACCGCTGGAGACCGCGGCTCGGCTCCGGCGCGCGCTGCGGCCCGGTGGCATCCTTCGAATCAGCGTCCCGAACGGCTCCGACATCAAGGACCGGCTCGCCCGCGGCGATTGGGACGCTCCGAAGGGCTCGCCCGACTCGCTCAACGCGGTTGCGCCACTCGAGCACCTGAACTGCTTCGACCATCGCTCGCTCGTGACGATGACGACCACAGCCGGCCTCCGCGAGGCGCGGATACCTCTGCGTCAGCGTCTCAGTCAATGGCAGCCGGTTCGATCCGTGGCGAGCGCGCTCGTGCATGCCGTGCGGCGGCCGCGTGGAACGGTGCTGCTCCTCGAGAGCACTCCCTGACCGTCTAGTCGGCCCGGCGCCGCGCGTGGGCCAACTCGTCGCGTAGAGCAAGGGCGAGCGCTTCGACCCACCGCTCCCGGGCAAGCATCGCCGCGGCTTCCTCGCATGCCCGACGAATGTCGCCGCCGTTCCGGGTTGCACGGTGACGCAGAGCGAGCGCATCCCTCGCGACCACGGACGGGTCCGCCCGCCAATCGACGATCACCCCGCACCCGGTGCCTCGCACCATCGCAGCCAGGTCCCAGCCGACGTCGGTGCTCACCACCGGGACGCCGGCCGCCACGTACTCGCCGAACTTCGTAGGGAACGACGTCTCGTTCACGATTCCCGGCGTGCGGAGCAGGAACCCCAGCTCCGCCTCCCAGAGGGCGGTCGCCACCTCCTGCGGCACCTCCGCCCCGCGCAGCTCCACCACCGAGGCGGGCAGGGCCGCGGCGAGAACCCGCGTCCGCTCGTCGCGTGAGATCACCCGGAAGCGCAGCGACGGATCGAGGCGGTACAGCTCACTCCACACCGCCGCCAGCAGGTCGAGGCACTGCCAGGGAGCCCCGGACCCGACGTAGGTGAGGCGCGAACGCGTCACGTTCGGCGGCGGCCGGAACGTCTCGAGGTCGACGCACGTCGGCGCGTTGATCCACCTCGTGCCGGGGAGCCGGCGCTCGATCAGCTTCCCCATAGGACCGGAGACCGTCACCACGACGTCGGGTCGCCGACCGGCGCGCGTGACGAGCCATTCCGCTCGAACGGCCGTTTGCGACCGCCACCCGCGGTCGTGGAGCAGCCGTTCCTCCGGGATTCCGTTGATGCACCAGGCGAACGCTCGAGGGGCGATCGCCCGCGCGTACGGGAGCGTCAGCGACCCGATCGCATAGACGACGTCAGGTCGGCGGCCGAGCCGGCGCCGGAGGTGCCGCACGACCCGCGGCAGCGAGCGCAGATTGCCGTCGACCTCCGAGCGGCGCGCGACGAACGGCCACCACTCGTCGACCCACTCGAAGAACCACCCGGTCGTGGCACCGGGCTCGAGGCGCGGGTTCAGCCAGGTCAGGTCCACCTCGCCGTGCACCCGGGAGATCGACTCGAGGAGGAAGCCGAGCCGCCGGCCCTGGAAGGGCCCGCGGTACAGCACGGTCACCACGTCGCGGTCGCCTCGCTCACCGCGCCGGGCGATCGAGGGCGCGTGCATAGAAGGTCAGCATCTGATCGGCGACCCTATCGATGGTGAAGCGCTCGTAGAACCGGGCGGCCGCCCGGCGGGCGCGGGCACCGGCAGGTGCCGGGTCGCTCATGACGCCCGCGATCGCGGCCGCCAGTGCCTCGGGCGAGCCGGGGGCGACCAGGCGGGCGCAGTCGCCGTCGACCACCTCACGTACCTCGGCCAGGTCGCTGGCCACGATCGGCGCCTCCAGTGCCATCGCTTCCAGCACCGAGCCGGGCAGACCCTCGCGGCGGGAGGGCAGTACGAACACGTCGGCGGCGCACAGCAGGTCGGCCACGTCGTCCCTGCTCCCGAGGAAGGAGACCGCGTCACCCAGTCGCAGTCGGCTCACGCGGTCGCGGAGTAACGGCGTCTGGCTTCCCGCTCGCCCGGCGACGACGAGCCGAGCCTCCGGCACCTCGTTCCGTACGAGCGCGACGGCATCAAGCAGCACGTCGAGACCCTTCTGGTGCTCCTGGCGAGCGACGGCCAGCAGCAACGGTGCCCGGTCACCCACACCGAGGCGCGTCCGCGCCGCGGCCCGCCGCGCCGGCGTCCGCCGACCGAGCCGGGCCGGGTCGCGGCCGCGCGGGACGACGTCGATGCGCTCCCGGGGGAAGCGAATCTGGCGCGCCATGGTGTCGGCCACGTGACCGGAGACGGCATGGAGCCGGCTTGCGAGGCGGGCGGTCGCGGCGTCGAGTAGCTGCGCGCCGCGCACCTTCCACCGGCGCAGTTCGGGATCGCCCACGTGCGCGGCCCCGTAGACCTCGTTCACGAGGCTCGAGACGACGGGGACGCGCGCGAGGCGTGCCGCGACTCGGCCGGTGACGTCGGCCTCGAAGAGGGTCGTGTGGACGAGATCGGGACGGAGCCGCGCGGTCAGCGACGCCGCTCGCCGGACCCACCCGGCGCGGCCGCCGTGGCCCGCGAGCGTGAAGAGGCGAGCGCCGGCTGCCTCGAGCTGCTGGTGGAGCCCGGCGCGCTCGTGGAGGTAGGCGACGTCCAGGCGCACGCCCCGGGCGGCGTAACGCGGAGCGAGCGCCTCCAGGGACCGCTCGGCGCCCGCCGGAACGAGGCTGTCGATCACGTACAGGACGTGCACGGTCCCCCGTCACAGCCGGCCTCCGGGGCCACCTCGAGCAGCCGGTCGGCAGCCACTGCCCGGAGGTCCAGCGGCGGCCGTCCGTCCGGGAAGCGCACGACCACGTCGACGCGGGACTCGCCCCCGAGGCCAAAGCGTGCCAGTGGCGCAGATCCCGACCCGTACCCGGTCGACGCCGCGATCTCGCTCGTCCCGAGCAGATCCGCCCGTTCGCCGAGCCGTCCGCCCCGGTACACGTCGACGGTGGCGCCGATCCCGCCCGCTCCCGACGGCCCCACGGCGACGGCCAGCCAGTGGGCGGTGTCGCTGTCGTTGCGCAACAAGCGGGAGCCGAGCTCCGGTTCGAACTCGGCGATGAACACGTCGAGACGCCCGTCGCGGTCGGCATCGAGCGTGGCGCCGGCCACCCAGTACTGGGGCTTCCCGATGCCCGCCGGTGGCTCGAATCGCGGGGAGCCATCGGCGAGGCCGAGGTGACGGAACACCGCCGGGCGCGTGCCGTCAGCGGCGGAGGCGCTCGTGAGGATGTCGGGCCAACCGTCGGCGTCGAGGTCGACGATCTCGACGTGGGGCGCTTTCGTGGGGAGCCCGATCAGCCCCGCCTCCTTCGTCACGTCGCGGAAGACCGGCTCGCCGGACCCGTCGGGTCCTTGGTTGAGGTAGAGACGAACGGAGACCCGCCGCCCGTCGTCGATGGTGCTGTTGTAGTGCTGGCCGACGACGAGGTCCGGTCGGCCGTCGCGGTCCACGTCCCCCACGGCGACACCGGCGGCGTCGTCCTCGTCGCCGAAGCGCTTCCAGGCGAACACCTCGGAGTCGCCCTCCCGGAACCGTCCCTCGCCGGTGTTCACGAAGAGACGGTTCGAGCCGGCCACGAAGAGGTCCGGCCTGCTGTCGCCGTTGAGGTCGGCGGTGGCAACTCCGAGACCGTGGACGTCGGCCGGCAGGCCCGCCGACGTCGTCGCCTCCGAGAAGCGCAAGGCACCATCATTGTGGAACAGGGCGGTCGAGCCCCCGCTCACACGGTCCTCGACGAGCACCAGGTCGAGGGCGCCGTCGCCGTCGTAGTCGAGCACTCCGATCGAGCGGCCTCCTCGTCGGGCATCGAGCTCGGTCGCCATCGAGAAGCCGCCCGCGTCGTTGCGTAGCACCACCGATGCCGCCCGCCCCCGCTCCTCACCGCGGTGGTTCCGCGAGAGCACGAGGTCGAGGTCGGCGTCGCCGTCGAGATCGGCGAAGGCGGCCCCGCTCGTCCTGCCCAGCTCGCCGGGAAACGACGGGTCGGGCCGGAACCCGGTGGGACCACCCAGGAGGAGCCGGTCGGGAGCGGGCCCGTCGGCCCCGCGCACCCGGTAGTCCTCGAGTGGCCGGTCGGCGAACGTGCCCACGAAGAGGTCGGTCCAGCCATCGGCGTCGACGTCGCCAACCGCGGTCGCGTGGGCGCGCATCCCGGCCAGCGGCTCCACCAGGCCGAGGTCCTCGGTGGCGTCGGAGAACGTGACCGTGCCCCCGCCGCCGGCCCTCGGCGCCTCGTAGCAGGGCGCCGTCGCCGCCGGAGCCTGGTCGACCGGGGGACGGGCTTCCGTAGCCGGGGCCGGAGCGGCGTCGCGCCGACGCGTGTCCTCGCCGCTGCAGGCGGTTGCCGTGCACGCCGCGAGCACCAGCGCTGCGGCTGCGTCGCGGGCGCGCCTCATCGCAGGTGGACCACCACCAGCACCACTTGGCCCCAGGGGTCGTCGCGATCAGGTCCGGCGTTGAACCCGACGTAGACGCGCTCGCCTGAGGGGTCGACCGCGACGTTGTACGTCCCGCCCAAGGTGAGGTTCAGCTCCTGTTCCGCCAGCTGGTTGAGCTCGACGACGACCTCTTGCTCACCGGTGTCGGTATCGACCGCGACGAGTGGGGTCCCCTTCTGCCACGAATCGCCGTGCGCACCGGGCACGAAGAAGAAGCGACGGCCATCCGGGTGCAGGGCAAGCGACGCGGTGTAGCCACCGGCGGGGCCGAGGTCGCGGATGCTTCCGTCGGGCCGGAGCGCGAAGAGATTGAACGGCTCGTTCGTGACGCCGTACACGGTGCCGTCGGGCGCGGGGAGAGTCGACGCTCGGAGCCATCCGCCGGGCAGGCGCTCGGGGTGGACCCGCAGCTCGCTCGAACCCGGCTCGTAGACGAGGAGGCGGCTGTCGTCGGTAGCCAGATAGGCGGTTCCCTCACCGTCGACGAGGATGTTGCGGAAGCCGCCGTGACGCTCGTCGTCCGAGCGGAAGAGGGTCCGGTCGCGGGCGGGGTCGTAGGCGAAGAACGCGCCCCCGGGATAGGCGTCGGGATCGGCCGGGAGCGGGTCGACCGCCTCCCCGTAGAGGATCCCGTCGGGGGTCGGACCGGCGAGCGACGGCAGGCCCCGCTCGGGCACCGGCACGCCGAGCTGCTCGATCTCCAGGGTCGACGGATCCACGCGGAAGAGCAGGTCGCCCCGGTACGTACCGCCGTATTGGAGGCCGTCGAGGTCCCCGTAGTACGTGCCGAAGAAGACCTCCCCGCACGGGCCCGCCACCATCTGCCCGTGCACCTTGCCGTACCCCCAGTCGCCCGCTTCGTGCTCGGCGTGCGAGAGCACGTCGGCGAATCGGGTGATGCGCTCGCGTTCCGGCTCGTACACGAACAGGTAGGAGTTGCCGTCGGGCCCGAGGTGATCGCCGATCGCGGACACGAAGCGCCCGTCCGCCAACACCACGCCCTGGCCCCATTGGGACCAGGGATCGCCGCGGTAGTCGGGCCGGGGGTACACCGCCGCCTCGACCGCGGGACCGCCGTCGTCGGGCCCCTGCAGCAGGACCGTCTCGGCGGACGGCCCCTCCGCCTCGCGGGGCTCGGGCACGCGCCCACAGGCTCCGGCTGAGTCAGCGGCTGTCGGGGCGGGCCGTCGGGTGCGGGGATCCGATGCCGAGTCGCCCCCGCTGCTGCACGCCGCCGCGGCCGCGACGACGCACAGGAGCCCGCGGACGAGCGAGGATCGACGTCGATGCATGGGGTGCCCCAGCCTCACGGTACCGCCACGATACCCAGGGGAAGGTGCACAAAACTCCGCGAAATCCCCCACAAGTCACGCCGGTGCCCCTAAACTTACCACGCAGTGCGCGAGGGCACGCGCGTAGTGCGCATAACGCCGTCGGGAGGGACCGGGAGCCCCCTGCACGGGATCAGCTCGGAGGTGGGCGACCGCCTGCGAACGGTCAGGCGCGAGAAGGGACTGTCGCTCCACGACGTGCAGGCACGCTCGGCGCTCGAGTTCAAGGCGTCGGCGCTCGGCGCCTACGAGCGAGGCGAGCGGGTGATCTCGCTGCCGCGACTGCTGCGGCTCGCCCGGTTGTACCGGGTCCCGGTCGAGGAGCTCCTGCCGCGTGAGGTCGGTGTCGAGATCGACCTCACCGAGACCGCCGAGACCGAGGCGGAGCTGCGATACATGGTCGATCTCAACCGGCTCGCGAAGACCGACGATCCCGACGCTGCCGTTCTTCTGCGCTTCGTCGCCGAGATCCAGCGGCGGCGCGAGGAGCGCTACAGCCGGCTCGTGACGATCCGCGCCACCGATGTGGAGGTCCTCGCCGCCGTGCTCGGTCGGACGCCCGAGGAGCTGAACGCCTACGGTGAGCCCCGCACCGCGAGGTCTCGGCGCTGACCGTTGGCTGGATGCGTGAGACGCATCACGCACTCGGGGCGTTTGCGGGTCGAGCCCGCCTTTCCTTCTGCAACGCGATCAGCTGGCGGGCTGCGTACGGAAGATCCCACGCCAGACCCTTTAGGTCGCGCGAGAAGAAGTAGTAGGACGTGTTCAGAGAGAGGTATGCCTTCTCCCTCGCGGTCAGCTGCTGACTCGTGAGCAACACCCTGAGGTACTCGCACCAGCGTCGCCAATGAGGGAATCGAACGCGCCGCGAGTTCTGGGGCTCCAGCCAGGTCATCATCGCCGGCACGGTGACTCGCGCGGTATTGGCACGCCGGAACGCCAGATGCTCGGGCACAGTGTGCCAGGGTCCCTGCAGGCTGAGCTCGGCAAGGTAGACGAAGTTCGACTGGAATCCGGGATACAGGGGCCTGACCGTCCTCGTCACCTCGGTTCGAATCATCCCGTAGATCGGATCGCCGCGAGCACCGGACACGAAGGACCACAACCACTCATGGAAGCGCTCGCTGGCGCGGGGCGAATCCACGGCGAAGCGCTGGCTCTCGTCGTAGGCACGCAGGACGTCGTCTCGGCTGTCGACGATCGTCTCGAGCCAGTAGCAAAGAACGACGTCCGGCCGATTCTCCAGCACCTCGACGCAGTGTGACAACAGCTTGGGCGAGAACCAGTCGTCGTGACCGCTCAGCTTGAAGTACTTCCCGGACGCCAGGCCGAACACGCGGTTCGAGTTGGCGGCCGCCCCGAGATTGCTGGCGTTCCGGTGGTACCTGATCCTCGGGTCCCTGGACGCGTACTCACGACAGATCGCTTCCGTCCCATCTTCCGAGGCGTTGTCGGAGACGATCACCTCGAAATCCTCGAACTCCTGCGCGAGCCATGAATCCAAGCACTGAGCGACGTGTTGGCCACCGTTGTACACGGGCAGGCCCACGGTCACCGTAGGTGCGTTGTCGCTCATCAGCCGACCTCGGAGAACCTCATCACGCAACTACCTTCGGCGGAGGGTTCGACGCCCCGGCATCCCACCGTCGCCACACCCGGTCGCCCAGCGGCGGCACGAGGCTCAGCAGGAGTCGTGCCCATCGCCTCGGCGCCAGCGGCTCGGCCCGGATCGCCTGAGCGAGAAACCGGCGAGCTTCACGGTATCTCCCCAGGCGAGCTGCGTTGACACCGGCTATCGACGTGAAGTCGGCAAAGGTCTGCGGCGACAGTCGGATGCGGTCGCGGTGACGCTCCAGGATGTACGTCACCCCGTCGAGGAGGACGTCGGGCTTCCCCCGATTTCGTTGCGCGGCCGGCCGCGACTCGATTCTCACCCCGGGCTCGGAGGTGCTGCGGACGGTCAAGCCCCGGGAGACGCAGTGCGGCAACAGGCGAAACACGAGCTCCGTCCCGTGCGAAGCCCGCAGGCCGGGGACATACCCGCACACCGCGTCGAACAGCTCACGGCGTACGCCGTACGTGCCGGCGAGCAAAGAGCACACCTGGTTCTCGTAGGCGGGGCCGAGCTGCTCCGGCTTCACGGTCTGGAGCGTGCGCCCCTGTTCGTCGACGATGATGCCGCCGCAGCACACCACGCCACATGCGGAGCCGTTGATCTGCCGTCGGAAGAGCTCGAGCCATCCGGGGAGGGCCTCGTCGTCGTCGTCGAGGAACGTCAGCCATTCACCGGCGGCGATCGCCGCACCCGCGTTGCGCGCTGCCGACAAGCCCTGGTTCTCCTGACGCACGAGGCGAAGCCGTGGATCGTGGATGGACGCGAGCACGTCCGGCGTTTCGTCGGTGGAACCGTCGTCCACGACGATGAGGTCGAAGTCGGTGAACGTCTGATGGAGCACGCTCCGGATCGCCCGGGGGACCAGCGCGGATCGATTGAAGGTCGGCACGACGACGCTGAACGCCGGCGAGTGCCGCTGACCGCCGGCACGAGATCTATTCATGCTCATCTCGCGCCACCTCGGAGCCTGGGCCGGGAGCATAGAGGGACGGACAAGCGCCTTCTGAGCCGGAGTCGAGGTCTCGCGCGCTGAGCGCTCGCGCGGCCGCGCTCGGTCGCGAACCGCCGGGAGCGAGTCGAGCACCTGCCGGTCCATCCGGTCGTCCAACGCCGGATGCTGGATGCCCGGCACCTCGCGGGCGGGGCTCCGCCCGGTGCGCCCGCCGACGATCGAGAACGCGGACCGGTCGGCGAGGACGCGGGTGGTCTCGTCGGTGATGGAAGCGATGCTGCCCTGCCCGCGCCGATGGACCCCGATCCAGGCACGGAGATCACGCCGAATTTCTGCCTGCCGCACTCACGCGGGTAGCCTAGTTCGCTCATCAATTTCAATTGACGCCCGGCGTGATCCACCTCGAAGGCACCGTGCACCCAGCCCCCACCAAGCTCGAACCTCGGGCAACGCAAGAGCCGATCGTCGAGGTCCAGCATCTCACGAAGGTCTACGAGCCGTCGCCGATGTGGATGCGGTTCCTCTTGCGCTCAGCCATCGACCAGCCGGTGCGCGCGCTCGACGACGTCACCCTGTCGGTGCGACCGGGCGAGGTGTGCGCGGTCGTCGGCCCGAACGGCGCGGGGAAGTCGACGCTCTTCCGCATCCTCACCGGGCTCACCACCGCCACGAACGGCAGCGCGACGATCATGGGCTCTGACATCGAGCGCGAGCCGAGACGAGTACGCAAGCTCGTTGGCTTCATGCCCGCCGACGATCGGAGCCTCTACCTCCGGCACACGTGCGAGCAGAATCTCGCCTTCCACGGCCGGCTCCAGGGGCTCTCGGGGTCGCGACTCGAAGCAGTCGTGGGCGAGACGCTCGAGATCGTCGGGCTCGGCCATGCCCGCACCCGCACCGGCTTCGCGCTCTCGAGCGGGATGCGCGCCCGGCTCCAGCTCGCCCGGGCACTGCTGCACCGGCCGCGGGTCCTCATCCTCGACGAGCCCACTGCCAACGTCGACCCCGTCGGCTCACACACGCTCCTGAACCTCATCGAGCGCCTGACGAAGGAGCAGGGCCTCGCCGTGCTCCTGAGCTCGCACCGTCTGGAGGAGATCGACGCCCTCCACGACAATGTCGCGTTCCTCGATCGGGGCATGCTCGTGCACTGGGGAGACCTCCACTCGCTGCGTGACGTCTGGGAAAATCCGCGAGTGGTGGTCCGGTTCGACGACGCCGACACCGCCAGAGTTGCGGCCGGGGGGCTGGTGAGCACGCCGGGCGTGGAGGTGGTGGAGGTCGAGGCGGATTCGGTCACCGCCGTGGTGGCGGGACGCACGGGCGATCTGCTCGTCAGCCTGGATGGCCATCTCGCTCACGTGGTCTCGATCGAGGAAGCGCGGATGCCGCTCCGTGAGCTGCTCACCAGGCTCGTCGAGGAGCCGCCGGAGTGACGCACGTGTCGCAGAGGATTGGGCTACGCGTCCCGTGGACGAGGGCTCGACGCGGCGCCCAGGTCGCCGGGGCCTTCGTCTGGATGGGGTACACGGAAGCGATGGCGTACCCGCTCTTCCTCGTCATCCAGCTGGTCAGCGCGACGACGTCACCGATCGTCTACTACTTCGTCGCTCGACTCGTCGACTCCGGCCCGTCGGTGGGCGACAGCTACTACACCTTCGCGGTCATCGGCCTGACCACGGCCCTGGCGATGGACGGGGGGCTCAGAGGCTTCGGGAACCATCTGGACTATGCGTTGCAGCAGGGACGGTTCGAGACGCTGCTCATCGAGCCGATCCGGTGGCGGCTCATCCCGTTCGGGCTCGCCGGCTGGCCCGTGCTGGTGAGCGTCGGCGCCGGATTGGCCGGGCTGGGCACGGCCCTCGCGCTCGGCGCCGACCTCCGGCTGGTGGGCGTCCCGGCCGCCCTGGTGGTGCTGGCCCTCGGGATCGCAGCTGGCCACGCGATCGGCGTGGTGGCCGCGAGCGTGAAGGTCCTGTCCAAGCGGTCTGACCCCGTGCTCAGCCTCTACACGCTCGCGAGCTCCGTGTTGGCCGGCGTCGTGTTCCCGGTGGCGCTGCTCCCGCTGCCGCTGAAGATCGTCGCCTACTGCCTTCCCCAGACCTACGCCCTCAGCGCGATGCGGCGGCTCCTGATGGCCGACAGCTCGGCGATCTCCGGTCCCTCCACCGGCCAGGCAGTCCTGATGCTCGCGACCTTCATCGCCGTCGTCTACCCGCTCGGCCTGTGGCTGTACGGGCGGTCACTCGAGTATGGCCGCAAACTCGGCGTGTTGGGCGGCTACTGAGAGAACCGGCCCAGGTCGCGGGCCGCGCGAACGATGTCGTTGCCGAGTGACAGCCCATTGGCCCAGCTCCACCTCGCGAGTGCTTCGTACGCCTGCCTCCGCTGAACGGAGGACAGCGGAGCGCGACCGATTGCCCGCGCGTATTCGATGCCAAGCCGCCACCGAGGAAGCGTGATCCTGCCCGCCCGGTTCGGATCGAACCAGGGTTGCCTCGCCTTGTAGGTGGGATTCGCGCGGATCGAGCGCCCGCCGTGGTCACGGTTGAAGAACAGCGGTTCCGGCACCTCGTGGAACCGCCCCCTGAGCGCGAGCTCGGCCAGTGTCACCAGGTCGGATGCCGTGTAGGCGCCCAGCCGTGGCGTTTCGCAGAGGGCGTCTCGTCGGATCACGCCGAACACCGAGAAGGCCTTGTGCGGCCGGAGCACAAGATCCCGAAATCGTTCCGCCGGCTCGCCCGCGGTCCCGTGGTTCGTGATCTCCAGCGGCCCGATCGGTTGACCCCGCTCGTCGATCATGACGGTTCCCGTCGAGCAGAGCACGACGTCCGCCTGGTGATCGAGTACCTCGACGCAGCGAGAGAGGTATGTGGGCGCACAAACGTCGTCGCTGGCGGCCCACTTGAAGTACTCGCCCCGGGCGGCGTCCACGAGCCGGCTGAAGTTCCATGCCGCGCCCCGGTTCACCTCGCTACGGAGGTACGAGACCCTTCCATCGGCGCCGAGGTACCGGCGGCAGATCTCCGGAGTCGCATCGGTCGACGCGTTGTCACCGATGACCAGCTCGAGGTCGGTGAAGTCCTGGGCAAGGATCGACTCGATTGCCTCGGCAAGGAACGCCTGCCCGTTGTACACGGGAAGGCCGACGCTTACCCGGGGACGACCGTCGGACATCGTTAGCTCCTGATGCGGCGACTCAGGCTTCGGGCACGACGGTTCGGCCGAGGCGTCCCCGGAGCCCGTCGAAGATGCCTCGGGCGAACATACGCAAGCGGTTCCGACGATCGTGGCTCTCGGTGATCAAGGACCATAGTGTTCTCGACAGTGCCCTCGTGAGCCGGGAGACCTTTTGGATCCTGAGGGGTCGCTGGAAGGGTCGCTGGACTCGCAGCCGGTAGTACACGCTGTTCCTGGCCTCGTAATAGACCTTCCATGCCGGCTTGGGCCCCGTGGCCTGTCGCCTCCGGTGCTGCACTCGTGCTCCCGCGACCCACTGCAGGGGGAAGCCGGCCCTGGGGATGCGCCACTGGAGATACTCGGTGTCCTCCGCCCACCAGAAGAACTCCTCCCTCGGCACGCCGACTCGATCGACGACCGCGCGCGGCACGAGCACTGCGAACCAGCCCGGCCAGTTGCGCTCCACGCCAACCTCATCGGTCTGGGCCGGGAACAACACGCCGTCGCGGTCTTGCGCCTCACGGGCACTCAGGATCGCCTGGAGGCAATCTGGCTCGGGCACGCAGTCGTCGTCCATGACCCACGCAACATCGCAAGGGCCGGCCAGGAACGCTCGCAGGCCGGCGGCATGCCCGCCGGCGGGCCCGAGATTGGCGCTCAAGCGCAGCACGGTGGCACACGATTCGCCCGCGAGCCGGTCGACCGCGGCGCGGGCGAGCGGAGAGCTGCCATTGTCGATGACGAGGACGGCGTCGGGCCGCCGGGTCTGACGAGCGATCGCCGCGAGACAGCCTGCGAGGGCCTCCGGATCGTTATGGGTCAGAACGGTGGCCAGCACGAGATCGGACGACCTGGTCGCGGGCTTCGGCGTCAAGTGCGCGCTCAGGGGTGTCAGGGGCTCTCGACGGAGGCGTTCCACTCCGCATTGGGTGTCCCCGGCTGGCCGGCCGCCCGCAGCGTGACCCGGCGGTGCGTCGGGTCGTCGACCTTGATCTGGGAACCCGCCGGCACATCCGAGTTGAGCCAGAAGGCGTTCCCGCCATACGTGTTGCGCAAGGCGTCGACGAGGATCGGCGTGTCGGAGCCGGGACCAACCATGCCGACGTTCGCTCGGGTGGTACCGGCGAACGTGCATTCCTCGATGAGCACCGGCTGGCCGTCGTCAGACGCGCCTGCGGGGGTAGGGCCGAACTGAATGCCGTACTCAGCCCGACCCCCGCCGTCGCAATGGATACGGCGGTAGGTCTGTCGCTGGTCGCAGACCTTGCCGTTGTCATCGGAGCGCGGAGCGGTAAACGACGCGTGGACATCGATGGGCGAAGCCCCGTTGCCGTAGCAGATGCCGTCCTCGTAGAGGTAGTTGTTGCCGTAGGCGCCGTGCTCGATGCCTGCGCCAGAGTTGTGGTAGCTGACGAAGCCGCGGATGTGGTGGCACTCGAAATTGTTCTGCCACACCTTGATGCCCGGGCCATTGATGTTGTGGGCGACGAGGCCGGATGCCTCGGGCCATACGGACTGGGGGTGGAGCGCGTCCCAGCCGAAGCCACCGAAGCCGCCCGAGATGCCCGAAGCCACGCAGTCCCGGGCCCGGTTTCCCTCCCCGGCTCCGAACAGGAATGCCTCGTGGCCGTAGCCGCGCGAGTCGGGATCGTGGCGCGAGCGACTGGCGACGCAGCGCTCGAAGAGCGTGTCGTCGGTGAGCTCGGACTCGTCCCACCAGTACGGCTTCTCGATGGTGTCGTGGGAGATGCAGTCGCGGAACGTGATTCCGTGGGAGGTGTGGGGCACGAAGGCGTGGTTGCCGGCGTCGCGGATGACGCAGCCCTCGACCGTCGAGCCACTCGAGCCGTCGCCGCAATGGTGGAAGTGAAGGCCGTAGCGACCGAGCACCTTCTGGCTGTCCGCCTGCGGGTCGGGCGTCGGCTGGCGAGGACCGACGTGGGCGAGCTCGACGTGGGAGATCGTCTGGCGGCCGGCTCGAATGAACACGTGGGCACGCCCGTCGGGGGTGCCTTCGATCCGGACGTTCCGGGTCAGGTTCAGGACCTCGGCCCTCATCGTGTGCCCGGGCGCGACCTCGACGGCGGGGTGTGGGAAGTCGAGAGGAGTGTCGAGCTCGATCTCGGTCCCCGAGATCGAGGCGATGCGGCGGCGATCGTGGCGCAGGTGATGCTCGGGAAGGGACGGGGCCTCGGTCGGGGTGACGACGATCTCGTCGCCCGCCTGCCAGCCCGAGGGGTCGGCCACGGTGATGCTGCTCGTCCCGAAGCGGGCAGGCTCGGCGAGACGCGACCATGCCCGCTTCGGGGTGCCGGCGGCGTCGAGCACCCCCGCGCCCATGACCCACAGGCCCACGTCGGAGTCCAACGGGTCCATGCCACCACCGGCGAAGCGCCGCTCGTCGACGCCCCTGAACACGAGCCGGTGCTCGGCCGACGCCGTCGCCGGGCGCATGGCGAGGCGTCCGTGGACGACGACGTTGCCCTCGCTCTCGAGGGTGCGTCCGCCCTCAGGGTCGAAGACCAGCGTCCCTACCGGGCTGATGGTGAGGCTGGCCACCTCGGCGTCGACGTCGACGAGCACCGCCCGGTCCACCACCACGTGCGCGCCGCGACGGGGGACGGCACCACCCCAGGTTGCGGGGTTGCTCCACCGGCCCGCCGGCACGGGATTTCGTGACCGTCGGCTCGGCCCCCCGGACTGGCAGGCAGCGGCGACGCCGCCTGCCACCAACCCGAAGCCGGCGGCGATGAAGTGTCGTCGTGACAGAGGCATGGGCACCCAGGTCGAGCCGACGATCATCGCGCCAGACGGTGGCGGGCTCGAGTCGCGTCCTCCGGCCCGATCACCTCGGCGTCGATGGCGAGCTCTCGCAACCAGGCACGGATCTCGGAGGCGTAGAGCGGGTTGAGGACGATCACCACGTCCGGTGACGCGCTCGCGAGCTGTTCGGGCGCCACGATGCGCTGGCCGGTGCCGGCGACGAACGCCCCCTGCTTCCGGCGGTTGATATCGACGACCCACTCGAGACGGTCGGCGCCGGGCACGACGTTGAGGAAGGTCACGCCCTTCGACCCGGCGCCCCAGAGCGCCACCCGGCGACCTTCACGTTCGAGCTCCTCGAGGCGCTCACGCCAGATCTGCACAACCGCGTCGAAGCCGCGACCGAACGACCTGCCCAGCTCCCGCAGCTCGGCGGTGACGTCAGCAGCCGGCCCGACGGAGTCCGGAGTGCCCGATCGCGCCGCTTGCAGATAAAGGTACTGCCCGCCGAAGGTGGGTCCCGTCTCGAGGACCTCGAACCCCATCTCGCGGACCAGCCGCGAGAGGGAGATGGCACAAAAGTACAACGGGTGCTCGTAGATGACGTCCCAGATCGCGAGCTCGCGCAGCATGTGGAGGGCATCGGGGACCTCGAGGTCGAGGATGGTCGGAGCGTCGCCTATGGCCCGGGCCAGCCGGCCGAGGAACGCCCTGGGCTCGGGATCGTGCTCGAGCACGTGCCGGGAGCAGACCAGGTCGGCCCCCCTCGCGTGCCCCATCTCCGGGAAGAGCTCGCGCACGAACCGGAGGTTCCGCGCGCCGGCGACGTCGTCGAGCTCCCCGTCGTAGGTGGGGTCGTAGCCGACGCCGCGGTTGCCGCCGGCGGCGCAGATGAGCTCGAGGAACTCGCCCTTCCCGCAGCCGATGTCGAGCACTTCCTTTCCACGAACGTCGTACGTCTTGACGAGCCGTTCGGCAACGGAGTGCGCGTGCCGCTCGAAGGTCGGCGAGAAGTGGAGCGAGTTCTCGTATGCAGGGGTGTACACGACGAGGCTCGGATCGAAGGCGGCATTGTGTATCGTCCCGCATTCCTCGCACAGGACCAGCTCGATGTCGCCCCGCGGGGCTGCTCGCGCGGATTCCGCGTCGGGCCAGCGCCGGTTGACGAGCGCCGGGACCGACTCGACCCGGAGGACGCGCGTCAGCGCCTCCCCCCTGCACGTCACGCACGCAGAGCCTCCCGACGCGCCGACCCGGGTCATGCCGGGCCGGTGTCGGGTGCACGCGGGCTCTTGGGCATCGCGCCCCTATCGCGAGTCGTGAGCACTTTCGTCCCTCCGGTGCCCGCGTCCGACGCCGGGCGCGGTGTCGTCGCGTAGATCGATCTCGACCCTGCCTGATCCGTTATCGGAGACCGGCGCGCCCCCAGGCCCGATCACCTCGGCGTCGATGGCCAGCTCTCGCAACCAGGCACGGACCTCGGAGGCGTAGAGCGGGTTGAGGACGATCACCACGTCCGGTGACGCGCTCGCGAGCTGTTCGGGCGCCATGATGCGCTGCCCGGTGCCGGCGACGAACGCCCCCTGCTTCCGGCGGTTGATATCGACGACCCACTCGAGACGGTCGGCGCCGGGCACGACGTTGAGGAAGGTCACGCCCTCGGACCCGGCGCCCCAGAGCGCCACCCGGCGACCTTCACGTTCGAGCTCCTCGAGGCGCTCACGCCAGATCTGCACAACGGCCTCGAAGCCGCGACCGAACGACCTGCCCAGCTCCCACAGCTCGGCCGTGACCTCGGCGGCCGGCGCGACGGAGCCCGGACCGCCCGGTCGCGAAGCTTGCAGATAGAGGTACTGCCCGCCGAAGGTGGGCCCCGTCTCGACGACCTCGAACCCCATCTCGCGGACCAACCGCGAGAGGGAGGGGGCGCAGAAGTACAGCGGCTGCTCGTAGCTGACGCCCCAGATCGCGAGCTCGCGCAGCATGTACAGCGCATCGGGGACCTCGAAGTCGAGGATCGTCGAGGCGTCGCCGATGGCCCGCCCCAACCGGCCGAGGAACGCCCTGGGCTCGGGGTCGTACTCGAGCACGTGCCGGGAGCAGACCAGGTCGGCCGCTCTGGCGTGGCCGGCCTCCGGGAGGAGCTCGCGCACGAACCGGATGTTCCGTGCCGCCGCGACGTCGTCGAGCTCCCCGTCGTAGCTGGGGTCGTAGCCGACGCCGCGGTTGCCGCCCGCGGCGCAGATGAGCTCGAGGAACTCGCCCTTCCCGTAGCCGATCTCGAGCACTTCCTTTCCACGAACGTCGTACGTCTTGATGAGCCGTTCGGCCACCGACTGCTCGTGTCGCGCCAAGGTCGGCGAGAAGTGGAGCGAGCTCTCGTGCGCAGCGGTGTGCTCGACGAGGCTCGGATCGAAGGCGGCATTGTAAATCATCCCGCATTCCTCGCACAGGACGAGCTCGATGGCGCCCCGCGGGGCTGCTCGCGCGGACTCGGCGTCGTGCCAGCGCCGGTTGACGAGCGCGGGGACCGACTCGATCCGGAGGACGGGCGTCAGCGTCTCGCCCCTGCAGGTCACGCAGCCCGAGCTTGCCGACGCCCCGACGCGGGTTCGGACGTCACTCCCCGGTCGCGCGGTGTCGTCTCGTAGGTCGATCTCGACCTCGCCTGATCCGGCATCGGAGACCGGCTCGGCCCCGGGCCCGATCACCTCGGCGTCGATCGCCAGCTCTCGGAGCCGGCCAGAGACCTCGGGCACGTAGATGGGGTTGAGCACGATGACCACGTCAGGCGAAACGCCCGCGAGCTGTTCGGGCGCCACGATGCGATGCCCCGTCCCCGTGATGAAGGTCCCCTGCTTGCGAGGATTGACGTCGACCACCCACTCGATAAGGTCAGCGCCGGGGACGACGTTGAGGAACGTGCCGCCCTTGGAACCGGCGCCCCAGAGCGCGATCCGGCGGCCGCGACCTTCGAGCTCCTCGAGACGGGAGCGCCAGGTGTCGACGGTGGTCCGGAGGTGGGCTTCGAAGCGCGCCGCCAGCTCTCGGAGCTCGGCGATGGCACTGTCGTCGCGGCGACCCGAGGCGTGCCCTGTGGACGGCTGGGCTTCGACGAAGAGGTACTGGGCGTCGAACGCCGTACCGAGGGCACGGATGTCGAAGCCCTGCTCGTGTACGAGCCGCGCGAGCGACACCGGCGAGAGGTACAGCACGTGCTCGTAGATCACGTCCCACACGGCGAGGCTACGAAGCATGTACGTCGCGTTGGGGACCTCGAGGTAGACGACGGCCTGTTGATTGCCGACTGCGCGAGCGATGCGGTGCAGGAACAGGTTCGGATCGGCAGTGTGCTCCAGCACGTGGCGGGCACAGACGAGGTCCACAAAGCTCGTGTGCGTGGGCTCCGGGAAGAGCTGGGGCACGAATCGCATGTGCCGGGCGGCGCTGAAGTCGTCGAGCTCACCGCCGTAGCTCGGGTCGAAGCCGACGCCGCGGTTGTTCCCGGCCTGACAGAGCAGAGACAGGAACTCGCCCTTGCCGCACCCCACCTCCACGACGACCTTGTAGTGGAGGTCGTACGTCTCGACCAGGCGCTTGGCCAGGCCCTCGGCGTAGCGCTCGAAGGTGGGCGAGAAGTGCAGCGAGTTCTCGTAGGCGGGGCTGTACTCCACCAGCTTGGGGTCGAAGGCGGCGTTGGCGATCATCCCGCATTCATCGCAGAGGAAGAGCTCCACGTCGCCCCGCGGAGCCGACCGCGCCGAGGCGGCGTCGGGGAAACGCTGGTTGATCAGCGCCGGCATCGACTCCAGCGAGAGGACGCGCGTCCGCGCCTCACTCCCGCACGTCACGCACTCCGAGCGGCCGGAGAGCTCGCTCACACCGCCACGACCTTGGGAGCGAGACCCATCGACTCGAGCTCCCGCCCGATCTCGTCCGTGTACACGGGATTCATGACCAGCACGAGATCGGGCCGGTAGTCGGCGAGGAAGGCGGGGGCGACGATCTCCTGGCCCGTCCCGGCCATGAACATGCCCTGCTTGTACGGGTCGATATCCACGGCGTACTCGATCTCGTCCTCCGAGACCCCCAGCGTCGTGAGGAACGCCACGCCCTTCGAGCCCGCTCCCCAGATCACGGTATGGCCGTCGCCGGCGTGCACGGCGCGAATCGTCGCTGCGAGCTCCTCCACCCGTTCGGGGAACACCCGCCGGAAGTGGTCGACGAGGCGAGCAGTCTCGGCGAGGTCGTCCTCCAGCGGAAGTTGCGGCCCCCGGCCTGTCCCCGGCCGGGTGTCGAGGAGGACGTACTGGTCGGCGTAGTCGAGGCGGAGGTCGATCGGGTCGAAGCCCTCGCGCCGGAAGAGGCGGGTGAGGGAGCCGGGGGTGAAGTACGAGCAGTGCTCGTAGTAGATGTCCCAGAACGCAATCTCGCGCAGCACCCTGAGGGTCTCGGGCAGCTCGAAGAAGACGATCACGTCGTCGCGGTCGGCGAGCGAGCGCCGCACCGTGCGGACGAACTCTGCGACGGGAGCGATGTGCTCGAGCGTGTGGCGGCACGCGACGGCGTCGCCGACCAGGTGCCCGTACGCCTCCGAGTAGAGCTCCGTGATGAACGTCAGGCGATCGGCGGCCTCGCTCTCGAGTCGATCAGGCACGTAGGCAGGATCGATCCCGGTGCCGCGGCCGGCGCCGAGCTCACAGACGAGGGCGAGGAACTCGCCCTTCCCGCACCCGATCTCGAGCACGTCCCTGCCCCGCAGGTCGTAGCGGTCGACGAACCCCTCGGCCAGTCCCCGCAGCCAGGCCCGGAAATGCGGCGAGAACCCCTGCGTCTCCTCGCAGCGCTGGGAGTACTCGTTGAGCGCGACGTCGAAGGCCAGGTTCGAGATGAACCCACAAGAGCGGCAGAAGCCGAGCCTGAGGTCGCCGGTCGGATAGCCGAGAGCCTCGTCACGGCTCGGCAGCAGGAGCACGCTGTGGGCGGGAACGCCGTCCTGCTCGTGGAAAACGTCCATCCCGATCGCGTCGCACGCCGGGCAGGCAGCATCGGTCGCGGCCCTGCCGCTCACGCCGAGACCACCGTGGGGGCGGGCACGGGCACCACGAACCGACCGCCCCGCTCCCGGTACTCGGCCTGCTGGCGCATGATCTCGTCCTTGAAGTTCCAGGCGAGGAGCAACACATACTCGGGTCGCTCATCGAGCAGTGCAGCCGGGTCGCGGATGGGGAGATGCACTCCCGGCATGCACAGGCCCTGCTTGTGGAGGTTGCGGTCGACGACGAAGTCGACGACCTCGGGGCCGATGCCGACGTAGTTGACGAGGGTGCTGCCCTTGGCGGCGGCGCCGTAAGCGGCGATCCGGGCGCCGTCGCTCTTCAGCTCGCGGAGCAACTCGAGCAGATCGCGCTTGATCGCAACCACGCGCTCGGCGAAATCGCGGTAATAGGAGAAGTCGGTCACGCCGGTGGCGCGCTCCTCGTCGAGGTAGCGCCGGACGGTCTCGGACGGCTGCTCCCGCTTCCCGACCCACCACCGCAAGGTCCCCCCGTGGAGACCCGGGAAGTACTCGACGTCGTTGAGGAACATGCCATGACGCCGCATCAGGGCGTCGACGGCGGTGCAGGAGAAGTAGCAGAAGTGCTCGTGGTAGATGGTGTCGAACTCGACGTGCTCGACGAGGTCCCGGACGTACGGGTTCTCGATCGTGGCGACCCCGTCGTCGGCGAGCAGGATCTCCATTCCCTCGACGAACCCGTTGAGATCGGGCACGTGTGCCATCACGTTGTTCGCCACGATCACGTCGGCGCGCCGCCCCTCGGAGACGAGCCGCTTCGCCAGCTCGACGCCGAAGAACTCGCGGATCGTCGGCACCCCGGCGGCCTCCGCCGCCTCGGCCTGGTCGGGCGCGGGGTCGATCCCGAGCACCGGCACGCCCCGGTCGACGAAGTTGCGCAGGAGGTAGCCGTCGTTGCTCGCGAGCTCGACCGCGAGGCTGCTCGCACCGAGCCCCTGGCGATCGACGAGGTCGAGCGCATGGCGCCGGGCGTGGTCGAGCAGATCGTCGGAGAACGACGAGAAGTAGAGGTAGTTCTCGACAAAGAGCTTCTCGGGCGGCACCTCCTCGAGGATCTGCACGAGCGTGCACTCGGGGCAGAACGCCACCACCAGCGGGAACCTCGGTTCGGGCTTGGCGAGGTCCCCCGGCCGCACCAGGGCGTCGGCGAGCGGCGTCTCGCCGAGATCGAGGAACGGCCGGAGCCGGTCCGCGCCACACGACCGGCACGAGGCCGCTGCGCGCGGCAGCGGTCCCTCAGCCATGCGCCGCCGTCGCCCTGGCACCTGCCCGGGCCTCGCGCCATCTCAGGTCGGGACCGAGCCTGTGCTCGTCCAGCAGCCGCTTGACGTGCTGGATCCGCTGGAGCCGGGAGCCGGTGAGGTCGTCGAGCGTGAGCCGGGCGGCGCCGAAGGCGGCGACCAGCTCCTCGATGCCGGCCCGGACGGTCCACTGCGGCCGAAACGCCGGCATGGTGGCCGCGAGCTTGTCGCAGCTCACCCGGTAGTTCCGCCGGTCGGGGCCGGCGTCCTGCGCGAACACGACCCGGCTTCCCGGCACCAGCTCCTCCACGAGCGCGGCGACCTCCCTGATTCGGTAGTTCTCGCTGCTGACGCCCACGTTGAACGCCTCGCCGTGGACGAGCTCGCGCGGCGCCTCGAGGAGGGCGAGGAAGGCGCGGGCGATGTCCTCGATGTGGACCAGCGGCCGCAGCGGCGACCCGTCGCTCTTGAGGAACACCTCTCCCGTTGTCACCGCGTAGCCCACCAGGTTGTTGACGACCAGGTCGCCGCGCAGCCGGGCCGACACCCCGTAGGCGGTCGCGTTCCTGAGGAAGACGGGACAGAACCCGTCGTCGGCCAGGACACCGAGATCCCGTTCGGCCAGCACCTTCGACCACCCGTACGGCGTCACGGGGTTGAACTCCGCCTGCTCGTCGAGCATCGCGTCGCCGGCCGCGCCGTAGAGACTGCACGACGACGAGAAGAGGAAGCGCGCGACCCCCGCCGCCTTCGCCTGCTCGGCGAGGTGGACGGTCCCCCGATGGTTGATGTCGTACGTGCAGTCGGGGTCGAGGTCGCCCAGCGGGTCGTTCGAGATCCCGGCGAGGTGCACCACGGCGTCGAAGCCGCGCAGGTCGCGGGCGGTCACGTCACGGACGTCGCGCTCCAGCGTGTCGATGCCGGGGCCGGCCGGGCCGAGGGTGCAGTCGTCGAACAGCCCGCTGTCGAGGCCCACGACGTCGTGGCCGGCCGACCGGAACAGCGGGGCGAGCCGGACGCCGATGTACCCCTGATGGCCGGTGACCAGGACTCGCATGCCGATCAGTCCCAGACCTTCCAGGGCGCCTCGCCCGTCGCCCAGAGCCGCTCGAGGGTCTTCTTGTCGCGCACGGTGTCCATGCACTGCCAGAAGCCCGAGTAGCGATAGGCCATGAGCTGGCCGTCCTTGGCCAGGTTCTCGAGCGGCTCGCGCTCCCACTGCGTGTCGTCGCCTTCGACGTAGTCGAACACCCCCGGCTCGAGCACGAAGAACGCGCCGTTGATCCAGCCCTCACCGGTCTGCGGCTTCTCCGAGAACTCGGTGACGACGTCGTCGTCGAGCTCCATGTGCCCGAACCGAGCCGGGGGCCGGACGGCGGTCAGCGTCGCCAGCCGGCCGTGCGAGCGGTGGAAGGCGAGGAGGTCCTCGAGGTCGAGGTCGGAGACGCCGTCACCCCACGTGAGCAGGAACGTGCCGTCGTCGAGGTAAGGAGCGAGTCGCTTGATGCGGCCTGCGGTGGCGGTGTAGAAGCCGGTCTCGATCAGCTCGGCGGTCCAGTTCTCGCGCTCCCCCTCGTGCAGCTCGACCCTCCCCTCGCCGAGGTGGACGGTGAGGTTGCTCGTCAGCGAGCAGTACTCGACCATGTAGCGCTTGATGACCTCGCCCTTGTAGCCGAGCGCGATGACGAAGTCGGAGAAGCCGTGGTGTGCGTAGTGCTTCATGATGTGCCACAGCATCGGCTTCCCGCCGATCTCGATCATCGGCTTGGGAAGGGCTTCGGTCTCTTCGGCCAGGCGCGTGCCCAGCCCGCCCGCCAGGATGCCGACCTTCATCACGCGCCTCCACGGACGTCAGCTGTCGATGCGATGAACTCCTCGCGACACGCGCGCCGACGGGGATCGTCGTGGGCGGCGACGCCTTCCACGACCACGCTGCGCGCGAAGGCTAGTCGTTGGGCCATCACGTCTCCCCGGCGTCGTCCCTTACCCGCGAAGGCCAGGCAAACTAACACTCGCCGCCGTAATCCACAAAGCGGGCGCGCGCGCGCTGCGTGGCATCGCTACCGCGAACCGCTCTCGATGACGTCGTCGATGGCGCTCCGGCGGGCCGCGGCCTTGTCACTAGGGTAACGGTGAGTCGGGGGGAGCACGATGGCTACGGTGGCGAGTCCTGTGCTCGTGTCCGGGTCGCACCGGTCCGGTACGACCTGGGTGGGTCGGATGCTCGAGGCTTCGGGATCGTTCGCCTATCTCCACGAGCCCTTCAACCCAGAGATCCCCCGGCCGGGATTCTGTGATGCTCCCTTCCGTGGGTTCACGTTCGTCCACCCGGCGAATGAGGCGAGCTTCAAGACACCGATTGAGCGCACCCTCCAGTTGCGCTACCGGATCGACAAGGAGTTGCGGACCTGCCGGACCCGAAAACAGGTCCGGCAAGTGGTCGCTGCCGGCCGTCGCGCGTCGCAGGCACGGCGCGCGGGCCTGCGCCCGCTGATGAAGGATCCCATCGCGCTGTTCTCGGCGGAATGGCTTGCTGACACGTTCGGAATGCAGGTCGTGATCATGATTCGCCACCCTGCGGCCTTCGTCTCCAGCATCATGCGAGTGGGCTGGACTCACGACTTCGGTAAGTTCCTCGACCAGCCGGAGCTCGTGAAGGTGTACCTGCAGCAGCATCGCGAGCGACTCGAGGCGCTACGCGGCCCGCACGACCCCTTCGACGGCGCTGTCCTGGCGTGGGTCGTCACCCACGAGGTGATCCGAGTCACCCAGCAACGTCGGCCCGACTGGCAGTTCATCCGGCACGAAGACCTGTCCGCCGCCCCCATCGAGGGCTTTCGCGCCATGTATCGGGCACTTGATGTGGAGATGACGCCGGCGGCCGAAGCAGTCATCCGGAAGCACAGCAGCGCCGACAACCCCACGGAGGCTCCCGAAGGCGACCCCTACCAAATTCAGCGTGACTCGGCGGGGAACATCGAGGCCTGGCGGTCACGCCTCACCGACGACGAGGTCGGCCGAGTGCAGGAAGGCACGACGGAACTCGCCCGCCACTTCTACCCCGACGTCGAGTGGTGAACTAGGCCGCGGACCGCGTCTGAGAGAGGCTTTACAGCCCCAGCTCCGCAGCCACCGCCTCGGCGGTCGGCTCGACCGTCGCCCCCAATTCGACCTCGGCGATCGCGCGCTCGGGATCCTTGAGCCCGTGGCCGGTCAGCAGGCACACCACTGTCTCGAGCGGCTCGATCAGCCCGCGTTCGACCGCCCGCAGGAGACCCGCAACCGAGGCGGCCGAGGCCGGCTCGACGAAGTAGCCCTCGAGGGTGGCCAGGAGGCGGTAGGCGTCGAGGATCTCGGTGTCGGTCACCGCCCCGATGTGGCCGCCGGACTCGTCGCGGGCCGCGACCGCCCCCTCCCACGACGCCGGGTTCCCGATCTGGATCGCGGTCGCGACCGTCTCGGGATACGGCACTGGCTCGCCCAACACCAGCGGGGCAGCCCCGGCCGCCTGCCACCCGAGCATGCGTGGCGTCGAGCGGGCTCGTCCGAGCGCGGCGTATTCGCGGTACCCACTCCAGTAGGCGGTGATGTTGCCGGCGTTGCCGACCGGGACGCAGTGCGCGTCGGGCGAATCGCCGAGCACGTCGACGATCTCGAAGGCGGCCGTCTTCTGCCCCTCGATGCGGTGCGGGTTGATCGAGTTGACGACCGAGACCTCGCCCGTGGCGCCCAGCGCTCGGACCACACCCAGGGCGGCGTCGAAGTTGCCTCGCACGGGTACGACGCGCGCGCCGTGGATCAGCGCCTGGGCGAGCTTGCCCAGCGCGATCTGTCCCTCGGGGATGACCACCCCGCAGGAGAGCCCGGCCCGGGCCGCGTACGCGGCCGCCGACGCCGAGGTGTTGCCCGTGGACGCGCAGATCACGGCCTTGAACCGTTCCTCGAGCGCCTTCGAGATCGCCACCGTCATGCCCCGGTCCTTGAACGAGCCCGTCGGGTTGGCGCCCTCGACCTTCAACAGCACCCGAACACCGGTGCGCTCCGACAAGCGCGGCGCCTCGACCAGCGGGGTCCCGCCCTCGAGCAGCGTCACGATCGGGGTGGCGTCGGTGACCGGCAGCAGCTCGCGGTACTCCTCGATCACTCCCGCCCAGGTCACGGCTCGTCGCCTATGACCCTCACGACCGACCCCACCCGGTGCACCGGCTCGACGTCGCGCAGGGCGTGCACCGTGGCGCGCAGCGCCGCTTCGCGCGCTTTGTGCGTAACGAAGATGAGGCGGGCGTCATCGCCGATGCCCTTCTGCTGCATCGACTTGATCGAGACGCCGTGGCGCCCGAACTCGGACGCGATGGCGGCGAGCACCCCGGGACGGTCCGCCACCTCCATGAGCAGGTAGAACTGCGACTCGACCGCGTCGATGGGCCGGATCGGGCGGCGGGCGAGCGGGCCGATCGTGGCGCCCCGGCCGGCCGAGACCAGGTTCTTGGACGCGTCGATCAGGTCGCCGAGCACCGCCGACGCCGTCGGGCTGCCGCCGGCGCCACGGCCGTAGAGCATCAGCTCGCCGACGGCGTCGCCCTCGATGAACAGGGCGTTGAACGACTCGCGCACGGAGGCCAGCGGGTGGTGCACCGGCACCATGGCCGGGTGCACCCGCGCCGCGATCTCGCCGTCGGCTTCCTCGACGACCGCCAGCAGCTTCACGACGTACCCGAGCTCGTGCGCGGACGCGATGTCGTCGTCGGTGACCGCGGTGATGCCTTCGCGGTACACGTCGCCGGCCACGACCCGGGCGCCGAAGGCGATCGACGCCATGATCGCGGCCTTCGCGGCAGCGTCGAACCCCTCGACGTCGGCCGTCGGGTCACGCTCGGCGTAGCCCAGCGTCTGCGCCTCGGCCAGCGCTTCCTGGAACGACGAGCCCTCCTCGGTCATGCGGGTGAGGATGTAGTTGGTCGTCCCGTTCACGATGCCCATCACCCGCCGGATCCGATCCCCGGCGAGCGACTCGCGCAACGGCCGGATGAGGGGGATCCCGCCGCCTACCGACGCCTCGAACAGGAGGTCGACGCCCGCGGTCTCGGCCGTCTCGAACAGCTCCTTGGCCACGTTGGCGAGGAGCTCCTTGTTGGCGGTCACCACCGGCTTGCCCGACTTCAACGCCTCCGTGACCAGCGAGCGGGCGGGCTCGATCCCGCCGATCACCTCCACCACGACGTCGATCTCGGGGTCGCCGACGACGTCGGAGGCGGAGTGGGTGAAGATGCTCGCCGGCAGCGGGACATCGCGCTCGAGCGCGAGGTTGCGCACCGCCACCCGCGTGACCTCGACCCGCACGCCGGCGCGGCTCTCGATGACGTCGGCATGCTCGTCGATCAGGCGCACCAGCGCCGAGCCCACGTGCCCGCACCCGAGCAGTCCCACCTTCACGGCTTCATCGCGCAGGCGGTCGGTCACAGGGTCAGTCTCGCGAACTAGGGCTCATCCAGGCGGACGAGATCGTCGGGCGTCTCGCGCCGGATCACCAGGCGAGCCTCGCCACCCCGTACGAACACCACCGCCGGGCGAGGCACCTTGTTGTAGTTGGACGCCATCGAGTAGCCGTACGCGCCGGTCACGGGCACGGCGAGGAGGTCCCCCACCTCGACGCCGGCCGGGAGGTGGGCATCCGTCACGAGCAGATCGCCCTGCTCGCAGTGCTTCCCTGCGATCGACGCCACCACCGGGCGGGGCTCGTCGATGCGGGCGGGCAGGTACGCCTCATAGCCGGCGCCGTACAGCACCGGGCGCGGGTTGTCGCTCATGCCGCCGTCGACCGCGACGTAGGTCCGCCCGCCGGGGATCTCCTTCACGGTCCCGACCCGGTACAGCGTGATCGCGGCGGGCGCCGCGATCGAGCGGCCGGGCTCGACCATCAGGCGGGGCGCCGCCGTCAGCCGCGCGCCCGAGCACGCCTCGTCGAAGGCGGTCCGCAGCGTCTTGGCGTAGTCGGCGACCTCGCGGACGGGGTCGTCGAGCAGGTAGCGCACCCCGAGGCCGCCACCGAGATTGAGCTCCTCGACGAGATGCCCGCCGGCCTCCAGCTCCCGGGCGAGGCCGGCCAGGATCTCGGTGGCGCGGCGGTACGACTCGAGGACGAAGATCTGCGAGCCGATGTGGCAATGCAGGCCCGCGAACCGCAGCCTCGGGCTCTCGGCCACCCGGGTCGCCGCGACGCGGGCGACACCGTCGGTGACGGTGAACCCGAACTTCGACTCCTCCGTGCCCGTCTCGATGAAGACATGCGTGTGCGCCTCGACGCCCGGCGTCACCCGCACCAGCACCCGCGGCGACACGTCCCGGGCGGTGACGATCCGCTCGAGCCGGTCGAGCTCGTCGAAGGAGTCGACGACGATACGGCCCACCCCGCCGGCGAGGGCCGACTCGAGCTCCCCGACCGACTTATTGTTGCCGTGGAACACCACCCGCTCGGCAGGGAAGCCGGCGCCCAGGGCGACGTGCAGCTCACCACCGGTCGCCACGTCGAGGTGCAGACCCTCTTCGCCGACGAGGCGCGCCATGGCCGTGCAGAGGAACGCCTTGCCGGCATACGCGACGTTGTCGTCGCCGAAGTGCTCCAGGTACTCCCGGCACCGCCGGCGTAGGTCGTCCTCGTCGTAGACGAACAGCGGCGTGCCGAACTCCCGCGTCAACGCCTCGAGGTCGAGCTCGAGCACGCCGGGCGGCACGAGCGCGCGGTCGAACGGCTCGCTCACGGCTGTCCCGGCTCCTCGTCGTCCAGGCGGGCCATCTCGTCGGGGGCGCGCACGCCCAGCAGCCCGAGGGCGTCGGCCAGGCCGATGCGGCACGCCTCGATCAGCCACAGGCGGGCCTGGGTCAGCGCGATGTCGTCGGTGAGCACCCGGCAGTCGCGGTAGAAGCCGTGGAAGCGGCCGGCGAAGTCGCGTACCCAGGTGGTGACACGGTGCGGGGCGCGGCGCCGGGCCGCCTCCGCCACTTCGTCGGGGTACACGGCCAACGCCCGCAGCAGGTCGAGCTCGCGTTCACCGGCCAGCGGCGCCAGGTCCACCTCGTCGAGCGGGCGGCGCTCGACGCCCCGCTCGTACGCCTTGCGCCCGATCGACGCGATGCGGGCGTGGGCGTACTGCACGTAGTAGACGGGATTCTCCATCGACTGCGCGGTCACGACGTCGAGATCGAAGGTCTGGGCAGTATCGATGCTCTGGAGCAGGAAGGTGAGCCGGCACGCATCGGGGTCGACCTCGTCGAGGATGTCGGCGAGGGTGACGACGTCGCCGGCGCGCTTGGACAGCCGCACCGGTACGCCACCCCGCTCGAGCTTGACCAGCTGGCCGAGGACGATCTCGGGCTCGCCCGGCGGGAAGCCGAGCGCCTCCATGCCCGCTTGGAGCGACTTGACCTGCCCGTGGTGATCGGCGCCCCAGATGTCGATGAGGTGGTCCCACCCCCGCACGAACTTGTCGCGGTGGTAGGCGAGATCGTTGGCCAGGTACGTCGTGGCGCCGTCACCCTTGACGAGCACCCGGTCGCGCTGGTCGCCGAACTCCGTGCTACGGAGCCAGGTGGCGCCGTCGCGCTCGTACGTGTGCCCCCGCTCGCCGAGGAGCCTCAGGACGTCGGCGACCTCGCCGCGCTCGTGGAGGGCCCGCTCCGAGAACCAGGTGTCGAAGCGCACCCCGATGCGGCCCAGGTCCTCCTCGAGCTGGCGGACCGCGTCCCGGTACCCCCATTCGCGCGCCTCGTCCTCGGTCGCGCCATCGCCGCGCTCGGCACGCAGCCGGCCCGCCATCTCGACCAGGTACTCCCCCCGGTACCCGTCGTCGGGCGGCTCCTTGCCGAGGTACCGCGCGTACAGCGAGCGGCCGAAGCTCTCGAGCTGGTTGCCGGCGTCGTTGAGGTAGTACTCGCGGTGCACGGTGGCGCCCTGGGCCGCGAGCAGGTTGGCGATGGCGTCGCCCACCGCGACCCACCGCCCGCCTCCCGCGTGGAGCGGCCCGGTGGGATTCGCCGACACGAACTCGAGGTTGATGCGGGCTCCGTCGAGCGGCTTGGCCCGCCCGTAGCCCTCGCCGGCGGCGGCGACGTCGCGCAGCACGCCGTGCAACCAGGTCGGGGCGAGATGGAAGTTGAGGAACCCCGGGCCCGCGATCTCGAGGCGCGCCAGATGGGCAGGAGGGTCGGCCTCGATCACCGCGGAAAGCGTGTCCGCGACCGCGCGCGGTGGCTGCCGAACGGACTTCGCGAGTTGCAGGGCGACGTTTGTGGACCAATCGCCGTGCTCGCGCTCATTGGGTGCTTCGAGCGCGATGCCGCCGGCCGGCTCGGGGAAACCGGCTGCCGCGAGCGCGGCGCGCACGGAGTGAAGGATCTCGTCGCGGATCACGGGCGTGGGCGCGCCGCCGGCGCGCGCGGCATCGTACCGCCGAGTCCGCTCGGCGCGGGGCCGATTCGAGCGGTGCTTCCGCTAGCCTGCGGGCCGGGGAGCGGGCGCTACACAGGGGCCATCACGGTCATGGCTGACTTCGGATCCGACCTCGTCGCCAAGCTCGCGACGAGTGAGTCTGGCATCGGGCTCATCTACCGCGCGCTCGACGCCGTCGTGAGGCACTTCGGGCTCAGGGACGCGGCCGTGGTCGTCGACGAGGCCGGGCTCGGCCGGCAGGTGTTTCGCGCCGGACGCCATCCGAGGGACGACGAGGGCCGCCTCAGGCTGGCGGGTACCGGCTTCTACACCGATCCGCCGCTGGATTCGAGCTCTTTCGACGGGCATCTGATCACGAACCTCGCCGTGCTGGCGCTCCGCCTCGATCTCCTCCGCTACGAGGCCGGGCACGACCCGCTGACCGGGCTCTACGACCGGCGCAGCTTCGACCGCCTGCTCGAGAACGCCATCGCGCGCAGCTGCCGGTATGGGTGGCAGTTCACGCTCGTGATCCTCGACGTCGACGGGCTCAAGGCGCTCAACGACCGCGACGGGCACGCCGCCGGCGACGCCGCGCTGCGGGCGCTGGCGGACCGTCTCGGGCACGTGCTCCGCTACGGCGATGATGCCGCCCGCATCGGCGGCGACGAGTTCGGGCTGATCCTGCCGGACACGAGCGCCACCAACGTGCCCGGGATCCTGGCCCGGGTCCGGGAAGCCGGAGCTCCCGAGCGTGACACGGGCCTCGCATTCTCGTATGGTCACGCTTTGTGTCCGCGGGAAGCCGACGAGCTGGGAGCACTGTTCCGCCTGGCGGATCAGCGGTTGTACGAGGCGAAGGGCCGTCGAACGGATCGTAGTGACGGGTGCTGAGCCTCGGAAGGGGGGCCTGACCGTGAACCTGGACCAGCTCGAGCTGGAGCTGCGGAAGCTGCCCGGAGTCCGTTCGACCGGGTTCACCGAGCGCGACGACCTGCTCTTCGTGCAGGTGCACGTCGAGGAGCCGCTCGCCGCCGTGGGCCCCGGCCTCGCGCTCCAGGTCACTCGCATCGCCGCTCGTCACTCGGAGCGGCCGGTGGCCGTCGAGCTCGTACGCCAGCAGCCCGCGGCGACGTCCCCGTCCGCCGGAGTCGATGAGGGGGCCGACGACTCCCCCCCCGACGAGGAACGGCTCGTGCGCCTCGACTTCGACGAGTGGGCGAAGTCGGGGGTCGTCCCCGTCGCCGATGGCTACGGCGACGGGCCACTGCCGCCCTCACTGCGCGAGCTGCGCCACGAGGCGAGAATGAGGTCGGAGGTCATGGCCCACGTCTTGCAGCGCGCCGCGGTCGTGCTCTTCCTCGCCTTCGTTCTCGCCGCCATCGGGGCGGTCCGATACGTCAGCTCCGAGTTCGCTGGGGACGCCGACATCTTCCGCTACGCGGCTGCGCTGGCCGACATCGGCACGCTTCTGGTGGCGGCGGTCGTCGCCTGGGTCGGCAGCACGCTCATCCGTGCTCTTCGCGGGGTTCGGCAGGCGTCGTTCGACGCCGAGGAGCCGTCCCCCGAGCGGGCCCTACGCTGAGCCCGGCAGCTGGCTGACCGAGAGGCCTCAGCGGGACGCGAACCACTCCGCGGTCCGGCGGAGCCCGTCCTCGAAGTCGACCTGACATTCGAAGCCGAAGTCCCGCCGCGCGGCCGAGGAGTCGGCGCGCGTGTGGCGTACGTCGCCGGGCCGGGGGTCGGTGTGCACCGGGGCCGGCTCCACCCCGAGGATCCGGCCGAGCACCTCGAGCAGGTCGAGCAGCGAGTGGGCGGTGCCTCCCGCGATGTTGTAGGCGCCACCACGGCTCGCCTCGCCGGGCGCGCCCGCCGCCGCCAGGTTGGCGGCGACGACATCGCTCACGTAGGTGAAGTCGCGGCTCTGCCGGCCGTCGCCGTGGACAGTCGGCGGCTCACCCCGGCGCAGCGCGTCGATGAAGAGCGGGATCACCGCCGCGTAGGCCGAGTCGGGGCGTTGGCGCGGGCCGTACACGTTGAAGTAGCGCAGAGAGATCGTCTCCAGCCCGTGGAGCTCGCTGAGTACCCGGCAGTAGTGCTCACCGGTGAGCTTGCTCACCGCGTAGGGCGACCGCGGCACGGTGGGAACCGACTCGGGCGTGGGGAGCCGCTCGGCGCCGCCGTAGACGCTGCTGGACGACGCGTATACCACGCGCCGTACCCCCGCGTCCGCCGCCGCCTTCAGGACGGTGAGCGTGCCGTGGACGTTCGCCGTGTCGGTCGTGAGCGGGTCCTCCACCGATCGCAGCACGGCCCGGTGCGCGGCCTGGTGGAACACCACCTCCACACCCTCCACGGCGGCGCGCACCGCGTCGGCGTCGGCCACGGTGGCGATGGCGAGCTCGGCTCGGGGATGGACGTTCTCCTCGAAACCCGAGAAGAGGTCGTCGAGCACGCGCACCGAATGCCCGTCCTCGGCCAACGCGTCGACGAGGTGCGAGCCGATGAACCCGGCGCCGCCGGTCACGAGGGCGTTCAAGGATCACCCCAGAGCAGAGAGGCCAGCCGGGTCACGAGATCGTCGAGCTCCTTGGCCGTGCGGCGATGAACCCGGTCGGCCAGGCCGTACGGGTCGGCCACGTCGTCCTCCTCCGCGGTTCCGAGGAGGTCGGCCGTGGAGCGCCCCTCGTGCACCCGCGCCAGCCACGACTCGAACGGCTCGTCGCCGCGCGGCCCGATGGACTCGCCTCGCCGCACGAGCTCCTTGAGCGTGAACGACCGGGGCCAGGCATCGCGCGCCAGGAGCACGGCCTCCTGCACGTGGCGGCGCTCCATCCCGATGACCAGCGCCGCCGAAGCGACGAGGTCGGCGTCGAGCCGGCGACTCTGGTGCGCGCTGACGTCGATTCCCCGGCTCTCGAGCGCCCGCAGCGTGCCATCGCTCACCGGGAGGCCGTCCTCGAGGAGCCCGGCCGAGACGATCTCGATCGAGAGGCCGCGCTGATCGAGTCGGTGCCGGAGCAACGCCTCCGCCATGGGCGACCGGCAGATGTTGGCCGTGCATACGAGGAGGATCTGCGGGCCGGCGCCACTCACAGACTCTCGACCCGGTCCCCGTGGACGCGGTTCCGGGTGTCGAGCACGTAGCGGCCATACTCGGTCACGGCGTCGAAGTCGAAGGCGTCGTGGTCGGTGAGGACCACCACCGCGTCCGCCGACGAGAGCTCGTCGACCGTGGGATCGACCCGAACCACCCGTGGGTCGACCCACCTGTCGGCGACGTACGGGTCGGCGGCGCGCACCTCGGCGCCGAGCGTCAGGAGCTCGCGAGCGACGCGGATGGCCGGCGATTCGCGGGCGTCGCCGGTGTTGCGCTTGTACGACAGGCCGAGCAGGAGAACCCGGCTGCCGTTCACCGCCATCCGCTGCCGGTTGAGCGCAACCAGGAGACGCCGGACCACGTACTCCGGCATGTGATCGTTGACGTCGTTGGCGAGCTCGACGAAGCGGAACGGTTGGCCCAGCCGGCGGCGTACCCGCCAGGAGAGGTAGCTCGGGTCGATAGGAAGGCAGTGGCCGCCCACGCCGGGTCCGGGCTCGAACTGCATGAACCCGAAGGGCTTGGTGGTGGCCGCATCGATCGCCTCGCGCACGTTGATCCCGAGATCGTGCGCGAACATCGCCAGCTCGTTCACGAGAGCGATGTTCACGTGGCGGAACGTGTTCTCGAGCAGCTTGGTGAGCTCGGCCTCCTTGGGCCCGGCGACCACGACCGTCCGCTCGACGATCGTCTCGTAGAACGACCGGACCGCCTCGAGCGACGCCTCGTCGATCCCCGAGACGACCTTGGGAGTGTTGGCAAGGGTCCAGATGGGGTTCCCCGGGTCGATGCGCTCGGGGCTGTACCCGACGTGGAAATCGAGCCCGGCCGCCAGGCCGCTGCCGTTCTCGATGATCGGTACCAGGAGCTCCTCGGTGGTACCGGGGTACGTCGTCGACTCGAGGACGACGGTCGCTCCCCGGCGGACGTGGTGCGCGAGCATCGCACCGGCTGCCTCGATGTGGGAGAGGTCAGGGACGCCCTCGGCGAGCGGCGTAGGGACCGCGATCACCGCCACGTCGAAGCCGGCGCAGTCGTCGGGTCGGCTCGAGGGTCGGTACCGGCCCGTTGCCAGCGCCGCCATCAGGGTCGGCGCAGGGACGTCCTCGACCTGAGACTCGCCCGCCGCCAGCAGCTTCACCCGCTCCTCGTCGGAGTCGAAGCCCATGACCGCGTGGCCGACCGCTACGGAACGCATCGCGACCGGTAGGCCCACATAGCCCTGCCCGACCACGAGGACTCTCTGTCGCCCCGCTTCTGGATTCATGGGCCGAGATTGTGGCACGGCAGCGGTACCCTCGTGTCTCCGCCCCCGTAGCTCAGGGGATAGAGCATCGGCCTCCGGAGCCGTGTGCGCAGGTTCGAATCCTGCCGGGGGCGCTGACTGCCGGGGGCGCTGAGTCGGGGACCCAGGAGCGACTCGGAGAACGGCCGTCCACGCGTGGGGGCACAATCGCCATAGAGTGCGGCCGGGCGTGACCGGGCCTCGAGGCAATCCGCCGGACGTGGTGCCAAGTTGCGGCAACAGGGAGGGTGAGAGGGCGCGGTGCTCAAGGTCGCGTGCGTGAGTCAGCACGACCTCACGGATCCCGACGCGTTCGGTGGGCGACTCCACTACATGATGCGAGCGCTGCAGCATCGGCGCCTCCCGCTCGAGTTCTTGTCGCTCAGCCGCCGAAGGCCTGTCATGTCCCTGGTGCTCGCGAGGAAGCTCTACCACGAGCACCTTGCTTCCTCGCGCCTGCGCTACGACGCCAAGCGCGATCGGTTCCTCGTCAGGGATTTCGCTCGCCAGATCTCGAGCCAGCTACGCCGGACGGACGCCGAGGTCGTACTGAGCCCCATGAGCCAGGGGTCGCAGCCCGTCGCCTATCTCGACTGCGATCAGCCCATCGTGATCTGGACCGACGCGACGTTTGCCAGCACGATCGAGGTCTATTCCGACTCGAAGGCCAAGCTCGCGGACGCCACCATCCGCGACGGCCTCGCCAACGACACGGCGGCGCTCAGCCGGTGCACCCTGGCGATCTATTCCTCGGAATGGGCGGCTAAGGGTGCGGTCGACCATTACGCGATCGATCCGACACGAGTGGCGGTAGTGCCCTTCGGCGCCAACATCGATTGCCAGCGGACTGCCCGTGACGTTGAGCGTCTCGTCGCGCTGAGGTCTCGAACGACTTGCCGTCTGATCTTCATCAGCAGCGACTGGGAGAGAAAGGGCGGCGACACCGCGGTCGAGATGGCTGCTCAACCAACAGGGACTGCGCACCGAGCTGGCAGTCATCGGAGCCAGTCCGAGATCGCGCCACCGGCCGCTCCCCGACTGCGTGACCCTGCACGGCAATATCGCGAAGTCGACCGCCGAAGGAGCGGAACGATTCGATCGCCTGATGCAGGAGGCGCACTTCCTCGTGCTCCCCACGACGGCAGATGCGACACCTACGGTGTGCGCCGAAGCCAGCTCGTTCGGAGTGCCGTCGATCGTGACCGATGTCGGCGGCGTCTCGTCGTTGGTCGCCAACGGGCGAAACGGCCAGCGCTTCCCGAAGGACGCGCCCGCGACCGACTACTGCGAGTACGTCGCCCGCGTGTTCCTGGACCGTGACGCGTACGAGCGGTTGGCCCTCTCGTCGTTCGACGAGTTCGAATCCCGCCTGAACTGGAACTCGTCGGCACAACGGGTCGAGGAGCTGCTACTGAAGGTGGTTGCCTAGCGCTGCTCCCGGAATAGCCCGACCGGCGGTGTGGAAGGCTGACGACGTCGTGCGAACGAGCCAGGGAGCCGCGATGATCGAGCCTCGCACCCTCCCCATCGGCGGCGAGCGGGTCACCACCGGGGGCACCATCGCGGTCGAGTCGCCCTACGACGGCGCCGAGCTGGGCCGGGTGCCGGCGTGCGGGTCGGCCGAGGTCGACCGGGCGGTCGAGGCGGCCCGCGACGTGCTCGCCGCCGGCGCGCCGGCGGCGTGGGAGCGGGCCGAGGTGCTCGAGCGCGCCGCCGGGCTGCTCGCAGAGCGTACCGAGGACTTCGCCCGGATCATCGCCGCCGAGGCCGCCAAGCCGATCAAGACGGCACGCGTCGAGGCCCAGCGGGCCGTCTCCACCTTCACGTTCGCGGCGATCGAGGCGCGCACGCTGGCCGGCGACCTCGTCCCCATGGAGGGCAGCGACGCCGGGGCGGGCAAGCTCGCGTTCACCCTGCGGGTACCCATCGGCGTCGTCGGCGCCATCAGCCCGTTCAACTTCCCGCTCAACCTGGTGGCGCACAAGGTCGCGCCCGCGATCGCGGCCGGTTGCCCGGTGGTGCTCAAGCCGGCGTCGCAGACGCCGCTGTCAGCCCTTGCGCTCGCCGATCTCCTGCTCGACGAGTGCGGACTGCGGTCCGGTTGGCTCAACGTGGTCACCGGCGGCGGCGGCACCGTCGGCAACGCCCTCGTCGACCATCCCGACGTCGCCATGATCACGTTCACCGGCTCGCCCGACGTGGGCTGGGGCATCAAGGCACGCGCCCCCCGCAAGAAGGTCGGCCTCGAGCTGGGCAACAACGCCCCCGTGATCCTCGAGCCCGACGCCGACTACGCGACGGCCGCCGGGAAGATCTCCGTGGCCGGGTACAGCCACGCCGGCCAGTCGTGCATCTCCACCCAGCGCGTCTACGCCCACGAGTCGATCGTCGAGCCGTTCCTCGACGCCCTGGTCCCCAAAGTCGAGGCCCTGAAGCTGGGCGACCCGCTGGCCGAGGACACCGACGTGTCGTCGCTGATCTCGACCGCGGAACGCGACCGGGTCGTCTCGTGGGTCGACGAGGCCGCGGCCGCGGGCGCCGACGTCCTCACCGGGGGTGGGGTCGACGGCCCGTTCGTCCGACCGTCGGTGCTCGCCAACGTGAAGCCCGACATGAAGGTGTGCGCGCTCGAGGTCTTCGGCCCGGTGGTGGCCGTGCAGGCCTACAGCGACGTGGGCGAGGCGCTGCGGCTCGCCAACGACTCGCGCTACGGGCTCCAGGCCGCCATCTTCACGTCGCACCTGCCGACGGCCCTGCGCGCCGCCCGCACCCTCGACTACGGCGGCGTGCTCGTGAACGAGGTGCCGACGTTCCGGGCCGACCAGATGCCCTACGGCGGCCGGCGCGATTCCGGCAACACCCGCGAGGGCCCGCACTGGGCGGTGCGCGAGATGACCGAGGAGCGGCTCGTCATCATCCAGGCCTGACCATCGCCACCCCCGGTGGGCCGTCGCGGGGGTGCCGCCCATCCAGCTCGGCGACCGGCCAAGATGTCTCCGTGCCCGCGGTCGAGACCGCCGTCGCCAAGCCGAAGCCTCGTTGGCGGGGCCGGCTGCACCAGCTCGCGTTCGTGGCGTCGGTCCCCGCCGGCCTCGGGCTGGTGGCTGCCGGCCGCGGCGCCGAGGCCCGTACGGGGGCGGCGATCTTCGCGGTGAGCCTCGCAGCCGTGTACGCCACCAGCGCCGCGTACCACCGACGGGCCTGGTCGCCCCGGGCCGAGCGCATCATGAAGCATCTCGACCACTCGATGATCTTCGTGCTGATCGCGGGCACGTACACGCCCATCACGCTGCTCGTGCTGCGACCGGCCTGGGGCATCGCGCTGCTGTCGGTCGCCTGGGTCGGATGCCTCGCCGGCGTGGTCCTCACCGTCATCTGCCTCGACCGGCTCCACCGGGTGGGCATGGCGCTGTACCTCGCCCTCGGCTGGCTCGGGGTGGTCGCTGCCCCCGAGCTCTTGCGCAGGTTGGGTCCGGTCGAGCTGGGGCTGCTGCTCGCCGGCGGCGTCATGTACACCGTCGGCGCCGTGATGCTCGCTGCCGGCCGGCCCGCGCTGCGACCGGCCGTCTTCGGCTACCACGAGGTTTGGCATGCGATGGTCGTCACGGCGGGCGCGTGCCACTACGCGCTGATCCTCCTGCTCGTGCGGGCCTAGACGCGCTGGGAAGGGCGCCCATCGCGTACCCACTGGGGCGATCGGCTGGCCCGTAGTCGACAAAACGCCCTCAAGACCCGGCGACATCCGACGATATCCCGCAGTGAGCCTGTCGCGGTCGTTGAGGTTGAGGAGTGCCACGATGGCTGCTCCAGCGTCGCCCGGGTTCCATTGGCGCCAGCGCACGGCCGCGCAGGTCGCAGGCGTGTCAGCAGAGCTGCCGGCAGGCCTCGCCGTCTGCGCAATTGTCGGGCTGCTCGCAGCCTCGTGGGCCATCGCCTTCGCCTTGGGCGGGGCCGGGCCTGTGCCGCCGCACTGGTTCTACATCCCGATCATCTTCGCGGCGCTGCGCTTCGGATGGGCGGGCACGTTCATCACGTCGATCGTGTCGGGCCTCCTCGCGGGGCCGCTGCTGCCCCTCGACGTTACCGACGGCACGTCGCAGGTGTTCAGTGACTGGGGTATGCGCACAGGGTTCTTCCTCGGTATCGGCCAGGTGCTCGCACTCCTCATCAATCAGCCGCGTGCCCTACGGCTCACAGCCCTCCGGTTCGCCCGCACCGACCGGTCATTGCGCCGGGCACTCGCGCACCATGAGCTCGAGGTGCACTACCAGCCGATCTTCGACGTCGTGGGTCGGCGCCGCCGCGTGGTCGGAGCCGAGGCGCTCATCCGCTGGCGCCACCCGAGCCGCGGCTTGGTCCCTCCAGCTGACTTCATTCCCGCGGCTGAGGCAACGGGCCTCGTCGTCGAGCTCGGCGAGTTCGTGCTCCACGACGTGTGCCGACACATCGTGCAGTGGAGCGGGCTGACCGATGAGCCGCGCTTCACCGTCTCGATGAACCTGTCGGCTCGTGAACTGGCCGATCCCGAGCTCCTGGCCCGCGTCGGGACAGCGATCGACAGCCATGGCATCGATCCGGGGCACCTGACCTTCGAGGTCACCGAGACCGCCGTGATGGAAGACATGGAGCTCTGCCTCCGTCAGCTCACAGCTCTTCGCGAGCTCGGGGTGCGGCTGGCGATCGACGACTTCGGCACCGGCCAGTCCTCGCTCTCGTACGTTCACCTCTTCCCGGTCCACACGGTCAAGCTTGATCGCTCCTTCACGGCACGGATCACCGAGAGCGAACAGGGACAGGCCTTCGTCGGCACGATCATCCTGCTCGCCCACACGCTCGACCTCACGGCGATCGCGGAAGGGATCGAGACGGCAGCGCAGCTGGAGCTGTTGAAGGCGATGCGTTGCGACTACGGCCAAGGGTTCCACCTGGGGGTGCCCTCAACACCTCGCGAGCTCACCGACGCGCTGGAAGCGCAGAAGGATCAGCGGCGGGGACGCAGCCGCTCCACCGATCAGTGGATCCCCGGCCTCCCATGAGCCAGTCGTACTTGGATGCACTCCTGCTCGGCCGTGCCGGTGAAAGTGAATCCGTCCGAGGAGCTCGGATCGGCGCGGTGCTCTTCGTCGGGGCGGCGACGATCGTCTGGATCACCTTGCCCCTGACTCCACCGAACGTCCCGCGACTCACGATCGGCACGATGGGTCTGGTGGCGCTGGCGGTTGGACTCGTCATTCCGCGTTTGCCGTGGTCACGGTGGGGTGCTCGGCCCCTCGTCGCCCTCCCCATCATGGGGTATGTGCTGCTGGCCGTCGCCGGCGTTCTCACCCCGGGCGTCCTTACCCTGTACATCTCCCTGTACAGCTTTACTTTCGTCTACATCGGCCTCGTTGGCCGGCCCGGTGTACCCCTGCGGATGGTGCCGATCGCAGTCCTGTCCTACGTCATCGGTAGCGGTCACGCAATGCGCTCCGGGCTCACAGCCCTCGCGATCGCCGCCCCGATGTGGTGCTTGATCGGCGAGCTACTCGCTCGCGCCTTGAGCCAACGCACGCATCACCTCGAGCGCATCGCAGAGACCGATCCTCTCACCGCACTCGGCAATCGCAGGTGCTACGAGCGAGCGCTGACGTCCATGCAGCCAGGTGACGCGGTGGTCGTCGTCGACCTCGATTGCTTCAAGAGAGTCAACGACGTCCATGGCCATCAAGTGGGCGACGACACACTGCAGCAGTTCGCGGACGCCATGCGGTCCGTGACTCGCGACAGCGACAGCGTGGCGCGGTACGGCGGCGAAGAGTTCGCGATGGTCCTCGCGCGCGGAGGGGTCAGCGGATCTCAGGACGTGCTGCGCCGCCTCCGCGACGAGTGGAATGAGGCCGTCACCACGTTTTCAGCCGGCATTGCCGTGCACCGGGAGGGCGAGAGCCCGAGGACAACGCTTCAGCGCGCCGACGGTGCGCTCTACGAAGCGAAGGCGAACGGACGTGACCGCATCGAGGTCGCCGAGACCGATGGACGCGTGGCCGAGGGTGGACTCAGGGCTAGGTAAGCGGTGCCTCCCGGCGGTTACTAAGGGGATCCGCCTGAGTGAAAGGCCCGACTGCGAGGCGACTGGGACCGAAGGGTCTCACGTGATCAAACTCGCGGGCGTTGCATCGCCGGCGGCCTCATGTACACCGTCGGTGCCGTGATGCTGGCTGCCGGACGGCCCGCGCTGCGACCGGCCGTCTTCGGCTACCACGAGGTCTGGCATGCGATGGTCGTCACGGCGGGCGCCTGCCACTACACGCTGATCCTCCTGCTCGTGCGGGCCTAGCGTCGGGGCCCAGGCCGGCGCGGTCCAGGGAGAGCCTTCGCGCGGCGGGTACGATCTCGTCGATGCCGGACCCGAACGGCGAGACGCGGGAGCTGAGCCTCCTCGACTACCTGCGGATCGCCCGCCGCCGCGCCTGGGTCGTCGCACTCGTCGTCCTGGCCGTCGTGGGCACGGCCGTCGCGCTCACCCTCCAGCAGGAGAAGGTCTACCGGGCCGAGGGCGAGGTGCTGCTCAACTCGCGGCGCGACAACCCGCTGTCGGACCAGGTGGCCCCCGTCGACCCCAACGCCGCCGAGACCGAGATCCGGATCTTCGAGAGCTCCGACATCGGCGAGGCGGTCGCCGAGAAGCTCGGCGTCGCGCCCGACGTGTCGGCCGAGCAGGTCGGCGAGACCGACATCATCGAGATCAGCGTCGAGAGCACCGATCCCGCGGGCGCGGCAGAGGCGGTCAACGCCTACACCGAGGCCTACATCGAGGTCGGCCGGCAGCGGGAGTCCGAGGCCGTTTTGGAGGCGGCGCGGAAGATCCAGGGCCGGATCAGCGAAGTCGACCGGCGGATCGGCGAGATCGATGCCCAGGTGGCGTTCACTCCCGACGACGAGCGCGGCGCCGTCGCCGCGAGCCTCCAGGCCGAGCGCGACGCGCTGATCGAGCAACGGCTGCTGTTCCGCCAGAAGCTCGACGAGCTCGACCTGGAGGCGGGGCTCGCGAGCGGCGGTCCGCGGGTGGTGAAGCGCGCCGTCGCCCCGGAGAACCCGGTGCGGCCCAACCCCGTGCGCAACGGTCTCGTGGCCGCCGGGATCGGGCTCGTGCTCGGCATCGGGCTCGCCTTCGTCGTCGACTACCTCGACGACTCCATCAAGACAGCGGAGGACCTCGACCGATCGACCGGCACGTGGTTGCCCGTCCTCGGGCACGTGCCCTCGGTGGAGTGGAAGACCAGGTCGCCCGGGGTGGTCGCGCTCACGGCCCCCAACTCACCACCGGCCGAGGCCTACCGATCGCTGCGGACCGCGGTGCAGTTCCTGAGCCTCGACCGTCAGCTGCGCACGCTCCAGGTCACGAGCCCCATCGCCGCCGAGGGCAAGACCACGACGGTCGCCAACCTTGCGGCCATGCTCGCCCGGGCGGGGCAGCGCGTGGTGATCGTGGATCTCGACCTGCGCCGGTCGCGAGTCCACGAGTACTTCGACCTCCCCAACGACGTGGGCTTCACTTCCGTGCTGCTGGGCCGTCAGCCGCTCGCGACCGCCCTCCAGCGGGTCCCGGGCGAGGAGCACCTCTCCTTGCTCGCCTCCGGCCCCTTTCCCCCGAACCCCTCGGAGCTCTTGGGGTCACCGCTCACGAAGGGCCTCCTCGAGGAGCTCGCGGCCCAGGCCGACACCGTCATCATTGACTCGCCGCCGGTGCTCCCGGTGACCGACGCCGCGGTGGTCTCCACGTGGGCGGACGCGACGCTGCTCGTCGTGATGGCGGGCTTTACGACGCGCAAGCGGCTCCAGCGGGCGGTGGCGAAGCTCGGGCAGGTCGACGCCCGGCTCGTCGGCGCGGTCTTCAACCGGACCGCACGCGAGGTCGACTACGGCTATGGCTACCGCTATTACTACGGGCGGCGCGGCTCGCGGAGTGCCCGGACCCGCAAGCGGGAGGCGAAGCGGGCCGAGAAGGAGGCCGCTCGCCGGTAGGGCGCGTGGTGGTCAGTGATGGAAAAGTACCTCGACGGCCCGGTCAGCTTCGTCGACAGCACTGACGTCGACGTGCAGGTGGAGCCGTCGAACGAAGCCGGCTTCGTTCAGGTGATCCAGAGCAAGGCCCTCGACCCCACGCGGATCGAGGCGACCAACGCCGAGGCGGGCCTTCGATGACGAACCGCGCCCTGAGGTCGTCGGTGCAGTTTCGGTCTGGTCCGGCGATCACGTCTGCGACCTCACCTACCTCACGACAGGATCCGGATGGTACGCGGTGCCGATCCGAGCGGACGGCTCCGCGCGGGCCATCTGCGCATCGGCCTGCGTCCCCGACCAGCTCGCGAGCCCGAACACCACGCCCGACAGGAACCAGAAGTAGGCGTTCGGGAGGTAGTCCTGCCACGAGCTCAGCCCTGTCATGAACCGTACGAAGAGCACCATGACCGCCCAGGCGAAAAGCACGAAAGTGGCCGACGCGAGGGAGCTGCCCCGGAGTCGCTTGCCCGATCGCCACAGGCGACGTGTCCAGGAGATGCTCCAAACGAGCCAGAGCCCGATGCCGATAAGGCCCCATTCGACCGCTAGCGACGCGTAACCGCCTTCGACTTGCGAAAGGCGGCGCTCATCGGTCTCGTCACCGAAGATGTACTGGCGTCCAAGCGACTCCTGGCCGGTGCCCGTGCCGAGGAGCCCGCCGATCGCAATACCCCGAGCGATGTCGGACTCCCACGCGTCGAATCGGTCGCTCCATTCGTTCACGGGGGAGGTCGGGCTGAGCGTCTGCGCGAAGTACTCGACGCGATCACGGAAGAGACCGGGGAACGCGGCGGCCAGAGCGACGAGCGCCACGATCAACACGGTTGCGGTGCCCATGGCCCACCTGACGCGACGCTCACGAGACCCGAAACGGAGGCTCACGATCGTCGCGAGCGCGAGCGTGCCGACCAGGATCACGCCTGCCTTCCCGCTCGCTGCCCACGTCCCCGCGGCGCAGACGATGCCGAGCAAGATCGGACCGCGGGCTTGCTTGCGCCAGCCGACGAAGGCAGCGAACGCGACCGTGACGCCGACCACGGACGCGGCGATGAGGCGACCGGGATCCGCGAATGGACCCGAAGGCTGGAAGAGCTCGCGACCACTGAGCGTCCGCCGGGTGAGCTCGAGGTGCTGAAGGTCGGTCGGCTGGCCCGGTGACAGGAAGTCGGGGCCGACGACCGCCTGGATGATTCCGACGATCGACGCGGCGGCGGCGAGCGTCGCGAGCCCGACGAGCCAGCGTCGTACGCGCGCCGAGTCACGTGCCATGAGGAATCCGGCGACAACAAGCGGGACGTACAAGAAGTGGAGGCGCATGCCGACTGCGGGCAGGACCGGGTTCTCGAAGAACGACGCGACCGAGAGCGCGAGGCCCCAACCGATCAGCGCGTACAGGGCCCAGCGGGTACGGCCGGTCGCCCTCGTCCACGTGCTGCGCACGCCGGGATCGGTCGCGAGCCCGATCAACACGAGCAGGTAGATCACGTCCTTGACGAAGTAGAGGCGAAGGTCGTTGCCGGCGAGCTTTCGGAGGAGATCCTCGACGACGAGCCATGCGAAGAGGGAGCCGAGCAGCACGCGCCAGCGTCCGAGGATGAGCGGGACGACGAGCGCGAGCACTATGGCGCCGGCGAGCAGCTGAACGATCACACGCAATCGCGCATCGAGCGCCGAGTTCGACACGGCGGCGCCGATCACGGCGCCGCAGAGCGCCACGAGTATCGCGGACGGCCCCAGAACCGTGCGAGCTCGGCGTGCTGCATGCGTTACTGTGGTCATCGTGTCGATCGCGCGGAGTAGAGGAAGTCGACCGCGCGATCGAGCTCGTCGGCAGCGCGAGCGAAGCTCCACCCGTCGACCCACTCTTGCGCAGCAGCCGCCATCGCCGCACGTTCCGTGTCGGACTTGCCGAAGAAGTCGTCGATCGCGGCTCCCAGTGCCTTCGAATCGCCTGACGGGTAGGTCGAGCCGGTGACCCCTTCGCGCACGAGGTCGTAGCCGGAGCCGACCATGTTCGAGACGACGACCGGAACGCCGCTCGCCATCGCCTCGTTCACCGAGACGCCCCACGACTCACGCCGGGCTGGGTGGACAAACAGATCGGCGAGCGCGTAGAAGCGCGGCAGTACCGAGTACGGCTGGTAGCCGACGAACAGCACCTTCGTGCCGTCGCGTTCGACGGTGCGCTCGAGCCGCTCTTGCATCGGACCGTCGCCGACGACGACGCAGACGAGACCAGGCGTTCGAACGGCCGCAAGCGCGTCGATGAGCTCGTCGACACCCTCTCGCTCGACCAGCTTGGCGATCGCCAACACGACCCGGGCATCGGACGCGATGCGGAGTGCGGCGCGCCGCGCGGCCCGCGCAGCGCGTTCTGCCGCCGTCGCGGCCGCGAAGGCGGCGTTGTCAGGCGCATACGGGCGAAAGAAGATGCGGTCCTCGGGAACGCCGAGGCTCGTCAAGTGCTCGCGCGCCAGCGATCCGGTGGCCATGAACCCGGGGATGGTGCGGACGAGACGTCGGAGTGCCCGCCGCCGGAGCGACGGTCGTCGTGCGGAGTCGTCGTAGAGCGGCGTCACGTCGCTGGTGACGAGCATCGGGAGGCCACGCAGGTGGCCGAACGCGAGGAGGGTGAGCTCGCGTGGTCGCGCCCAGCCCGAGAGCAGCACGGCGTCGGCGTCACGTGCCTGACGTGTCCATCGCCAACAGTCGAGCACGCCGCGTGGCCCGCGACGCATGACGTAGTCGCGGTATCCACCGGTGATTGGGATGTCGAATACCGGCGCTCGGCCGAGCTCCGGGTCGATCACGTGCTCCGTTTCCGCCGTCTCCCAGTACACGACGGTCAGGTCGACGCGCTCGGATGCCGTGAGCCAGCGGTAGTAAGGCCCGAAGAACTGGGTCGGGAACGCGTCGAACACGACGATCCGCGGTTTCGTCGTCGACCCCCTCGACACCAGCAGATCCGGTCGTCGAGTCGAGAGCGCCGCCGTGAGGCCCTCCAGCTTCCCCTGCCAAGCGGCGCGGATCTCGCGCCAGGCACCCGGACGCTCCGCGAGCACGAGTGCGCTTGCCGCGAGCCCCGGCTGGCGGCGTGCTCCAATCAGGAACGACCAGCAGAGGAAGGCCGCCTTGCGCAGTGCACCGAAATGCTTGAGCGCGAGATACGTGAAGTTGCGCGACGCCGCGCGTGCTCGCGCTCGACGGTCCTCACGGACCAGCTGCTCGTCACGCGGTGCGAGGTAGTGGTCGACGCGCGCACGCGGTTCGTACAGGGTACGGAACCCGAGGGCACGAGCCTGGAGCGTGAGGTCGAGTCCGTAGAAGGCCGCTTCGTCGTGGTCCACGATGGGATCGACCTCGAGGGCCGCGAGCAGGCTTCGTCGCCACACCCAGTTGCACTCGACGACCGTGTCTCGCTCGCTGACCCCGGCGTGGTCGAGCTCGCCGAGATTGCCGACGAGCTTGCCGTACCAACGCAGCGTCCCGGCGTCTTCGCGCACGACCAGACGCTCGTCGGCGGGTCGAATGCCGTCGGGCACGACGACGCGACCGCCGACGCATCCGACGCTCGGATCGTCGAAGGGAGCGACGATCGCTCGCAGCCAGCCCGGCTGGGGCACGGCATCGTCGTCGATCAACGCAACGAGCTCGAAACGCGCGACCTCGACGCCGCGCTCGACCGGGGCGACGTGACCGGGTCTGTCGACCTCGATCCAGCAAACCGGGACCGTGAACTCGACGTCGAGACGACCAGCGACCTCGCGCGCCTGCATGTCCTCCGCCCGGCCGACCACGATGATCTCGGCGGGTGGAGGATCCTGCTCCGCGACCGCCCGGATGCACCGATCCAACCATGCCGCCCGTTTCCAGGTGGGGATCACGACCGAGATCCGTGGCTGCGCCGGCGCAGCGGTGACGGCCTCGACGCTCACCCGGCGAAGCGTACCGGGCGCCTGGGAGCTCACTGCTGCGCCACCGCTTGCTCGAGGATCGCCGTGAACTGCTCGCCGAACGCGCGGGGATGGTTACGTTGCCGGCATCGCCGCCACGCGCCTGCTTGAAGTCGCCGGAGCAGCGCCTCGTCGGAGACGAGTCGGTCGAGCGCGTCGGCAAGTGCATCGGTCCCGCCGGTTCGTACGATCAGGCCCGCTTCGCCATCGGGAACGACCTCTGGCAGGGGCTCGGCGTCGAATGCGACGACTGCGCAGCCATTGGCCATGGCCTCGGCCGCGACGAGCCCGTAGGTGTCGTCATAGCTCGGGAAGACGAGCACGTCGGCGTTTCGCATGAGCTGCACCGCGAGGCCGGGGGCGATCTCGTTCGTCGTCAGACCGGTGGTCTCGTGAAGCGTGGGGGAGAGCCAACCGGGCGCACGCGTGACGACGTCCATCTCGACGCGAGCATGACGACCACGAAGGAGCTGGAACGCCTCGACAGCCTCGGGGAGTCCCTTGGCGATTGCACGCGTACCGACGAAGAGGAGTCTGACCGTGCCGTTCTGGCGGGAAGGCTTGTCGATCGGCTCGTCGGCGATGTCGACCGGCGGGTGCACGACGGTGACTCGGTTTGCGAGCGTCGGCACGAGCTCGCACAACAAGCGCGCCTCGGTCTCGGTCCAGACGAGCAGCGCGGATGCACGCGGTCCAAGCGTGCGGTAGAGCTGGACTACGTCGGCGAGGCGCAAACGACCGCCGCTGGTGATCCGGTAGTAGCGCGCCGGCGAGATCCCCTGTGAGCTCCAGACGATCGGCACGTTCGCGTCACGCGGCAATCGTGGGAAGGAGAGGTGGGAGAACACCACGTCGGGCGCGGTCACGTCGAGCGCGGCACGTGAGATCGGGAGCCGTCGCGCCGCGCGAAACGCTGATCGGCGTAGCGCGCGTGGGAGACAGCTCGTCGAGGCGCGCCACGCGAGCCGCGCGACGCGCTCGCTGACCGAGCGCTCGGTGGACTCGGGCACCGGGACGATGTCGAGCCCGGCGGCGTCGAGGTCGAGCACCGTCCGCACGAACGTGAAGTCGCCGCCGATGCGGTCAGCCTCCGATCTCGTGGCGTTGACGAGGACGCGCATCGCGTCGGTTGTCAGATGGCCCCGAGCCGACGCAGGAAGGCGCGGCGGCTCCGGCCAGCTGGTCGGGCGTGCTCGCGGCGGACGCGCACAAGCTTGGGAAGCTCGCGCATGACTCGACCCAGCACGTGTGTCCGAGCGCGACGCTCCACGGATCGGCTACGCACCATGTCAGTGACGATCCCCGCGATGAGCAGCAGGTGCAGCACGACCAGGGACGCCGCAGGCAAGTGCTTCCAGGCGAATCGCAAGCGGCCGTAGAGCGTCCCGTGCAGGCGCGCGTCAGAGCCATCGTCGGTCGCGGTGCTGGCAGCGGCAACGCGGTGCCAGCAAATGGCATCCGGGATGTGGACGACGCGGTGTCCAGCTGCCCAGATCCGCCAGCAGAGGTCCACGTCCTCCCAGCTCAGCGTGAAGGCATCGTCCCAGCCTCCGAGCGCTTCGAAGTCGACTCGGCGGATGAGAAGGTCGGCGGCGGACGCGAAGAGGCAGTCGCAGGGCGCTGACGCCGGTTCCTGGGCGAACTCCCAACCGGGAACGTCACCACGCGGCCAACGCGCGGGTCGGAGCCGAGTGCGCTCGTGGACGCCGACGTTGCCGTCCCAGTCGAGCTGGCAGGTGCCGACCGCCGCAATGTCCCGATCCGAGAGGAGGACCTCCACGGCGCGCTCGACGTAGTCTGGCGCGAAGCGCATGTCGTTGTTGAGGAACAGCAACACGTCACCGCGCGCGCGGCGGGCGCCCTCGTTGAGCGCGGGAGCGAGGCCGCGGTTCTCCCCCAACGGATGCCAAACGACCTCGTGCGCGCGGGCGACCTGCTCGGAATCGTCGATGCTTCCGTTGTCCGCGACGACGATCTCGAGATCGGGATACGACTGCGCTCTCAATGACGGGAGCGCCACCTCGAGGTCCTCGGCCCCGTTCCAGTTGACGATGACGATGCTGACGCGCTCGCTCACGCAGGCTCCGCCGTCGTGAGGTGGCGGTGCGTGACGAGAGTCATCAGAGCCTCCCAGGAGGGCCGAGCGAACACACGGACCGCGACGAGGTAGATGAGGATACCGACGGTGCCAGCCGCGACGAGCACGATGGCATCCGGGCCGCCGATCGCGTGGGCAGTTGCCGCCGCTGCTGCTCCGGCGAGCGCGGCCAGGAGCGCCGGCCGCAAGGTGTCGAGGAGCACGGGAGTTGAGTGCACCCCGCTCAGCCGTGTCGCCACGAGCACGTTGGCAGTGCCGCAGCCCGCGAGCACGACGAGGATGCCGAGCGCGACCGCCTCGATGCTCCAGATCGTGCCGACGAGGGCGGCGACGACGACCGCCGGAGCGGCGACGAGGCCGATGCGTAGTTCGACGTCGGTGCGTCCGACGGATCGGAGGAGCTCGTCGGTCGGGAACAGGCCGCGGAGCGCGCCGACCACGAGGAGCCACCGCAGTGGTTCGATCGCGCCACGCCACGCGTCTCCAAGCACGAGCTCCACGGCGGGACGGGTGAGGGCGACACCAATCGCGGTGAGCGGAAGGATCAGCGTCGCGGTAAGCCGAACGAACTCGCGAAAGTCGCGATCCGGCGTCGTGCCCTGGTCGCGGCGGTGCGCGAACACAGGGAAAGCGACCTGGCCGACCGACGATCCCACGAGCAAGCCGGGGAGCGTGCCATACGTGTACGCAAACGCGTAGAGGCCGAGCGCGGAGGCACCGAGCACGCCACCGACGATCGCGTTGTCCGCCTGAAGAGCCACCGTCCAGACAGCTCCGCCGGCCGCCACCTTCCAGCCGAATCGCACTGCCGGGCGGAGCTCGACGCCGGCTGCTGGGCGCCGGTGCAATGCGAGCTCGGCCGCACCCACCACGACGCCGAGCTGGATGACCTGGCTCGCGAGCACGGCGGCGACGAGGGCCCACGTGTCGGCCCCTGTGACCGCGAGCCCGACCCCGACGACGAGGCCGGTGGCGGCCGCTCCGATCTCGGCGACCGCGAGGACTCGGAACCGGAACTCGGCGCGCAGGAGCCCGCTAACGACGAGGACGACGACGCCGGCCAAGACCGTCGGTGCGAGCGCGAGCGCGACGACGGATGAGCTGTCGCCGTCGTAGAGGCGCCCGATCGGCACCGCGAGGGCCGCGAGCGTCACGGTGCCAAGAACGCCGGTAACGATCCCGAGTCGCGTGACGCGCGGCGCGTCGGTCCGAGCCTTGTGCCCTCGATGGGTGAGGTAGCTCCCGAGTCCGACCTCGGCCACGGTCGTGCAGATCGTCGTGAACGCAACGACGCCCGCGACGATGCCGAACGCCTGCGGGCCGACGAGGCGCGCGAGCAGGAGGCCTCGCGCGAGGATCAGGAAGCGCGCCACAACGACCGTCGCGCCGCTCCAACGCAGGCTCGACGAAACGACCTCCGGGTTGGGATCCACGCCGGCGTCGGTCATCGCCGGTAGTGCACGAGGACGCGCTCGAGCGCGTTCGCCACGTCGTCGAGATCGGCGGGGCTCATCGCAGGAGTCAGCGGTAGCGACAGGATCGTGCTACCGACCGCCGACGCGACGGGACGGTCGGCGTCCCCGACCCCGAGGAGTTGCTCGTAGTACGGGTGTCGATGCACGGGCTCGTAATGGATTGCTGCCCCGATATTCTCGGCGCGGAGTGCCTGCACGACGTGGTCGCGGTCGACGGTGAACGCGGAAGGATCGATCGTGATCGCGTAAAGGTGCAAGCCGTGGCGACCCTCGGAACGGTCGGTGGGCCGCGGTTGGCGGCTCGCACCGGGGAGGCTGTCGACGACCGGGTCGAGCTGCGTTGCGAGGCTCTCGCGCTGTTCCAGCATCGTGTCGAGGCGCGCGAGCTGGTGGATGCCGAGGGACGCGGCGAGATCAGTGAGGTTGTACTTGAAGCCTGGGTACGTGCACCACGAACGCAGCAGCTCCGTCGTCTGGAAGCGATGCCACGCGTCCTGGTCGAGTCCGTGGAGCCTCCACGTCACGATGCGCGCCGCCAGGTCTTCGGCGGGGGTGGTGAGCATCCCGCCCTCGGACGTCGTGAGGTTCTTGTTGGCGTAGAAGCTGAAGCACGACACGCCGGGCGTGCTCCCAAGGCGCCGGCCACGTCGCTCGGTGCCGACCGCGTGCGCACAATCCTCGACGACCGCGATCCCGTGCTCGTCAGCGAAGTCGTAAATCGCGTCGAGCTCGCACGCCAGCCCCCCGAAGTGGACCGGTAGGAGTGCCTTCGTACGCGGAGAACAGGCTGCCGCGAGAGTCTCCGCGGTCACGTTCCACGTTGTCGCGTCGACGTCGGCCACGACAGGCGTCGCGCCCGAGTGCAAGATCGCGTTGGTAGTCGCAACGAATGTCAGGTCGCTGGTCACTACCTCGTCGCCAGGCCCGCAGTCCAGGGCAAGGAGCGCGAGGTGCAGCGCGGCGGTGCACGAGCTCACCGCAACGGCATGATCTGCGCCCGTGTACCTGGCGAATTCGTGTTCGAAGCGCTGCGCCTTGTGCCCGGTGCCGATCCAGCCGGACTTGAGTGTGTCCACGACCTCGTTGATCTCGTCGTCGGTGATCGACGGCACACCGAACGGCATGAACTCGTTGCGGACCGGCGCGCCCCCGTCGATCGCCAACGCGCTCAAGGTCGAGGGCCTTCGTCGTGCCAACGGTGGTACACGTACTGCGCGGCGGTGACAGCGAACCCGACTCGCGCGTAGTAGCTGAGCGCGCGGACGTTCCGCGCCTGGGTACGGACGTGCAGCGAGCGGGTTTCGCGGTGTTCGCGCGCCCTAGCCACGACGCCGGCGAACAGCGCCTTCCCGGTCCCGCGCCCGGATTCGGTCGTGCCGATGAGACCGATGGTGGGCTCCGGGTCGAATGCGCACGTAACAAACCCGATGGGCTGCTCGTGGTGTTCGGCGACGAGCACGAGCTCGTCCTCGTGACGAAGGGCGCGCTCGAGCCACGCCCCGTACAAGCGGCGCGCGGCCGCGAGACCGAAACCGGGATCGACGGCGAATCGACTCCAGGGCGCCAGCTCGTCGAGTACCGGGTCGAGTCCGGCGGCGTCCGCGGGCCTCCCGGCCCGAACCGGGGCGTGGTCGTGGGCAATCGCGTCCTGAAGTGAGCGGACAAGCTCGAGTTGCACGTCGACGAGGAAGAACCCTGCCTGCTCGGGCGCGCCCGCGCCGCCGATCGAGGGTGGCTCCGTCATCAAGTACGTGCAAGCCACGTCGTCGGCATCCGCCTCGCGGGCGACGGCATCGAGGTCGTCAGACGCGTCGGACCGCACCCGCACGATCGGTACGCCGAAGAAGGCACTGTCCCAGTCGAGCCGCTCGATGCGTGCTCCCACGGATCAGGTCCCGTTGGCATCACGTCCGCCCAGGACATCGTGGATGCGCCGGACGAGCGCGGTGTAGTCGTGGGCCCGGGCTGCCAGTCGGCGCCTGGCGACGAGCTCGGGGGCGCGTCGCTCGGGCCTCGCGGCAGCTGCGACCGCGGCGACGAAGCGCTCGGGATCGTCCTCGCAGTCGATGAGCTCGCCGAGCTCGACCAACGACGGGATGCACGTCCCTACCACGGGGATCCCCGCGGCGAGGTACTCGTAGGCCTTCACCGGATTCGAGCCGTCGTTGAACGCGTTGCGAACGTATGGGATCAATCCGACGTCGAGGGTAGCGAGGTAATGAGGTACCGCCTCGGCGTCGCGGTGACCGAGCCAGCGGACGTTGTCGCGTTTGATCAGCCCGGCGATCGCCACCCGGGCGACGCCGTCGAGGACCGGACCCACAAGGACGACGGTACCCGTAGCGTGTCGCGCGACCTCGGCAATCAGCTCCCAGTTCATGCGGCGACTCATTCCGCCCCCGTACCCGATGAACGGTCGCGGGAGGCCTACGAGATCCGGAGGAGTAGCGCCCAGCTCGGCTGCGGTGACGAACGGTTCGGGATCGATCGCCATTGGCATGCGATGCACGCGTCTCGCAGCTCGAGCGATGTTGCGCTGGTACGCGGGTCCGGACACGGCGAACACGACGTCCACGCGCTGCACCAGCTCGTCCTCGCGTGGCATCGTGACCTCGTCACCCGTCCAGTACGCGGAGCGAGCGTCCCCGAACCGAGCGAGGAGCGCTGTCGCGTCGGGAGCGAAGGCGAGGATGAACTCGGGCCGGTCAAGCTCGAGTTCCTGCATAGCCGCGAGCGTCGTGCGCGCCACTAGGTCATCGCACCGCCGTCTGAACACGTCGACACGACGGTAGAAGCGCGCGCCGGGTGCGATGAGCGGCTCGAGCACGACGAGGCGCGGCGCCAGTTGAGAAAGGAGCCCCCCACGGATCGGGCGCGCGTCGTCACGGTGCGGACGGAGTGCCCGGCGCCCTCGCGGGGGACAGACATAGAGCACGCTGTGGTTTCGCGCGAGCGCTCGCGCTAAGCCCTGATAGAAGTGTGGACGGTCGAACCAGCTGTGGACCGTGCAGTAGTAGATGACCACCGGCACGTGTCATCAGGCTCCTGGACTCAGCGCGCGACCCCTCGCTTGCGCGCGACGATGATGATGTCCATCGCGAGGGAAGGAAGCCACTTTCCCGTGACGCTCAGCCACGGGTGCCGTAGATCGTCGGCGAATCGCTGCGGGAGGAACGGTACCCAGTTGCCGAGGTGGCGGAGGGGCTCGAGGCCGTGTGCGCGGAGCTGGCGCTTGAGGACCCGCGGTGTGTACGCACGCACGTGGCCCTCGCCGCCGGCGCGGTAATCGACCCAGATCGGATAAAGGCCGAGCAGGATCCGCAGCCGGTTCTCGAAGCTCGCCAGATTCGGCGTGGTCACGATCACCGTGCCGCCCGGTTGCGTGACACGTGCGATCTCGGCGAGGAAGGCGTCGGTGTCGACGAGGTGCTCGATGATCTCGCCTGCGAACACCAGGTCGAAGGAGTCGGAGGGGAACGGAAGCGGCGCCTCGCTGATCGCGACGGCCTGCGCGGAATGGAGTCGTTTGGCGGCTTCCGCAACGAAGTCGTCGATCAGCTCGACGCCGTGCACCTCCCACCCGAGCTGCTTCCGCACGAACGACCCGAAGGCACCACGACCGCAGCCGACGTCGAGTAGCTTCCCCGGCGGCAAGGCCGCGACGACCTCGGCCACGCGCCGCAGCCGTGATTCCCGGAGATCGCTGACGCCGGCGGCCTTCTCCCACACGCGTCGGTTGATCTCCACGTCGGTACCCCGACTCGTCACCGCGGACACGGTATCGCCGCAGCCGAGCGTCAGACGGCGTTCGGTCCTGTGCAGCATGCCTCCCTCGTGGGCGGCGGAGATCAGCGCGCCTTGAGCTCGCGGTAGATGTCGGCTTGTTGGGCCGCGAGCGAGCGCCAGTCGAGTCGCTCGCGCACCGCAGACGCCGCGCCTCTCGCGGCAGCGGGGACGCCCGGATCCGAGATCATCTCGCCCACCGCCGTGCGAAGTGCCTCGACGTCTGCGTGCGGCACGGTTCGCGTCGCCGAGGGATCGAGCCACTCCCCGACGCCGCACTGATCGGACACGACCACCGGCACGCCTACGACGGCCGCTTCGGCGGCTGCCGTGCCGAAGTTCTCGCTGACCGACGGCAGGCAGAACACGTCGGCGGCTGCCAACGCGGCCGTCTTGTCGTCGCCCCAGAGCCCATCGATGACGATCACGATCCTGTCGGTGGCCCGGAGGTCGTCGCGCAGCGCGCGCAATCGCGCGATCGTGCCATCTCCAGCGTCCGGGCCGGCGATCAGCAACCATGGCGTCGGGAGTCCCGCGACGGCCCGCACGAGCGACGTCAGTCCCTTCTTCGCCGTGAGCCGTCCGATCGAGATCACGAGCGGGACATCTCGGGGAATCCCGAACCGCTCGCGAAGCGCTCGGCCAGCGGCTGCATCCAGGGTGGTGTCGACGTCGACCCCGTTCGCGCGTACGACGATCCGCTCGCGGACGATGCCGTCCGCGACGAGCTCGTCATGCTCGACGCGCGATGTCGCGACGATGCGGCTCGCACCTGAGATCACGAGCCGCCCCGCGGTCGCGTCGAAGCCCGCCTTGAGGGCGTGACTGCGGATCCGGCGACGGTGCATGCCGCATGGCTCGAGCACGTACGGGACCCGTCGGCGTCGGGCTGCGAACGTGGCGAGTGTGCCTACAGGATCCCGGTAGCCGAGCACGTGGACGACCTCGCTCTCGGAGATCGCAGCGCGGAGTGGGCCGAGATGGCGAGGTACTGGAGTGCTCCGGAACCGGCCTCGTTGGCCGAGCGCTACCGCGCGTCCGTTCGCGTCGCGCCCCGGTCCGACGAGCGTCACCTCGTGACCGAGCTGACGCAACGCGCCGGCCAGTCGCCGAGCCTTGTCGATCGGCCCTCCGAACTCGCGGGCGAGCGATGGCACGGTGAGGACGACGCGTGGCCTCGTATTGGCGACGTCGCTCACGTGTCGACTCCGTTCGCCTCGGCCCACAGGCGAACGACGGCGAGGGCCCACGGCCGTGACCAATGGACGCGCCCGGCCTCCAACGCGTGCCAGACCCGGTCGCGCAACGGCACCGGGATCACGTCGCCGAGCGGGAGGTCCGCCGAGAGCAGGCCCCGACGGACGTCGTCGCGAAGCGGTCCGCGCAGCCAGGATGCGAACGGGAGCGCGAACGGCTGCTTGCGGAGGCTCTCGCGCAGAGCCGCAGCCCGGGTCAGGAGTTGCTTGTCCGGTTCGAACCGGATGGCGGGTGGTAGCGCCGTGACGACATTCACGAGCACGTCGTCGATCAGCGGCACACGTACCTCGAGCGAGTGCGCCATCGACATCACGTCCGTGTCTCGAAGGAGCTGGTTGGGGAGATAGTGCGCGAGCTCGAGGCAGCCGACGGCGAGCCGCGGGTCGCGAACGCCGTCGAGCCCGCATGTCTGTGCCAGTGTGTCGAGCGCACGGCGCCCGTGATCGGGAAGCTCCGTTGGCGCGAACAAGCCGCGGGTGGCCGCGTAGCCGCCGATGACCCCTGGAGCGCCGGCGAGGCCGCGCGCTTGCGAGCTTCCCGGGCGTCGTCGTGCCCGCACGAGCGCGAGACGGTCGCGTAACGCGATGGGCACAACCCGGGTGAGCGCCGAAATGCGAGCGAGCTGGGGGACGCGACGGAACGTCGGATAGCCACCGAAGAGCTCGTCGCCGCCGAGGCCCGAGAGGGCGACGACAAGCCCGGCCTGCGCTGCCGCCCGACAGACGAGCCAGGTGTTCACGCCGTCGAGCGTTGGCTGGTCCATGGCCGAGACGATCTCGGGCATGGCGGCCGCGACTTCGGTGCCCGTCACGGGCACGCGATCGTGACGAGAACCGAGTCGGTGCGCGGTCGTCTCCACCGTTCCCTCGTCGAAGGGCTCGTCCGGGAACGTGACGGTCAGGGAGCGCAGATCGCTTCCGGCGAGCGCTGCTGCGGTCGTGGCGACCGCAAGAGAGTCAACGCCGCTCGACAGGAAGACGCCGATCGTTCGGTCCGCCACCAGGTGACGCGCGACGGAGTCGTGGAGCGCTGCGCGCACGACGCGCTCTGCGTCGGCGCCGAGCTGGTCGTCGATATCGGTACTCGGACACCACCAGCGAACATGACGCTCGGCGCCCTCGTCCCATTCAAGATACGAGCCCGGCATGAGCTCGTGGATCTCCGAGTACACGGTGCGCGGGCCCGGCACGACGCCCCAGAAGAGGTAGCTGTTCAGTGTGTCCACGTCGGCCGTCGTGGGCGCCAATCCGCTCCGTACAAGGGCGCGGCATTCGGATGCGAATGCCAAGCGGCCCTCGTGGTGGGTCCAGTACAGCGGCTTGATGCCGAGCCGGTCGCGGGCGAGCACGACCCGGCGGCGACTCGTATCAACGAGCGCGAACGCGAACATGCCCCGCAGGCGTGCCAGCATCGCGTCGACGTCACCGTCGTAACGGTCGTAGAGGTGGACGAGCACCTCCGTGTCGCTCCTGGAGCGAAACTCTGCCCCGGCGGCCTCGAGCTCGGAGCGCAGCTCGCTGTGGTTGTAGATCTCTCCGTTGTACGAGACCCACGTCGTGCCGCGCCCGTTGGAGAGCGGTTGGTTCGCGTCTGGTGACAGGTCGATGATGCGCAGACGCGTGTGGCCGAGGACGCATTGCACCGACGCGAGCGCGAGCGTCTCCAGGCCGTGCGTCTCCGGCCCGCGGTGGCGGAGCGCGTCGAGAGCAGCCTCGATACGTGATCGGGTCGTGTCGGGCGTGGTACTGATCGCCCCGACGACGCCGCACATCGCTCTACACCTGCACCGGGTCGCCCGGCGATCGAGAGGTGACGAGCTCGTCGACCACCTCGAGGACGCGCGCGCGGAAGGCCGCTTCCGACCCGGGTCCGTTGGCGTGGCGTCGTCCCGCGGTGCCCAGCCGCCGGGCGACTGCGGGATCGGTGAGCACCCACACGATCGCCTCGGCGACGTCGTCCGGGTCCTCGGGGTCGACGAGGAGACCGGTCTCGCCGTCGACGACGGCCTCGCGCGCGCCACCGGCATCGCCGGCGACGACAGGAAGCCCGGCTGCGCCGGCCTCGAGGAACACAACGCCGAAGCCCTCGCCCTCGGGACGCGCACCCAGGCGCGCACGCCCGGGGAGCGCGAACAGACCGGTGCGCGCGTAGAGCGAGCGCAGCTCGTCATCGCTGACGCGGCCGAGGAAGCAGACGCTCTTACCGACGTCGAGCCGACGCGCCAATCCTTCGAGATGCGCTCGTGCCCCTCCGTCGCCCACGACCGTGAGGTGTGCGTTCGGTACTTCCATGAGCACACGCGGCCACGCCAACAGGAGCGTGTCAACGCCCTTGTACGCGTGTTCGGGATCCAGGCGCGAGACGGTGAGCACGAGCATGGAATCGCGTGCGACGGGATCGTCGGGAATGTCGACCACCGTGGCACCCGGCGACACGACGGTCGTGCGGGTCCGCGCACCCGGTACCGCCTCGTCGAGACGGTCGGCAGTGAACTCGCTGATCGCGAGCAGCCGGTCGGCGCGAGTGAGCGCGGCGCGGACGCTGCGACGCAACGATCCCCAGACCTCGATGCCGTAGCACCAGACGACGAAGGGGCTCTTGGCTGCGCGGGCCGCGACCCAGGCGATAGGCGCGAGGTGGGGATGGCATGCGACGACGAGCAGTGGGTCCGCACGCCACCGGCGTGCCGCGCGCACGGCCGCCGTGGCATACGAGATGCGGGCACCGAGCGGGACTCGTCCTGTGGATCCTGCTCGTGCAGGATGGCCACGGTGCAGGATCACACAGGGTGGCAGTAAGCCGTCGCCTTCCCAGATCGCCAGGAGTCCCGCGCGATCGGGTCCGTACGCGTCCGAGAGTGTCGCGAGCACAGAACGAGTAATGCGCTGGATGCCTCCGACGCCCCACGGATCGGTCGCGAGGACGAGCAGGCGCGGCGCGGTGGGCATCGCGGCGATCCTATCCATCACTCTTCCCGGGACCCGGTTTGGCGGCGAGACTGCTATGCATTGGTCGGTTCCATGACCATTCTCCTCGTCAACCAGTACTTCCCGCCGGATACCTCCGCGACCGCGGCCGTCTTCGCCGAGATCGCCGACGCGCTCGTCCGTGCTGGCAACGACGTCACGGTGCTCTGCGGACATCCGTCGTACGACCCGATGGAACGGACGCGCTGGCAGCCGCGGCAGCGGAAGCGACGTAACGGCGTCGAGATCGTGCGCGTGGGATCGACGGGCTTTGATCGTCGAAACGCAGCCGGTCGTGCCGCGAACTACGTCTCGTACCTCTGCCTCGCGGTCATCCTCGGCGTGATTCGTCGTCGTCCTGACGTCGTGATCGCGGGCTCGGATCCTCCGCTTGCGGTGCTGTCCGCGCTCCTGATCGCGCGCGGACGTCCTGTCGTCTACAGCCTGCGCGACCTCCATCCCGACACCGCGCTCGAGACCGGCATGGTGCGTTCCGGCCCGTCCACGCGCGCCTGGTCGTGGGTGCACACAGCCGCAATGCGCCGCTGCCGGCTCGTGATCTGTCTCGGTGAGACGATGGCGACGCGTGTGCGCGAGCGCGGCGTTCCTGCCGAGGGCGTCGTCGTGGTGCCAGACGGCGCGGCTGCACCCGCCGGGGCGCCGGATCCTGTCGTCGTCGCCGAGCTGCGCGCGGGCACCGACTTCCTCGCCGTCCACGCCGGCAATCTCGGCGCGGCAGGTCCCTGGGAGCAGCTCGCGCAGACCGCGGACCGTGTCGGTCACGATGCCTTCCTCTTCGTCGGCGATGGCGTGCGCGCCGAGGTCTTGCGCGATCGTGGGTTGCGAGTCGTCCCGTTCCGACCACGCGCGGAGCTCGCGTCCGTGATGGCCGCGGGTGACGTGCAGGTCGTCGCGCTCCGTCCGGGGCTCGCTGGCTTCGTCGTACCCAGCAAGCTGTTCACAGCGCTCGCGTATGGCCGTCCCGTCCTGGCCGTCGTCCCGGCCGAGAGCGAGGCCGCGCACCTCGTGGCCGAATGGGGCTGCGGGGTCGTCGCCGATCCCGAGGACCCGGGCAACATCGCAGCACACCTCGCCGAGCTCCGCCGCGACCCGGGCCGCCGGGCGACGATGGCCGACCGGGCGGCCGCGGCGGGAAAAGCGTTCGCGCGCGAACGCCTACTGCTACGGTTCGTCGAGCTGGTCGAAGCCGCGGCCCGGCCGTCGGGGCAGGTCGCAGGCCCCACAGGATGAGGAAGGACCCATGTCGTTCTGGACCGGCCGCGCGGTGCTCGTCACGGGTGGCGCCTCGTTCATCGGATCGCATCTCGTCGAAGTGCTGGTCACGCGGGGCGCGCACGTCCGCGTGATCGACGACCTTTCGAGCGGCCGTCGCGACAACCTGGCCGCGGTCGCCGACGACGTCGACCTCCAAGTGGGCGACCTCGGCGATCCCGACGTCGCGCACCGCGTGTGCGCGGATCGGGAGGTCGTGTTCCATCTCGCGGCCGACCACGGCGGTCGCGGTTACGTCGACCTCCACCAAGTTGCATGCGCGACAAACCTCGGTCTCGACCAGACGCTGTTCGACGCGTGTCGCGCCGCCGGTGTCGGCAAGATCGCGTTCGCGTCCTCGGGATGCGTCTACCCGATGCACCTCCAGACGGAGCCCGTTGACGAGCTGTACCTCAGCGAGGACATGGTTGGGCCGCCATACGACCCGGATGGCATGTACGGGTTGGCGAAACTCGCGGGCGAGCTGACGCTGCGCGCGTTGCACAGCGAGGACGGCATGAGCACGGCGTCGTGCCGGTACTTCACCGTCTACGGTCCCCGCGGCGTCGAGAACCACGCTGTTATGGCGATGATCGCCCGTGCGTTCATCGGTGAGAGCCCGTTCGCGGTGTGGGGTACCGGCGAGCAGATCCGCAACTGGACCTACGTGGACGACATCGTCTTCGGCACTGTCGCGGCAGCCGAGCACATCGACGACGGCACCGCGGTCAACCTCGGCACGATGGAACGCGTGCGCGTCCTCGACGCGGTCGAGCTGGTCTTCGACTACACGGGGCACCGGGCGCCGATCGAGACGCAACCGCACATGCCCATCGGCCCAGTGAACCGAGTCGCCGACAACCACCTCGCGCGCAAGCTCCTCGGATGGGAGCCCCAGGTGACGTTCGCCGATGGGCTCCGTCGCACCGTGGACTGGTACACCGCGACGAAGGACCCTGAGGCGGTCAGGGCATCCCTGGGGCACCTGCTCACGGAGCGGCCCGTGAGCGCGTCAGCCGCCTCTTGACGGCGCGGTGATCGTCCTCGGCGTCAACGCCTACCACGGGGACACCTCGGCGTGCGTGCTCGTCAACGGGGAGGTCGTCGCGGCGGTCGAGGAAGAGCGGTTCACGCGCGAGAAGCACCAGGCCGGCTTCCCGTCGGAGGCTGTGCGCTGGTGTCTGGGCCAAGCTGGTGCGAGCGCGCGTGACATCGACCATGTCGGGATCTCGCGCGACCCGCTCGCTCACATCGGGCGCAAGGTGTTGCGCACACTGCGCGACCGACGGTCGATCCGTTCCGTTCGTCAGCGGCTCTCCAACAATCGCCAGATCCTCTCCGCGCGTGACGGGCTCGCGGCGACGCTTGACGTCGATCCGAAGGACCTGCGGGCGAAGTTCCATCGAGTCGAGCACCACCGCTCGCACATGGCGAGCGCGTTCCTATGCTCGCCGTTCGAGGACGCCACGACCGCGACCCTCGACGGCATGGGCGACTACGTGTCCGCGATGTGGGGCGTCGGCCAGGGCTCGTCGATCGGCGTGCGTGGCAACGTCGGGTTCCCGGACTCCTTGGGCGTCTTCTACACGGCGTTCACGCAGTTCCTCGGCCTCCCGTCGTACGGCGACGAGTACAAGCTCATGGGGCTCGCCGCGTACGGCGGGCCCTCGTATCTCGACGAGCTCCGCGACGTCGTCGGCCTCGACGGGATGCGGATCTGCCTCGACCTCGACTACTTCGTTCATCACGACCGCGGCGTGGACATGACCTGGACCGGAGGAACGCCGCTGATCGGGCAACTGTGGTCCGACCACGTGGCCGAGCGCTTCGGGCCGGCACGAGTCCCACGATCCGAGGTGACCGACCGCGACCGCGACCTTGCCGCGTCCGTGCAGGCGCGCCTCGAGGAGATCGAGCTGGAGTGGCTCCGCAACCTGCACGCGCGCTGTCCGAGCCCGAGGCTCGTGCTCGCCGGAGGCGTCGCGCTCAACTGTGTCGTGAACGGGCGGATCGTAGCGGAGACGCCCTTCGAGGACCTCTGGGTGCAGCCGGCCGCGAACGACGCCGGGACGGCGCTCGGCGCCGCGTTGTGGATCTGGAACGCGACACTTGGTTGGCCGCGGTCCTGGGAGATGCGCCACGCGTACCTCGGTCCCTCGTACGACGAGGCCGCGTGTGGCAAGGCACTCCGAGCGGCTGGGCTGACTCCGAAGCGCTTCGACGACGACGAGCTGCTCGACTATACGGCGCGGCGACTCGCGGAAGGCGCGATCGTGGGCTGGTACCAGGGACACACGGAGTTCGGGCCGCGCGCGCTCGGGAACCGATCGATCGTGTGTGATCCGCGCCGTCGCAACACCAAGGACGTGCTCAACGCCCGAATCAAGCACCGGGAGCCGTTCCGGCCGTTCGCGCCGTCGGTGCTCGAGGAGGCGACCGGTGACTGGTTCGCGGAGAGCCACCCGTCGCCGTACATGCTCCTGGCATATGACGTCCGCCCGGAGTGCCGCGAGCGCATCCCGGCGGTCACGCATGCCGACGGCACGGCTCGGCTGCAGACGGTGAGCGCGACCGAGAACCCGCGCTATCACGGGCTCATCGACGCGGTCGGCCGCCAGACCGGCGTCCCGGTGATCCTGAACACCTCGTTCAATGAGAACGAACCCATCGTGAACCGTCCCGAGGAGGCGGTCGCCTGCTTCACGCGCACGCAGATGGACGTGCTCGTGCTCGGCAACCTCGTCATCGACCGGAACACGAGCGGACTCGCCACCGAGTAGCTGAACGTGCGCGCGCTTGAGACCCGCGGCACCGGGTTCATTGGCTCGAACATGGTCGTTCACCAAAGATCGTTTCACCGTCGACTTGCGCACCGACCGCGTCACCTGTCGCAACCACATCACCGTGCCCACCGCCTGGACCAAGAACGGCGGTACCGTCTGTTGAGGAAGCTGCCCGCGCTGGCGAGAAGAAGAGCTGCTCGAGGCGCACCGCAAGTTATTCGAGTGGCAATCGCTGATCGAGGGGGCCACGCACCTCGACATCAAGGATCCCTGGCTCTACTGAGATCTGGGATAAGTCGTGTGTGCTCCGGCGGGCGAGGCCATCTCGAATGCGGCGATGTCGTCGACACCGAGAGCGCCGAGCCGCGGCACCGCATCTGGACTCGGGATCTCGTCGACATCGCAGATGAGCACGAGATCATCGGGGTCTCAGCGTCGCCCAATCCCCGAATGATCGCGTTTCGCTGGTAGCGCTCCGGTACCCGCGGGTCTCGCTCCTGCCATGATGCACGTCATCGCGGTCGGCTGCGCGATGTCAACTGGGGTTCTTCCCGCGGTCACCCATGCGGATGGCACTGGACGACTCCAAACGGTCACCCCAGACCAGAATCCGCGGTACCACGCGCTCATCCGCGCGTTCGCGCGACGCACCGGTGTGCCCATGGTGCTCAACACTTCGTTCAGCGGGGGGCGCTCGACCGCCGAACTCTGGAAGTTCCTCAACCGTCACGAGTTCGTGGTCCGGTGGGGCGATCAGATCGCGGACAAGTGCCGGTTCACCAGCTGGCGCGGGCCGTTCGAGGTGCATGCGGTTCGCCCTGTGCGGAACTGCGTCCGGTAGGGTCGACGGCTGCGTGCTGATCACTCATCTCATCACCGGCGGCGGGGGGTTCATCGGCTCGCATCTCGCCGACGCCCTGCTCGCGCGCGGTGACCGCGTCATCGCCTTTGACAATCTCTCCACCGGCCGGCTCGAGAACCTCGAGGATGCCTGCCGTTCACCTGCTTTCCGCTTCGTGCAGGCGTCGGTGCTCGACTTCCAAGCGGTCGACGAGGCGGTCGCCGAGGCCGACGTGGTCGTGCACCTCGCCGCCGCCGTGGGCGTCAAGCTCATCGTCGAGCAGCCGCTGAAGTCGCTGGTCACGAACGTCCGGGGCTCGGAGATCCTGCTCGACACTGCCCACCGGCATCGGCGAAAGATCCTGCTCGCCAGCACCTCGGAGATCTACGGGAGGAACCCGGCGGTGCCCTTGGCCGAGACCTCGGACCGGGTGCTCGGGTCCCCATCGGTCTCCCGCTGGGCGTACAGCACGTCCAAGGCGGTGGACGAGATCCTCGGGCTCGCCTACCACAAGGAGCGAGGGCTTCCCACCGTGGTGGCCCGGCTGTTCAATACCGTCGGGCCCCGTCAGAGCCCGGCCTACGGGATGGTGATCCCCCGTCTGGTCCGCCAGGCGCTTGCGGGCGAGCCCATGACCGTGTTCGGGGACGGGAGGCAGACCCGCTGCTTCTGCCACGTGATCGACGTCGTCGACGCGCTGCTCCGCCTCCTCGACCATCCCGCCGCCGAGGGTGACGTGTTCAACGTCGGCTCGACCGAGGAGGTCTCGATCCTCGAGCTCGCCCGGCGCATCAAGGGCCGCACGGGCAGCCGCTCGAAGATCCGGCTCGTCCCCTACGACGAGGCCTACGAGGTCGGCTTCGAGGACATGGCCCGGCGGGTGCCCGAGATCGCCAAGATCGCGGCGCTTACCGGCTGGCGGCCCACCCGCGTGCTCGACGAGATCCTCGACGAGACGATCGCCGAGGCTCGCCTCCAGCAGCAGTACGCCTGAGCGCGCGAGCGCGACCACGGTCCGTGCGCGGACAGGTCGCATCTGCCACACTTTGGACCCATGCGCAGGGAGCGAGCAGGCCGCCGCGATTGCGGGGGCGTACCCTCTGTGCGCGGCCCCGGCGCCCGGGTCGACTCGTCTCTGAGCTGACGTGTCGAGCCGCTGGTCGCTCGCGTTCGCCACGGCGACGGTCGTCGCTCTCGTGGGAACCGAGGTCCTGCGGCGGGTCGCGCTGGCCGCCGGGTTCGTCGACCTTCCCGGGCCCACCAAGGCGCATTCGCGCCCAACGCCGTACCTCGGAGGGGCCGCGATCGCCGGAGCGGCCTTCGCCGGCTGGCTGTTCGCGCCCCGGCTGCCGACTCGCCTGGCGGCGGCGGCCGTCGCCGCCGCGTTCCTGGCCGTGGTCGGCCTGCTCGACGATCACCGGATCCTCGGCCACCGGTCGCGGCTCGCCGCCCAGGTGGTGGCGGCGGCGGCCGTCATCGGTGCCGGAGTGCGCGCCCAACCGAGCGGTGTCGAGGCGCTCGACGTGGCGGTGACGTTCCTCTGGATCGTCGGCATCACGAACGCCCTCAACCTGCTCGACAACATGGACGGCCTGGCCGCCGGAGTCGCCGCCGTCGCCGCCGGAGGTCTGTTCGTGCTCCTGGCCGGGGCCGACCAGCCCGTCGTGGGTGTGTGCGCGGCGGCGCTCGCCGGGGCCTGCTGCGGCTTCCTCGCGCACAACACGCGTCCGGCGTCGATCTTCATGGGCGACGCCGGCTCGCTGTTCCTCGGGTTCGTGCTCGCGGTCGCCGCCATCGAGGTGCGGCCCGGCCTCAGTCCCCCGGGCAGTCTGGTCGTGCCGCTCGTGCTGCTCGCGCTCCCGGTCCTCGACACCACGGTGGTGACGCTGGCGCGCCTGCGCCACGGCCGGCGGATCATGGTCGGGGGTACCGATCACTTGTCGCACCGGCTCGTCACCCTGGGCCTCTCGCCCGGCGCCGCCGTCGGCACGCTGGTCGGGGTGCAGGCACTCCTGACCGCGGTCGCGGTGCTCGTCGGCCGGCAGGTGCTCGCTCCGCTGCCGGGGCTCGCGCTCGCGGTCTCGGTGCTCGCCGCGATCGGCGCGCTCGGCGCCCGGGTCGACGTCTACCAAGAGCCGGCCGTGCGCCTCCGGGTGCCGGCACCGCTGCGGATCCGCGAGTAGCGCCGTGGCCAACCGGTGGGCGCTCGCGTTCTCGCTCTCGGCGCTGCTCGCGCTCGTCGGTACCGCGGGGCTGCGAGCCTCGGGGCGGCGGGCCCGCGGGCGGCGCATCCGGCGACTCGGCGGAGTGGTGCTGACGGCGGCAACGCTGGCCGGCTGGCTCTTCGCCCCGGCGTTTCCCGTGCGGGTCGGCGTCCTGGCGCTCGGGGCCGCCGCGCTCACGCTCTTCGGCGCCCTCGACGAGTACCTCCTCCTGCCCTCGTGGTCGCGGCTCGCGGTCCTGGCCGGCGCGGCCGTCGCCGCGGCCGTGGTGGTCGACGTGCGGGCCGAGCCCACCGGCGCCGAAGCCGTTGACCTCGCGGTGACCATCCTGTGGGTCCTGGTGCTGGCGAGCGCCGTGCGCGGGCTCGACGAGACCGACGGGCTCGCGGCCGCGATGACGGTGGCGGTGGGCGCAGGCGTGTTCGCGCTCGCCGGGTTCGGTGACCAGACCGTGGTCGCCACGATGGCCGCCGCGCTCGCCGGCGCCTGCTGCGGGTTCCTCGCCTACAACGTCCGGCCCGCGTCGGTGTTCCTGGCCGACGCCGGCGCCCTCTCCCTCGGCTACCTGCTCGCGACGCTCAGCATCGAGGTGCGGCCTACGATCGATGCCCCGGGCGGCTACGTCGTGCCGCTGCTGCTCGCGGCGGTGCCGTTGCTCGACGTCGCCACGGTCACGCTCGGCCGGCTCCGCCGCGACGGCGGGTTCACCGATGGCGGTCGGGACCATCTCGCCCATCGCCTGGTCGCCCGGGGCCTGAGGCGGACGCCCGCCATCCTCGTGCTCGTGGCGGTGCAGCTCGGGCTGGGGGCGGCCGCCGTGTTCGTCGGACGGGGGGTCCTGCCCGTCGGATGGGGTGTCGGTCTCGGCGGCGGCGTAGTGGTGGCGCTCGCCCTCGTGACCGCCTCGGCCCCCGTGCATCCGGAGGCGCCGGCGGGGCTCACCGGGCGGGCCCGGCTGGTCGTGCTGGGCCTGCCGCTGGCGGCGGGGGTGGTCGCGGCGCCGGCGCTGCTGGCCGCGATGGACTCCCGCCGGCTCATGGACGACGGGCGAGCCGCGGTCGAGGCCGCGCTCACCGCGGCTCGCGACGGCAAGGACGCCCTCGCCGAGGCGAAGTTCACCGAGGCAGCCACGGCGTTCGGCCGTGCCCACGACCGCCTCGATGCCCCGTGGGCACGCCCCGGTCTCGCGGTTCCCGTCCTCGGTCCCAACCTCGAGGCGGCACGCGACCTCTCGGAGGCGGGCGCCGAGCTGGCCCAGGCCGGCGCCCGGCTCACCGGCGACGTCGACCCCGAGCGCCTCAGGGTCGTCGGCGGGCGGGTTCCCCTCGAGGAGGTGCGCCGCCTCACCCCCGACCTCGAGGAAGGCGCCGCGCTGCTCGCGGACGTCGCCCGCGACGTGGAGGGCATCGACGACCCGTTCCTGTTCCCGCCCGTGCGCGACACCGTCGACCGGCTGCAGGGCGAGCTCGGCGACGCCAAGCGAGAAGCGAACCGGGTCGCCGCCGCCGCCCGGCTCGCTCCCGCGATCCTGGGCGGCGAGAACGGCTCCCGGCGCTACTTCCTGGCCGTGCAGAACAGCGCCGAGTCGCGCGCCACCGGCGGCTTCATCGGCAACTGGGGGGTCCTGATCGCCGAGGACGGCGACGTGCGCCTCGAGGACTTCGAGCGGGTCGGGGTCCTCAACGAGGGCGGCGAACCGGGCCGGGCCATCGACAGGCCCGAGGATTTCGTGCGCCGCTACGGGCGCTTCGACCCCGCCAACACCTGGCAGAACGTCAACATGTCGCCCGACTTCCCCACCGTCGGGCAGGTGATCGCCGGTCTGTACCCCCAGTCGGGCGGCGAGCCGGTCGACGGCGTGATCGCGGTGGACCCCGTCGGGCTGGCTGCCCTCCTCGAGCTCACAGGCCCGGTGACCGTCGAAGGCTGGGACGCACCACTCACTGCGCAGAACGTCGTTGACGTGACTCTCCGCGACGCCTACGTCGCCTTCGAGCGGGACCAACGGGAGGACTTTCTCGGCGACGTCGCAGAGCGCGTGGTCGACACCGCCACCGACGGCGAGCTCGGCGAGCCGGCCGACATCGCCCGCGTGCTCGGAAAGGCCGCTCACGAGGGACACATCGCCTTGTCGTTCGTGCGGCCCGAGGAGCAGGGCCTCGCCGAGCTGCTCGACGTGGCCGGCGGGGTGCCGCCAGTACGGTCCGACTCGCTGCTCGTGACTACGCAGAACGCCGCCGGCAACAAGCTCGACTACTACCTGCGCCGTCGCCTCGACTACCGGGTGACGCTCTCGCCGCGTGCCGAGGCCGAGGACGCGCAGGTGCGGGGAACCCTGGCGGTGACCCTCGACAGCACCGCGGTGGTCCCGGGGCTGCCCCAGGAGGTCGCCGGGCCCTACGACGAGCGGTTCACGGCCGGCGAGAACCGCTCGTTCGTGTCGCTGTACACGCCCGCGGGCTTCGACGCCGCCACCCTCGACGGAGCCCCCGTCGGCCTCGAGGCCACGACCGAGCTGGGTCGCAACGTCTTCTCGTCGTTCGTCAGCGTGTCCGCCGGCACCTCCCGCACCCTGGCCCTCGACCTCGCCGGCACGGTGGAGCTCACCGCGGACGGCTGGTACTCGCTCGACCTGGTCCGCCAGCCGTCGCTCCACCCCGACGAGGTGACGGTCTCGGTCGCGGTGCCGCCGGGGTGGCGCATCGCCGAGACGGTCGGGCTCGAGACCGACGGGCGCCGGGCCACCGCCCGGGTCACCCTGGACCGGCACACGAGGGTGCGGCTGCGGTTGGAGCCAGCCGATCCGAGCCTTTGGGACCGCCTCGACCAGGGGCCGTAGGGGCTGGTGGGGCACTTGAGGCTGAGGTTGTCGTAGACGTCTGGCGACAACCATGCCAGAATACGTAACTCCGACGCAGTGTGCTCGGACGGACACGGAGCGTGACGAGAGGAGTGGGGATGCGGTTCCTCGTGAGGATCGGGCTCGTCGCCGGGCTCCTGTCGCTTCTGGGCGCGCCCGCGCTTGCCCAGGAGTACCCCCCGACCGGTTCGCTCACCGTCAGCGACTCCACCGTCACTCCTGGTCAGACGATCACGGCCAGCGGAACCGGCTGCGCGCCGGGCGCGAGCGTGACCTTCACCCTCGACCCGGGCGGTACGACGCTCGCGACCACGACCGCCGACTCCAGTGGCGGCTTCTCGGCCCAAGTCACGATCCCGGTAGGCACGGCGCCCGGCACCTACACGCTGGCAGCCGCATGTCCCCCCGTGGTGCTGAACACGACGATCACCGTGCAGGCGCCCGCGCAGGCCGCGGAGGCCGGTGCGCTCCCAACCACGGGCTCCGACAGCACCACCCCCGCGGTCTGGATCGCGCTCGCGCTGCTGGCGTTCGGCACCACGATGGTGGTCGGGGCTCGCCGGCGAGCGACCGTGCGCCACAGCCAGGCTCGCTGACCCGCTCGGCGTCTGGCAGCACGCGGGGACGGCTGCTAGACCACCCGCGTCCGCGACGTGGGAGGCGAGCCGATGACCCGGGCATTCGAGCGTTTCGCAGGTTGGAGCGCAGTGCTCGCGGCGCTGGCCGGCTTCGTGTTCACGGTGGCGTTCGCGGTCGTGGTGGAGGAGGAAGAGCGCTGGGCTGAGTGGGTGAGCTGGACCGCGCTGACCCTCGGGGGCCTTGTGACGCTCCCGGTCATGGCTGCGCTCTACTACCTGCTCCGGGGGGTCGAGCCCGAGTTCGCGCTCGTGGGCTTCGTCTCCGGTCTCGCCGGGGCGCTCGGCGCAGCCATTCACGGCGCCTTCGAGCTCAGTGTGCTGGCCAACCCGCCCGATCCGGGTGGCCCGAGCGCCGTCGACCCCCGCGGGTTCGCGACCTTCGTTCTCACTGGTCTCGCCTTTGTCGTCTTCGGGTGGTTGGGTCTGCGAACCGGTCGTCTCCCCGCCATCGCCGCCCGCCTCGCGCTAGCGGCAGCGGTGCTGCTGGTCGTCGTGTACGTGGCCCGCCTCACCGTGCTCGATCCGAAGACCAACGTCATCCGGGCGGCCGCCCTCGCCTCCGGCCTCGCCGTCATCCCGGCCTTCTACCTGCTGCTGGCACGCTCGCTCCTACGGGACGCCAACTCGGCCTGAGATCGGAGGCTCCCCGGAGAGCACCACGCGCCTCACGTGGTCCCGAGTGAATCGAGGCGGTGCTCGAGGAGCTTCTGCCCGTCCGATCCCGCCCGTGCCGCCGGCGACGTTGCGGGGCAGAAGAGCCGCGTGTCCCGCCTCTCTGGCGCGCCGGGTGCTCAAGTTTCCGGCGATAACCACCGATAGTGGTCGAGCGCCCACGATGGGCGTTCATGACAGGGGCTCGTCGGGGCATCGACACAAGGAAGGAAGCGTCACCGTCATGAAGGGAACTCGCCTCGGGCGCAAGCTGGCATTGGCACTGGTCGTGGTCGTAGGAGCGGGGCTCCTGTGGGCGGTGCCGGCGTCGGCTGCCGCCCTGACCAACGTCCAGTGGTCGGTGTCCAACAACCAACAGGGTGCCACCGGTGTGAAGTACACGTTCGACTTCACGACCGCCACCACCGGCACCGTCGCCACCGTCGACATGAGCGTGCCTGCCGGCACCGGCGGGACCCCGTCGGTGACGGCCAACTACGGGATCGGTGCCGGCACGGTGGCGCTGGCCTCGAACACGCTCACCTACACGGTGACGTCGCCGGCGTCGGTGTCGGCCGGGACCCCGATCCTCATCGAGATCAGCGGCCTGACGAACACGTCGACCCTGGGGAGCTACCAGTCGAACGTCACGACCAAGACGTCGGTGCCGGCCACGATCGACGGGCCGACGGCATCGAACTCGGTGTCGATCGCCGGCACGAACACGGCGGTGGAGGTGGTGATCGCGAAGTCGCTCACGTTCACCAACGACACCGCGTCGTTCAGGTTCCTGATGGACCCGGGCAACGCGGCCCTGAGCACCGCATCGAAGGCCGTGGCCCTCTCGGTGCTGACCAACGCGACCGGCGGCTACACGCTCACGGCCAAGGACAACGCCGCCGGGCTTCTGTCGGGCACTGACACCATCGCCCGGTTCACCAGCAACGGGCAGACGGGAGCCAACCTCTTCGACACCGAGGTGAACGTGTTCGGCTACGAGCTCGCCGTCACGGGGGCGACGCTGCCCGCCAGCATGGGCTCGAGCAAGTACGCCGGATACACCTCGGCCGGTGAGACGATCGCCAGCCGCACCGGACCCACCGGCGCGACCGCCGACACCGTCACCGTGACGAACAAGGTGAAAATCGACTACGGCCAGGACGCCGGCACCTACACCGATACCGTCGTCTACACCGCCACACCGACCTACTAGGGCTCTGGTCGCGGCTCGCGAGCGGGTCGAGATCAGCGGGCGAGGGCACCCGCCGGGGGAACCTGGCGGGTGCCCTCGTCCTTCGTGCCTCGGGTCCAGTCAAGATCGGCACGCCGCATGACGATGAAGCGACGAGGAAGTTCCCGGGAATGGGAGGCGCCACCATGAGGCTGCGGCTCGTCGCTGCGCTCATCGCGGTCGCCGCCGCGGTCGCCGGACCCGCCGGTGCGGCGGCCGGCGGTGACGGAGACCAGGAGCAGCCTCCCGCGCCCGGCAGCGACCTGAGCGTGGGCGTGCCGCCCGACCCGGTGATCGTCAATCGGGGCGAGACAGCCACCCAGCTCGTGCGGGTCTCGAACCGGGGAAAGGCGGAGCTCTCGGTGGAGTTCCACCAGCGGGCGATCTCGCTCGGCGACGACGGAGCCGTCAGGATCCTCGACCATCCCGACCCGGTGTGGGAACAACGGGTGAAGCTCCCCAGCGGTGTGCAGGTGATTCCCGCCGAGGGCTACCAGGAGTACGACGTCGAGCTGAGCGTTCCCGACAACGCCGCCCCCGATGTCTATCTGGTCGGCTTCCTCGTCACCCCGGTGGTGAGCGCTCCCGGCCGGGTACGCGTCATCAACGAGATCGGCTCGTTCCTCACGATCGACGTACCGGGCAAGCGCGATTGGCGACTCGAGGCCGACCTCGACCTCCCGACGTTCGTGCTCGGCAGCCAGGCCAGCGGGGAGATCGACGTACGGAACATCGGGCGCTCCTCGCTGCAGTTCTGGGGTGACATCACCAAGCGGATCTCACCCTGGGGCGTGGTCGACCAGGACCGCATCGATCCCAAGCTCTATCTCCCCGCCGGCAAGGAGCGAGCGGTCCCCATCAGCGCGTCGCCGAGGTGGGGCATCGGCATCGTGAACGTGCCGGTCAGGGTCTCCTACCCCTCGGGCACCAATGGTGCGACATCGAACGAGATTCTCATCACGAAGCGGGTCATCGTGATCCACCCGCTATGGGTGGTCGCGCTGGGCCTCCTGCTCCTCGGGCTCGTCGTCTATATATGGCGGCGCCTGCGCCGCCGCCGGCGCGCCCGCAAGCCCCCTGCCCGCCGTCGCCCCGGCAAGGGGCGACGCGCGACCAAGCCCAATCCCAAGTCGCGCCCGCCCGAACGAATCGAGTGGCGGGCCCCGGAGCCGGTCAGCACCCGCTGAAGGAGATCAGCGGTTCCGGTGCGGAGCCGGGGAGTGGGAGGGTCCCTCAAGGCTCCGCGAAATCGGGACGCTATCTCCCCCCGAGAGCCCCCAAGGCTCTTCGACGAGGGGGCACGATGGCCGACCTGCCGTCACCGGTTGCGCATTGGCGCCAGCGAACGGCAGCTGAGATCGCGGGCGTGTCGGCGGAGCTACCCGCCGGCGTCGCGACCGTTGTGATTGTCGGGCTGCTCGCAGCCTCGTGGGCGACCGCCTACATGCTCGGCGGTGCCGGGCCGGTGCCGCCGCACTGGTTCTACATCCTGATCATCGTGGCGGCGCTGCGCTTCGGGTGGGTGGGCACCCTCGTCACGTCGATGGCCTCGGGTGTCCTCGCGGGACCGCTGTTGCCCCTCGACGTCACGGAGGGCACGTCCCAGGTGTTCAGCGACTGGGGTATGCGCACGGGGTTCTTCGTCGGTATCGGCCAAGTGCTCGCGCTGCTCATCAACCAGCCGCGTGCCCTACGGCTCTCCGCCCTACGGTCCGCCCGACTCGACCGGTCCTTGCGCCAGGCACTCGTCCACCATGAACTCGAAGTGCACTACCAGCCGATCTTTGACGTCGTCGGCCGGCGCCACCGCGTTGTTGGAGCCGAAGCACTCATCCGATGGCACCACCCCAAGCGTGGGTTGATCCTGCCCAGCGACTTCATCCCCGCAGCTGAAGCAACCGGCGTGGTCGTCGAGCTCGGCGAGTTCGTGCTCCACGAGGTCTGTCGACGCATCTCGCAGTGGAGCAAGCTGTCACTCGACCATCGCTTCACCGTATCCATGAACCTGTCAGCTCGTGAACTCACCGATCCCCAACTCTTGGCCCGCGTCGACACGGCGATCAACAGTCACGGCATCGACCCGGAACGCCTGGCCTTCGAAGTCACTGAAACGGCCGTCATCGAAGACATGGAGGTGTGCCTTCGTCAGCTCACGGTGCTTCGCGAACGCGGCGTGCGGCTCGCAATCGACGACTTCGGCACCGGCCAGTCCTCGCTCTCGTACGTCAACGTCTTCCCGGTCCACACGATCAAACTTGATCGCTCCTTCACGGCCCGAATGACCGAAAACGAGCAGGGACAGGCCATTGTCGGCACCGTCGTCCTGCTGGCCCACACGCTCGACCTCACAGCAGTCGCAGAGGGCGTCGAGACACCAGAACAGCTCGAGCTGTTGAAAGCCATGCGCTGCGACTACGTCCAAGGCTTCCACCTCGGGATGCCCTCAACACCCGAGAGGATCACCATCGCACTCGAGGCGCAAGAAGCTCAACGGCGGCGGCAGCGCAGCCGCTCCACGGATCACCTGCTCTCCCGTGACCCATAACCAGTCGTACCTCGACTCCAGACAACGGGATGCGCCGGGGCGACACCGAGCAGATGAGCCCTCCGACCGAGGGTCACTCGACGTGCTCCCGGGGCTCGCCGCGGGCTCCTGTCAACGGCCCTCCGGTTGAGTTAGGAAAGCGTCTGTCCTTCATAGCAGTAGTTCATGGTATGCGTGAAGTATTGCTATCGACCTACTGAGGTGTTGGTGTTACGATAGCGGTACTTCACGGATTTCATGAATGAGCGCTGATATGACACAAGATCGTGGACTCGCACTCATCGACGAGATGCTCGCGGAGGGGGCGTCGACCATTAGAGCCGAGGATGTTCGGTCCCGGCTGGAGATCTCGCCGCAAGCTGCTTCAAACCTCCTTCGCCGGCTGGCTGACGCTGGGCTGCTTGAGCGTGTCCGCCCAGGGAGCTACGCGATCCGCGGCCTTGGCGTGCTCGGAACAACGTCGGCATCCGAACGCCTTGCAGTTGCCGTCGCTGCTGCCGTCCCCGGCATCACTCATCGGATTGGCTATCGAAGCGCGCTGGATGAACTTGGCTTGCTCGTGCATCCCGCTCGAACGGTTCAAGTCGCTGTTATTCGACAGGTGCGGAAGAGCTCAATCTCTGGGCGCCCGTTGCGCACAATCATCGAGGCGCCGCGCAAGATCCACAAGGGCGCGCAACGCGATGGGCCCTCCTGGATCTCAACGCTCGAGCGAGCACTTCTCGATGCAGCTGCGCGCCCCCGCCTCGTCGGCGGTATCGGAGTGCTCGCCGAAGCGCTGGATACAGCATCTTCAAAGATCGATCCCATTCGTCTGACTCAGCTCGCAGACGAGTTGACCTGGGGAGCGCCACTTCGACGCATTGGCTCGATTGTTGACCGGCTTGAGATCGAAGGTCTGTCATCGCAGCTCATCCCGCTGGCTCCTCCTAGTGCTGACATCGAACTTGAGCCGCAAGGGCCGGAGACAACCAGATGGCGTGACACTCGCTGGTGGGTCCGCTGGAACTACGAGCCTCACGAACTAGAGAACGTGATTGAACATTGATCACGGCCGCTCGGATCACCAGACTGGCCGATGACAAACGCGTCCCCGCACAGACCGTGGAGCGTGACTACGTCCTCGCGCACGTACTGGCCGCTCTGACACGGGTCGGCCACGACGGCCTCGTGTTCAAGGGCGGAACGGCGCTGCGGTACTGCTATCTGGACGAATGCCGCTACTCAGCCGACCTTGATTTCTCGGTCGTTGACCTAACCCGCGATGAAGCGATGGTCGTCGTTGCCCGCGCGCTCGAAGACGGACGTGCAGCCGGTAGCTTCGAGATGTTGGGCCTCGACGAGAGAGATCCGCCGCGCATTCGCTTCGTCGGCCCACTCGGACGAGAGCGTGGTATCAAACTCGACGTCGCGACGGATGAGCTCGTCATCGACACGCAACGAGTGGAGATACGTTCTCGTTGGGACGATGTCGAGTCGAGCGGCACACTTAGGGTGTACTCCGAAACAGAGATTGGCGGCGAGAAGCTGCGTTGCGTGATTCAGCGACTGCAGTGTCGCGATCTCTTGGATCTTGACGTCGTGTTCGAGGAGCTGGCCGTTGATCCGCATCACGCCGCCGCCCGTTTCGAGGCAAAGGCCAGACACCGTGGCATCGATCCGGAGATCTTCAAGAGGCGGTATAGAGAACGCATCGCCGAATACGCAGAGCGCTGGGACGAGGAACTACGCGAGCATCTCACTGACGTCCCGCACTTCGGTGCCATCGAGCGTCGCGTCAGCCGCAACCTGCGGCGGGGGCAGTTGATCTAGCAACGTCTTCCCCACCTCCACCTCTCCTGGCCTTCCCATGACCGTCTTCTTCACGTGGTTCACAATCGCCATCACCAGGGCTCGTCCTCCTCCGACTCCACCGCTGTTCCCATCCACGTCCCACCGTGCCGGGCGGTCCATCGCGTCAAGGGCAGCCAGCCGACAAGCCGAGCCTTCCCCAGCGGGAGATCGTTCAGCCGACCACGACTCTTCAAGCAGGCGGGAGTGCTTCGGAGGGTGGGGAAGGATCCCAGTTCGCCCTGGCACGGGATTACCGTGCCGCCGCAAGAACTACCCGGGCACACGCATCAGCGGTCGGGCAGCCGCCGGGTTATCGAGCCGCCCATCCGATCGCGCCGGGCGAGCTCCTCGAGGGAGGCCTTCTGCACCGCTTGTCGCTGCTCGGGCTCGGGAGGCGCGGACGGCGCGAGGGCGACTTCGAGCTCCTCGACCAGCTTCTCGGGATCGAACGGTTTGGTGATGTAGCGCAAGGCCCCTTCGATCCCGCCACGGAGGTGGTGTTCGGGCTCGGTGCGGGCCGTCACCATGAACACGGGGATAGAAGACAGGTCCTGCCCCGATCGCGTCTTGAGTGTTTCGAGCACGTCCCAGCCGTCGACGCCGGGCATCATCACATCGAGGAAGATCGCGTCCGGTGCCTCGCGCCGGACCGCCTCGAGCGCCTCGGCTCCGTCGCTCGCGAGGATGACCCGGTGCCCGGCGACCGGGAGGTTGACCCGGATCAGCTCCAGGACGTCGGGCTCGTCGTCGACGACGAGAACCAGCGCCACACCTTGAGGCTACCGCTCCCCCGCGTGCTGGGTACGCCGACTCGGTTGTCCACGATGGCCCGAGGCCGTCGTGCCGAGGCCGAGACCACCGTGGCGGCGACGGTTTCGCCCACGCTCGGAGGAACCCGGCCCCTCGCCCGGCCGCCGGCACCACCGCGCCGCTTCGACAGGGTGTGGCTCGCTGGGGCGGTGGGGGTGTTCCTCGTCGCCGCGGCGGCCGTCACGCTTGCCAGACGGGACGACTCGGGCTCGGCGCCCGCCCCCGAGACGAGCGCCCCTACCACCGCGGCTTCTGGCACCGGGGGTTCCAACCAGCCGCAGACCGGACTGCGCCAACTCGACGACGCGCTCCGCGAAGCTCGAAGAGGCGGTGCAACCCTGACCACGCGCCTCAGAGGTTCCCTCGTACTGAGCGCCGGGCTGGTGATCACGCTCATCCACGACGTGTCAGTACACGTGCGGTAAAGCAACCGCGGGAGGCCTGAACCGCCCCAGGTTCGCCAGAGACTCTGCCCTGCCCTGGGTTCGGTGGAGTTAGCTGACTGGATTGACGTCGCCGAAGGCCTCCTCAGTCGGGGAGCAGCGGCACCGACAAGCCTTGGTCGCGACCGAGCAGCACGGCCCGGGTGACGGCGGCCGATCCGAACCGGTCACGCACGTCGTCGAGTGCGGCGTCGAGGGCACCACCACTGTGACGATCGAACGGCAGCGCGAGCTGAACGGCGTCGTCGTCGTCGAGGTTGCCGACCGCAACACCGATGAGCGTGAGGCCCTGCCGCTCGATCATCGGCATGCCCGTCGCCAGCAGCTCCCTCGCCGTAGCGAGGATCGTGTGGGTCTCGGCGGTGGCCTGGGACAGCGTGTGCGATCGAGTCGCTCGCGAGTAGTCGTCGAAGCGCAACCGGAGCACGACGGTGCGGCCCACCCGCCCCGCGGCTCGCATCCGGCGGGTGACGCGGTCGACCAGGGCGACGACCGCGGCGTCGACGGTATCGGGTGATCTCGGCGAACGGCCGAGCGCGCGCTGCGACCCGATCGAGCGCCGACGGCGACCCGCCTGCACCGGCCGGGGGTCCTGGTTGTGGGCGAGGGCGTGGAGGTGGCGGCCCGACGCCCGACCGAGCATCGACACCAGCGCCGCCTCGGCGAGCTGGGCGACCTCACCGACGGTTCTGATTCCCAGGGACCGGAGCTTGTCGGCGGTCACCGGCCCGACGCCCCAGAGTCGTTCGACCGGGAGCGGGTGAAGGAAGGCCAGCTCGCCATCAGGCGGCACCACGAGCAGACCATCCGGCTTGGCCACTCCGCTCGCCACCTTGGCGAGGAACTTGGTCCTGGCCACGCCGACCGTGATGGGCAGACCGACCCGCTCGCGGACTTCGCTCCGCAATCGCACGGCGATCTCGGAGGGCGTGCCCGAGACCCGCCCCAGCCCGCCGACGTCGAGGAACGCCTCGTCGATCGACAGCCCCTCGACCAGCGGTGTCGTGTCTTCGAACACCTCGAACACCGCTTTGCTCGCCTCGGAGTAGGCCGACACCCGGGGCTCGACCACAATCGCCCGCGGGCACAGCTGGCGGGCCCGCGCTCCGCCCATCGCGCTGCGGACGCCGTACGCCTTGGCCTCGTAACTGGCCGCGAGCACGACCCCCGCCCCGACGATCACAGGTCGGCCGCGCAAGCGAGGATCATCTCGCTGCTCAACCGACGCGAAGAACGCGTCGAGGTCGGCATGCAGGATCGTCGGCTCGCTCGACACGAACACACGTTCGCATCTCAGGGCAAGACTGGCAACACCCACCCGTCCTGGTGAGAAGAAACCCGCCGGTCGGGCCGATGAGTTTGCGTCCGCCGCCTGGTCTGTACCGGTGACCGGTCAGTCGGAGACGCCCCACCCGGGGTGCAGGAGGAGATGATGAAGCGACCCAGCCTGAACAGCATCCTGCTCGCCAGCACCGACCCCGAGCGGCTCCACGCCTGGTACGCCGCTGCGCTGGAGCCCGAGGAAGACACGAAGGTGGACGGCTACCGGGTGCTCACGTTCGGCGGATTCCATGTCCTGATCGACAGTCGCACAGACGTCTCGGACGAAAACCCCGAGCGCGGCCGGGTGATCCTCAACTTCGACGTGACCGACGCCCGCACCATCGCCGCGCGCCTCGACGACATGGGCGCGGAGTGGCTAGCGGAGCTCGAAGACCGCGACGGCAGCCTGTTCGCCACTGCGACCGATCCGGACGGGAACTACGTCCAGATCATCCAGCTCAGCGACGAGCACCGCGCGGCAATGGAGAAGGCGTAGGAGCCGAGCATGTTCGGCACGACAAGAGCATTCAGTGGCTTCTCGGTGGACGACGTACGCGCGGCCAAGGAGTTCTACAGCGGGACGCTGGGGCTGAAGGTGTCCGAGGAGCACGGCCTGCTCACGCTGCACATCGCAGGCGACCGGGACATCCTCGTCTACCCGAAGTCGGACCACGCGCCGGCGTCGTTCACCATCCTCAACTTCCCTGTGGACGACATCGACCGCGCCGTCGACGAGTTGACGGAGCGAGGCGTGCGCTTAGAGAGGTACGACGGCTTCGAGCAGGACGAGAAGGGGATCCAACGCGGCGAGGGCGGCCCGCCGATCGCGTGGTTGACCGACCCGGCGGGCAACGTCCTCTCCGTGCTCCAGGAGGAGTAGTGGGTGAGTGAAGGGGGGCGTTGAAGCAAACTTTGCGATCGCGGTGCTACCGGGCGATCGCAAATACCGCCGCCGCCACCAGCCCGGCGGTGGCGGGCGTGACGATCCAGGCGAGCAGGAAGTCGCGCACCGTGCGGGCATGCAGCCGCGAAGGGTGCACACCCGAGGCGCCGGCGATTGCGCTGGCCGAGACCTGGGTGGTCGAGAGCGGCAGTCCCCGGTTGGCGGCGAGGCCGACGAGCACGGCGGTCGTGAGGTTGGCCTTGGCGCCCTCGACGTGGTCCATGCGCACCACGTCGTCGCCGAGGCGGCGGGCGACCCGGGTCCCGAAGAGCAGCGACCCGACGGCCATGCCGGCGGCGACGAACGCCAGCACAGACCGCGATCCCATGCCCGCCGGCACGAGCGCGAACGCCCCCACCGCCACGATCTTGGGCGTGTCATTGAGGCCGCGGGCGAGGCTGGCGGCGCCGCTCGAGAGCCAGTGCAGGCCGTCCACGGTCAGCGCGACACGCTTCGGGGGGTCGTGGACCCGGCAGCCGGCGACGGTGCCCGTCTCGACGTGCAGACGGGGAACGGCGATCGCGCCGGCCTCCGCGCCTGCCAGCACCGGCGTCGGCCACTCGGCCCGGGCGCAGACGCACTCGGGTGCCCGGAAACGGACGAGGTTGAGCAGGAACGAGATGCCGTACGCGACGCCGATGGCCAGCAGCGACGGGAGCACGATCTTCTCGGGCAGGGCGCCCCAGTTCACGACGCCGGAGCCGAGCACGAGACCGGCGCCGACGAGCGCGCCGACGATGGATTGCGTCGTCGACACCGGGAGACGGGTGACGGTGGCGAACGCCATCCACGCGCCTGCGCCCACGAGCACCGCGAGCGTGAACGCGGGCGTGGGAGACTCGTTCACGATCCCCTTCGAGAAGAGCTTCGTCAGCCGGTCGGCGAAGCCGAGCGAGAGCAGCGAGCCGACCAGCGTGGTAACGGTTCCCCACGCCACCGCGGTCCGGTAGCGCGCCACTCCGGCGCCGGCGAGCGTGGCGACGCCCTTGGGGACGTCGTTGGCCCCGTTCGCGGCAGCCAGGGCCACCATGAGCACGAGGATGGCGACGGTGGTCGCGTCCACGCGCAGCTACGTCTTCTCGGCCACCAGGAGCGAGTAGCCGGCGATACCGTCGCGTACCGCCTCGGCCGCGAGGGCGACCCGCTCGTCGGCGGCGTCGAAGTCAAGATTCGCGAGCGCGGGCAGCTTGGCAATCCGGAACGCGCGCAGGCGGGCGTCGATCTGCTCGATCATGCGCGCCAGCGCGCCGTCGTGCGACTCGGTGTGGGTCGTCTCCAGGCCCGCGCCGCCCAGCAGCTCGACGTACTCGCCGACGGGCCGGGCGTCGGCCAGACACGCGACCCAGCCGGCGAGGCTCTGGAGCTCCTTGTGGAGCCAGGTCGGGTCCAGGGCGACGTCGGTGATGCCGACCTTGCCGCCCGGGCGCAGCACCCGCGCCATCTCGGCGGCGGCCGTCGCCTTGTCGGGGAAGGTGCAGAAGGCGCACTCGCACACGACGGCGTCGACCGACTCGTCGGGGAGCGGGAGTCGCTCGGCGTCGCCGAGGTGGAAGCGCACGCGGTCCGCTACGCCCTCGGCGGCCGCGGTGGCGTTGGCCTTGGCGATGGTCTCGGGGCCGAGGTCGACGCCGTCGACCTCGACGCCGAACTCCGACGCCAGCAGGAACGCAGTCGCGCCCGGCCCGCTGGCGACGTCGAGGACCCGCTGGCCCGGCCGCAGCTCGAGCGAGCGCGCGAGGCGGCGGGTGAGGTCGAGGCCGCCGGGGTGGTAGCTCTCACCCAGGATCAGGGCGACGGCGTCCTGCTGGTAGGCCCGCGCGCAGCAGAGTTTGACTTCGTCGGCTGACGCCCCCTCCGCGGCGCTGGGCAGCACCTCGCTCGTACTCATCGCAGGCCCTTCCCGACGTTGGTGGCATCGGGTGGACGGTGACCATTTCCGTCCTCCCCGTTCCCGTGGGTCTTCGAGCCGTACTTGGTGGTGAGCAGCACCGGCTGGAGCTCGTTCGAGTTGGGCACGATCGTCGGCACGCTCACCCCCGACAGCTGCTCGCGGATCTCCTCCCGGTACCCCACCGAGTTGTAGGCGCAGAACGGGATGAGCCGCCCGTCAGGCGTGATCTCCTCCACGCAACACTTCATGAGCTGCTTCACGTTCAGGGTGTACGGGTCCTGGAAGTCCTGGATCACGATCATGAACGCCTTGTCGGTCAGCTCCTTGAGCGCCTCGGGCAGGTCGATGCCGCAGGTCGCGCACTCGAGCTGCGACGCCGTCGCCTCGGTGCCGGGCACCGCCGACGCGCTCCACAGCTTCTCGAGCGCCCCCCGAACCGACATGTCGGGCATCACCCGGTTGCTGACGTAGTCGAGGTAGTCCTCGATCTCGACCAGCCGCGGGATCGGCACGACGTTGTCGCCGTCGACCAGGCAGTAGGTGATGCTGCGACAGGTCGGGAAGCAGCACGGTACCGGGAAGAAGTCGGAGACCCGGAACCACTCCGGGCACTGGTCGGCGAGGCCGTGGACGATGTCGGCGTTGGTGAGGCGGTTCATCGGGTCGAACTCGACGTGGCGGCCCGAGTGGGTGACGGGCTGGAACGCCACCGAGCGCACCGCCGGGTGCCTGATGCCGAAGCGCACGATGTCGCCGAGCTCGTGCTGGTTGAGGTCGCGCTCGATCGCCGCGACCAGGGTGACGTTGAGGCCGAACTCGGCGCAGTGGCCGAGGGCCTTCTCCTTGGCCTTGCGAAGGTCCCGGCCCCGGATCTCGGTGTGGGTGCGCTCGGCGAAGCCGTCGAACTGCATGTAGATGTTGGGCTTCTTGGGCAGCCCGGCGAGGTCGGCCATGAACTTGCGGTCGTGGGCCAGGCGGATGCCGTTGGTGTTGAGGTTGACGATCTTCACGCCCTTGTCGTCGGCCATGCGCATGAAGTCGAGGATCTGGGGGTGGATCGTCGGTTCCCCGCCCGAGAACATAACGACCTCGGGCTCGCCCTCGGAGCGCACGAACGCGTCGAGGCCCACTTCGACCTGCTCCGTCGTGAGGCTGAAGCCGTCGGGCTGGTGGCCTGAGTCGGCGAAGCAGATGGGGCAGTCGAGGTTGCAGTTGGTGTTCACCTCGATGATCCCGAGGCAGGCATGCTGCTTGTGCTCGGGACAGAGTCCGCAGTCGAGGGGGCAGCCGTCCTTGATCTCGGTCTGGGTCTCGAGCGGGATGGTGCCGGGCTTGTTGAAGCGCAGGGAGTCGAAGTACATCTCGGCGTCGGAGTAGAGCAACGCCTCGAATTGCCCGTGATCGGCGCAGCGCTTACGCAGGAACACGCGGTTGTCCTTGACGTTGACCTCGCCGTCGATGACGGTCTTGCACACCGGGCAGATGCTCTTCGTGTACTCGAGGAAGACCTCGTCGCGGTCGACCTTCTGGCGCGGCGGCGTGACGGTCATGGGCGTGCCCCCCGTGGTTCGGTCCGTTCTCCGGCCCGGATGTCGGCGGAAAAGTACTAGCGGGGGGTATTCGGGGAAAGGGGCCAGCCCAGATGGAATCCGACGAGGGCCGACACCCCTCGACGGTCGTCGTTCAGCGGTTGGCGAGCACCCGGTAACCGGATGCGCCGAGGAGCCGCTCGTCGGCCGTCACCAGCGTGAGGTCGTAGACCGCCGCGGTCGCGACGAGGAATCGGTCGGCCGGGTCCTGGTGCGGCAGGTCGACGGTACGGCTCCGAAGGGCAACCTCACGGTTGAGCGGCGCGTCCCGGAGCGGGACCTTTCGGAGCTCGGCGTCGAGCCACACCGAGGGCTCGCGGTCGAACTCGACGCGGCCTCTTTCGGCGAGGAGCAGTGCCTCCCAAACGCTGATCGGCGACAGCCAGAGCTCGTTCGCCGGGTCCTCGAGCCGTCTGCTGACCGGACCGGCCAGCCGCTCCGGTTCGAGCAGGCTCCAGAGCCAGATGTGCGTGTCGAGCAGGAGCCTCAACCCTGGAGCGCCTCCCACTCTCTGTCGTCGGCGACTGGGCCGACGATGTCGCCCACGATGCGAGCGGTGCCCCTGGCCGCGCCCAGCCACTGCGAGGCCGTGGCCGGATGCGAGGGCGGCACGATCTCGGCGACGGGCTCGCCATGGCGAGTGACGAGCACGGGCCGGCCAGTGCTGCGGACCTGCTCGAGAACGGCGAGGCAAGTTGCCTTGAACTTCGAGATGGCGATGGTTTCCACGGAGATGATCGTACCATGGTCCACAACCATGGTCTACCGACGCCACGCGCACGCTACTGTACGCGTGTGTATAGGCGCCGACTGCAAATTCTCCTCGACGAGGAGCGCTACCGCCGGGTCGCCGCCGAAGCCGAGCGCCGGAAGGTATCGGTCGCTACTGTCATCCGGGAGGCGATCGACCGGAGCCTGCCTTCGGACCTCGAACGCCGCCGTGCGGCCATCGACGCGCTGCTGGCAGCCGAGCCGATGCCCGTCCGCGACGATCCCGCCGACCTGCGGAAGGAGCTGGACGAGGCTCACGATCGCGTGCGCTGGTGAGGGCCCCGTGCCGGTGGCCCTGAGCGAACGGGTCGAGGCGCTCGCCGCGGATCGCGCCTTCGGCGCCGTACCGGACCTGTACTGGGTCGATCCGGCCACGTCGGCGCTCGACGACTTGCTCGCCCGCTGACGCGCAGCCACCAGCCCACGTAGCCTCTGCCCGGCACCGAGGAGGAGACGATGGGCCAACTCGACGGCAAGGTCGCGCTCGTCACCGGCGCGGCGTCGGGGATCGGCAGGGCCACCGCCGAGCGCCTGGCCGCCGAGGGCGCGCGCGTGTGCGTGGTCGACCTCACCGACGACGACGGCCGCGCAGCCGCAAAGGAGCTCGGCGGCATCTTTGTGCAGGCCGACATGGGTGAGCCGGCCCAGGTCGACGAGGCGTTCAGCACCTGCGAGCGCGAGCTGGGCGGCGTCGACATCGCCTTCCTGAATGCCGGCATCGCCATCGGCCATGCCGACCTGTCCACCCTCCCCGACGACGTGTACCGCCGCATCATGCGGGTCAACGTCGACGGTGTCGTCTACGGCGCCCGCGCCGCGATCCGCGCCATGGAGCGGCGGGGCGGGGGCGCGATCGTGGCCACGTCGTCACTGGCCGGTCTCATCCCGTTCCCGCCCGATCCCGTCTACGACCTCACGAAGCACGCGGTGGTCGGGCTCATCCGCAGCATCGCCCCGACCCTGGCGCCCAAGGGCATCACCGCCAACACCGTGAACCCGGGGATGACCGACACCGCCATCGTCGGCGACGACGCCAGGCGCCTGCTGGCGGAGGCGCGCTTCCCCCTCATGCCGGCGTCGCAGATCGCCGAGGCGGTGCTGCGCATCGTCACCACCGGGCGGACGGGCGAGTGCTGGGTCTGCCAGCCCGGCCGCGAGCCGGAGCCCTACGAGTTCCACCAGGTGCCCGGACCACGCACCGAGGGTGCCCGGGGCAAGGTGCCACCGGGCGTCCGGGAGGGGAGCCTGCCCGGGCCGTCGTAAGCGATGGATCGGGGCGGGAGTCCAGCTTCTATCCTGGCGGCGCGATGAGCACCAGCGACGCGACACCCGAACGCGACCGGGTGCAGCCCGAGGTCGTCGACGAAGCCCAGGCCGGGCCCGGCGGCGACGCTGCCGCCGCCGAGCAGGTCACCCACCCCACCAAACTCATTCGCATCGCCTCCATGGTCCGGTCGATGCTCGACGAGGTGCGCCGAGCCCCGATCGACGACGCCGGGCGCAAGGCGTTGCGGGAGATCCACCAGAAGTCCCTGCGCGAGCTCGAAGACGTCATGTCGCCCGAGCTGCACGACGAGCTGGCCGAGGTCGTGCTGCCGTTCTCGTCCGAGACGCCGACCGAGTCGGAGCTGCGCCTGGCTCAGGCCCAGCTCGTCGGCTGGCTCGAGGGCCTGTTCCACGGCATCCAGGCGACCCTCTTCACCCAGCAGGCGATGGCCCAGGGCCAGCTCGAGGAGATGCGGCGCCGCGCGATCCCGCCCGGGCCGCCGGGTCCCCCTGGCGAAGGTGGCGTCAAGCCGTCGACCGGCTACCTCTGATGAGCGATCCCCTGCACGTGCCGCCCGCGCCGACCATGTTCGGCGGCGAGTGGTCGCCGGACGGCTGGCGGGCGCGGCCGGCAGACCAGCAGCCCGACTGGCCCGACCCCGCCGCGCTGGATGCCGCGCTCGCCGAGCTGCGCCGGCTCCCGCCGCTGGTGTTCGCGGGCGAGGCCCGCCAGCTCACCGAGTCGCTGGCCGCGGTCGCCGATGGCAGGGGGTTCCTGTTGCAGGCGGGCGACTGCGCCGAGTCGTTCGAGGCGTTCTCGGCCGACGCCATACGCGACAAGCTCAAGGTCATCCTCCAGATGGCGGTGGTGCTCACGTACAGCACCGGCTTCCCCACGGTGAAGATCGGGCGCATCGCCGGCCAGTTCGTGAAGCCCCGGTCCTCCGCCACCGAGCAGCGGGGCGGCGCCGAGCTCCCCTCGTTCCGGGGTGACATGGTCAACGACTTCGCCTACGACGCCGACTCCCGCCGCCCCGACCCCGCCCGCATCCTGCGCGGCTACCACCAGTCGGCTGCCACCTTGAACCTCCTGCGTGCGTTCACCAAGGGCGGGTACGCCGACCTCAAGCAGGTACACGCCTGGAACCTGGAGTACGTGGCGACCAGCCGGGAAGGCCGCCGCTACGAGGCGCTGGCGCAGGAGATCGAACGGGCGCTGCGCTTCATGGCCGCGTGCGGCATCGACCTCGAGGCCGAGCTCCAGCTCCATCAGGTCGACTTCTACACGTCGCACGATGCGGTGCTCCTCGGCTACGAGGAGGCGCTCACCCGGCGCGACAGCCTCACCGGCGACTGGTACGACTGCTCCGCGCACCTGCTGTGGGTGGGGGAGCGCACACGCCAGCCCAACGGTGCGCACGTGGAGTTCCTGTCGGGGGTGCAGAACCCGGTGGGGGTGAAGCTTGGCCCGACGGCCACCCCCGACGAGGTGCTCGCCCTGTGCGAGCGCCTCAACCCCGGTCGCCGGCCGGGGCGGCTCATGTTGGTCAGCCGCATGGGCGCCGACCGGGTGGCCGAATCCCTGCCTGCGCTGCTGCGAGCGGTGACGATGGCGGGCCATCCGGTCGTGTGGACGTGCGATCCCATGCACGGGAACACATTCGTGCACGCGAGCGGTTACAAGACGAGGCGCTTCGACGACGTCATGCGCGAGCTGCGCGGCTTCTTCGCCGCGTGCGGGACCGCCGGCGCCTGGCCGGGCGGCGTGCACGTGGAGCTCACGGGCGAGAACGTCACCGAGTGCCTGGGCGGCACCGAGGAGGTGCTCGACGAGCATCTCGAGCACCGCTACGAGACGATGTGCGATCCTCGGCTGAACGCCCGGCAGTCGCTCGACCTTGCCTTCCAGGTGGCCGAGCTGCTGCGGAACTGAGCCCACCCGCCGGCGGGGGCGGGCCGAAGAGCGAAGAGCGAGGAGGTCGTCACCATGGCGGATCAGCGGGCCTTCGAGGAGCTCGGTCCCAACTCCGGGTTCTTCGAGGACATGCACCGCCGCTGGCTCGACAACCCCGCGTCGGTCGACGTCAGCTGGCGGACCTTCTTCGGGAGCACAGTTGACGCGTCGGCCACCCGCCCGCCCGCCTCCCCGATAGTCGACGCGCCGCCCGCAACGAGCGTGCGAGACAAGGAGGCCATCCCCCCGCCCGCAACGAGCGAGCGAGACAAGGTGGTCCCGCTTCCGCCGCCGCTCGTGCTCGAGGGCGAGGAGACGAGCCCACTGCGGGGGGCGTCGGCCCGGATCGTCGAGAACATGGAGGCCAGCCTGGCCGTGCCCACGGCCACCTCCGTGCGCACCGTCCCCGCCAAGCTGCTCGAGGTCAACCGCCAGATCCTCAACAACCATCTGGCGCGCACCAGCGACACCAAGGTCAGCTTCACCCACGTCATCGCCTACGCGGTGCTGCGCGGCCTCGAACGCGTTCCGGCCATGAACGCCGGGTTCGGCACCGCCGACGGGCACCCGGTAATGGTGCGCCACGAGCACGTCAACCTCGGGCTCGCCGTCGACGTGAAGAAGAGCGACGGCTCCCACACGCTGGTCGTCCCGAACGTCCGCGAGGCCGACAGCCTCGACTTCGCCGCCTTCCACGCCGCCTACGAAGAGCTGATCGCCAAGGTCCGGTCCAACCAGCTCTCGCCCGACGACTTCGCCGGGACCACCGGCACCGTCACGAACCCGGGGACGATCGGCACCGTGCACTCGGTCCCACGGCTGATGCCCGGGCAGGGGTTCATCGTCGGCGTGGGCGCGATCGGGTTCCCGGCCGAGTACGAGGGCGCCGACCCGCACACGCTGGCGAGATTGGGCGTGAGCAAGACGATCGCGCTCACGAGCACCTACGACCACCGCATCATCCAGGGCGCGGAGAGCGGCGAGTTCCTCGGCGTCGTGCACCGACTCCTGGTCGGCGAAGACGCCTTCTACGACGACATCTTCAAGAGCATCGGTGTCCCGTACGAGCCCGCCCGGTGGAGCGTCGACATCACCGCCACCGAGGAAGACTCGATCG
>JBOGFI010000071.1:0-10804 GCA_050743365.1 Acidimicrobiia bacterium | reverse complement strand
ACGCCGGCCTGCTCCTCCTCGGGCACCGCCGCCGCGAGCGCCGCCAGCCGGTGCGGGTCGAGCTCGCTGAAGCGCTGCCGCCGCCAGCGGGCGCCCCGGCGGACCCACACGGGCCCGCTCGTCACCCGCGTGTACGACGCGAGGTGCTCGACGACGAACAGGCGCCGGGTCGGGTCGGCGGTGAACTCGCGCAGCGTGCCCGTGTCGAAGACCGGCACCCGCAGGCGCGGCCCCACCCGCTCCTCGACGAAGGGCGTCCGCCCCAGCTCCTCGACCGCCCGGTGGACGGCCACCGCGAACACCAGGAACGGCGACGCGTGAACGAGCAGCTCGTCGCGATCGTGCTCGCCGAACGTCCGCTCGAAGGTGGCGGGTGCGCTCAGCGACCGCAGGACCAGCTCCGGTTGCGCGCGCAACCGGGCGGCGGCGTCCGCGTGCGTGAGGGCGCTGAGCCCGGCGCCCTCGGTCAGGATCGCGAGGTCGGCGTCGGTCAGGTGCTCGAGGTAGGCAGCTGAGGTCTCCATGCGCAGCCCCAGGATGCCGCACGGGGAGGCGGTTAGGCTCGGCCCGCTCGAGCAGCCCGCTGACGTGGTGGGGAGGACGGCGATGCTCTATGTCGCGTTCGTCGAGGCGAAGCTCGACTCCGTCGACCAGGGCGACCTGGAGGCGAAGTCGCGGCAATGGTGGAACGAGGGCGGCCGTCCGGCGGGGCTGAAGACGGTCGGCATCTGGGGGACGCTCGGGACCCAGAGCCCCGACGTCTTCATCTTCGAGACCGACAGCTACGACGACATGCACACCATGATCGAGTACTGGCGCGACGTCGCCGACATCGAGGTCTATCCGGGCGCCGACCTGACCGCGGCCTTCCGCGACCAGGGGATGAACATCGCGTAGGAGCAGCGCCCATGGAGTTCGGGATCTTCATCCAGGCCCACGTCCCTCGCCGGCGGGTGGAGCGCGAGGGGCCCGAGGCCGAGCACAACGCCCTCATGAACGAGATCGAGCTCGCCAAGGCGGCCGACGCGTACGGCTGGAAGTACTGCTGGCTGACCGAGCACCACTTCCTGAGCGAGTACTCGCACCTGTCTGCCAGCGAGGTGCTCCTCGGCTACCTGGCCTGCGCCACCGAGCGCATCCACCTGGGCTCGGGGATCTTCAATCTCAACCCCCAGGTCAACCACCCCGTGCGCGTGGCCGAGCGGGTGGCGATGCTCGACCACCTCTCCGACGGCCGGTTCGAGTTCGGGACCGGCCGGGGGGCGGGGAGCCGCGAGGTGACGGGCTTCGACATCCCGAGCACCGACGTCACCAAGGCCGTGTGGGACGAGGTCATCCGCCAGTTCACCCGGATGTGGCGGGAGACCGAGTACACCTACGACGGGACCGCGTTCCGGGTGCCCTATCCGAACCCCGACAAGCCGACCCGCAACGTCTTGCCCAAGCCGTGGAAGCAGCCCCACCCGCCGATCTGGGTCGCGTGCGGGAACCCGCCTACCTACGAGAAGGCGGCCCGGCTCGGTCTGGGCGCCCTCGGCTTCAACGTCGCCTCGGTGCGCGAGATGGCGCCGGTGATCCGGGCCTACAAGGACCACGTCCACGAGGCCGAGCCGGTGGGCGAGTATGTCAACGACAACGTGATGATCACCAACGGGCTCGTGTGCCTGGAGGACAGGCAGAAGGCGAGGGAGGTGGCCTGCGATATGGGGATCTCCTACCTCCAGAGCCTCGTCTTCTACTACCACGACACCTTCCCGAAGGTGGAGGGCGTCCCCGTCTGGCCCGAGCACTTCCCCGAGCCCACCCTCGAGGACATCGAGTTCCGCACGAGCGAGGGCTACCTGCTCTGCGGCGACCCCGACGAGGTGCTCGAGCAGGTTCGCCACTACGAGAGCGTCGGGTGCGACCAGCTCGTGTTCGGGCTGCCGTGCGACATGCCTCACGAGGCGGCCCTGGAGACGTTGCGCCTCTTCGGCGAGCACGTCATCCCCAAGCTCGACCCCGACCCCGTCCACCGCACGACCCGCTTCCGGGAGGCGGCGGCGCCGCCCACGTAGGTGGCGGGCTACTCGCGGGCGGCTTCCCCGGTCAGTGTCTCCGCCACCTCGGCGGGCGCCGGGAGGGAACCGTTGAGGGCAAGCGTCGGCTGCACGACGTAGCAGAAGTCGACCAGACACGCCCTCGTGCGGACGTCGAGCCCCACGAACCGGCAACCGACTCGCCACGACTCCGCCTCTTCGACGAACCGGCTCGACCGGACCTCGAGGTCGAGCGTGAGGTCGCGCAGGGTGCCCGTCGCGTCGGGCAGCCGGGTGAGGAGCCGCGTCCGGGTGTAGACGGGCCACTCGACCGGGGAGGCGAACGCGAGCCCGGCCGTCGTGAGGTCGGAGATCGGGACCACCGTGTTCACGATCTTGCCCCGCATCTCCACCGGGAACCGGTAGTGGGCCCGCCGCTGGCGCCGCCGGACGAGCGGCACCAGTACGCGGCCGATGAAGAACAGCTCCCATGCGCCCAGGACCAGGCTCACCGCGAGGGCCAGCCCGTGCAGCGGCGGGAGCCCCGCCACCCCGGCCCACGTGAGCAGGCGGAGCACCTCGGCGCCCAGGAGCACCGCGCCCGTCGCGGTGAGCAGCGTGAGGAACCGCAGGACCTGGAGCCCGCCCTCGTCGATGCCCTCCTTGGGCGTGACCTCGAACCGCCCCTTCCTGGCGCCGAGCAACGACAGTGCCGATCGCACGTTGATGCCCATGGTCATCAGCCCGTAGTGGGTGGAGTCGGCGGGACCGAGTGTGCCGCGGGCCAGCCCGACGGTGGCGCAGAACGCCAGCAACGCCCACGGGAGCCACAACGTGAGCAGCGTGAGCGGGGTCGCCCGCATCGGGAGCCGTCCGGTCACGAGCGTGCAGCTGAGGAGGCCGAGCAGGGCGAGCCGCTGGAGGCCGCTGAAGTACTGGAGGAGCGACGCGAGGTAGCTCAGCCGTTGGAGCGGGCGCAGGCCGCGGCACGTGATCGGGTTCTCCCGCGTGCGGAACACGGCCAGGTTGCCCCGCGCCCAACGCTCGCGCTGGAGAAGGAAGCCGGCGAGGTCGTGGGGCGCCAGCCCCTGCACGAGCGTCTCGGCGTGGAAGTGGGTGCGCCAGCCGCGCGCGTGGATGGCGATCGTGGTGTGGAAGTCCTCCGCCACGGTGTCCGTGAGGACCCCCCCCACTGCGACGAGAGCGTCGCGGCGGATGATCGTGGCGGACCCACACCAGAACATGGCGTTGTGGCGGTCCTTGCCCGGGGCCAGCACCTCGTAGAACAGCGTCTGCTCGTGGCGCTCGCTCCTCGTGTGCTGGAAGGAGTCACGGTTGAAGAAATCGTGCGGCGTCTGCACCATTGCCACGTGCGAGTCGTCGAAGTAGCCGAGAGTCGCGTCGAGGATGTCGGGCTGGGGGACGTGGTCGGCGTCGAGCGTGAGGATGAGCTCCCCGTCGGTGACGCCGAGCGCGTGGTTCACGTTGCCGGCCTTGGCGTGGCGGTTGTCGGGCCGCGTCACCCACTGCGCGTCCATGCGGGTCGCGAGCTCGGCCATCTCGGCTCGCCGCCCGTCGTCGAGGAGATAGGTCGTGTGCGGGTACGTGATCGCCCGGCAGCCCGCCAGAGTGGCCTCGAGCACGTGGACCGGTTCGTTGTACGTGCACACGAACACGTCGACGGTGGGCGTGCCCCGGCGCGGCGGTCGGCCTGCCCGCGGCCCTCGCCAGCCGAGGAAGGCGTAGAGCACGAGGCTGAGCCAGCCGAACAGCTCGGCCACCAGCAGGACGGCGAACAGCGCGGGATTGACGCCCCGCCCGCTCCACCCGATGCGCCACAGGAAGTAGGCCCCGCCCCAGAGCAGGGCGACGGTGGCGACGCGCTGGACCAGGCGCTCGTGCCGGGCCCAGAACCCCCGGCGCCCGGGGCCCAGGACGGCGACCGACGGCCGGCGCCGGCGCTCGACCCCCTCCGAGAGGGCGGGGGAGAAGGTCATCGGGGCTCTCCTCGTCTCCGGTGGACCACCGAGTTCTCGGCAGCGGGCGACCTCGGATTGAGGAGAACGCCGTTTCGACGGCACGCGGTCAAGGAGCGGGCCGGGATGGCCGATGACGATGGTCGAGACGGCGCCCTCGATGCGTGCCGTGACCCTTATGCGGCATTCACCGCACGCATCTAACGCTCTAGAGTTGGGCGCGTGATCGAGCCCTCGGTCGACGCGTCGCTGATGGCCTCGCCGTTCCCACCGATCGCCGACTACGGATTCCTGTCCGACACCGAGGTCACCGCCCTGGTCGCGCCGGGCGGCAACGTCGAGTGGCTGTGCCTCCCCCGCACGGACTCGCCCAGCGTGTTCGGCGCGCTCCTCGACCGCAGCGCCGGCGGGTTCCGCCTCGGCCCCGCGGACGTGGCGGTGCCGGCCTCCCGGCGGTACCTGCCCGGGACGATGGTGATCGAGACGAGCTGGGGGTCCGGCAGCGGCTGGATCATCGTGCGTGACGTCCTGCTGATGGGCCCGTGGCACCACCCCGACGACCGATCGCACACCCACCGCCGGGCGCCCACCGACTACGACGCCGCCCACGTCCTGCTACGGACCGTCCGCTGCGTCAACGGCGAGGTGCAGGTGGTGCTCGACTGCGAGCCGGTCTTCGACTACGGCCGGGTGCCCGCGCACTGGGACTACACCGACCGCGGGTACTACGCGGGCGTGGCTCGCGCCGACGGCGTGGACCTCCAGCTCGAGCTGAACACCGACATGCGTATCGGCTTCGAGGGCTCACGGGCCGTGGCCCGCACGCTGATGAAGGAGGGCGACACCCGCTTCTGCGCGCTGTCGTGGAGCGAGCACGAGCCGCCCCGGACCTACGACGAGGCGTACCGGCGCCAGGTCTGGACCGCCCACCACTGGCAACACTGGCTCGCTCGCGGCCGCTTCCCCGACCACCGCTGGCGGACCCACCTCCAGCGCAGCGCCCTCACGCTCAAGGGGCTCAGCTACGCGCCGACGGGGGCCCTGCTCGCGGCGGCCACGACCTCGCTCCCCGAGACCCCGGGTGGCGAGCGCAACTGGGACTACCGCTACAGCTGGATACGCGACTCGACGTTCGCCCTGTGGGCGCTCTACACGTTGGGGTTCGACTGGGAGGCGAACGACTTCTTCTGGTTCATCGCCGACGTGACCGAGGGCGACGAGGAGCTGCAGGTCATGTACGGCGTGGACGGCGAGCGCCGGCTCGACGAGCACATCCTCGGGCACCTGAACGGCTACGAGGGCGCTCGGCCCGTCCGCATCGGCAACGACGCGTACCGCCATCAGCAGCACGACGTGTGGGGCGCGCTCCTCGACTCCGCCTACATCCGCACGAGGACCCGGGATCACCTGGACGAGCGCATCTGGCCCATGCTGAAGCGCCTGGTCGAGTCGGCGCTGCGCCACTGGCGCGAGCCTGACCGGGGCATCTGGGAGGTGCGGGGGGAGCCGAAGCACTTCACCTCCTCCAAGATGATGTGCTGGGTCGCGGCCGATCGGGGCGCCCGCCTGGCCCACCTGCGCGAGGACCTCGAAGCGGCCGAGCGATGGGAGGCGGCGGCCAAGGAGATCCACGCCGACATCTGCGAACAGGGCGTCGACGCCCGGGGCGTCTTCACCCAGCACTACGACACGGACTCCCTCGACGCGTCGCTGCTGCTGATGCCGCTCGTCCGGTTCCTGCCCCCGGACGATGCCCGGGTCAAGGCGACCGTGCTCGCCATCGCCGACGAGCTGACGGTCGACGGTCTCGTACTGCGCTACCGGGTCGAGGACACCGACGACGGGCTCTCGGGCGACGAGGGGACGTTCACCATCTGCTCGTTCTGGCTCGTGTCGGCGCTCTCGGAGATCGGCGAGCACCACCGGGCCCGCCAGCTGTGCGAGAAGCTGCTCTCCTACGCCAGCCCCCTCGACCTCTACGCCGAGGAGATCGACACGCGGAGCGGCCGCCACCTCGGGAACTTCCCCCAGGCATTCACCCACCTGGCGCTGATCAACGCGGTGGTGCACGTCATCGCAGCCGAGCAGCGGGGCGTGTTCCCGTTGCGCTCCGGCGCCCACACCGGCTTCGAGCCCATCACGCCGGCGCCGTAGAGGTGCGTGGCACCGTGGCGTACGCAGAATCGGTCATTTAGGCTGACCCCTTTACTAGTCGGGGGGTGCCGTCCGCCTTTCGGGGTGGATCACCGGCGCCGGATGGGGAGGTCGTCGTGCCCGAACGAAACGTTCAGCGGTTTGCTCCATTGACCGGCGTGGCCTTCGTGGTCCTCGTGCTCGTGGTGTTCATCCTCGAGGGGGAGACCCCCGACGTCGATGACCCGGCCCGGGAGGTCGTCGACTTCTACGCCGACAACGAGGGCCAGACGTTCTTCGCGAGCGTGATCCTCGCCCTCGCGAGCGTCCTGCTGATCTTCTTCGCCGCGACGCTGCGCGGCGCGCTCCGGCGCGGTGAGGAGGCTGCGGGTGTGCTCTCCGTGGCCGCCTTCGGTGGCGGGGTCGTCGCCGCCGCCGGCTTCGGAGTTGACGCAGCCTTCCGGTTCGCGCTGGCCGACAGCGCCGAGGACATCGACCCGGCAGCCGCGCAGGCCCTGAACGCGCTCTTCGGCGACTTCTTCTTCCCGATGGTGGTCGGGCTCTCCGCTCTGGTCCTGGCCACGAGTCTGGCCGCGCTCCGCACCCGGCTCGTTCCCGTGTGGCTGGCATGGGTCGGCATCGCGATCGTCGTGGTGTTCTTCACACCCCTCGGGTTCGTCGCCTTCCTGGCCTCGGGCCTGTGGATCGCCGCCGTGAGCGTGCTCCTGTGGCGCCGCGAGGAGTCCGGCCTCGCCCTTCCCGGGTAATCCCAACAAATCTGATCGGATTTCCCGGGAATCGGGTAGGCTGCCCGACATGACCGGGGCGCGGGCCGGTACGGTCCCGCTGACTGCCGTCCTCGTGCTCGGGCTGGCGCTCGCCGCCGCGCCCGGCGCGTTCCGCATGTTCAGCCGCGCCCCCAAGGGCGGCGAGATGCTCGACGACTTCCGCCCGTACATGACCGAGGCGAAGGTCGCGCAGTTCCAGGGCTACCTGGACGAGATCGACGCCGCCGCGCGCGAGACCGCCGCCGGCGTCGGGCCCGAGGCCGAGGCCCGCCTCGGCCTCGACGCCGGCGGCTTCGCCGAGCGGTTCCCGTTCACGGCCGACTTCGACGAGCAGTGGCCGGCGATCTTCGCCGACATGGGCGACATGCTCGACACGATCGACGACAACCGCGACAACTACGACGCCGTCGACGCGCTACCCCCCTTCGTGACGTTTCCCTGGTTCTTCGTCATCCCGGGCCTGCTCGCAGCCGGGCTGGCCACGTCGGTGCTGGTGGCGCGCCGCTCCCGCCACCCGGGCGGCGTCCGGGTCGTGGCTCTTGTCGCGCTGGGTACGGGGCTGATCGCGGCCCCCGCGGTGTTCCAGATGTTCACCCGGGCGCCGGAGGGCAACGACATGATCGACGACTTCCGGCCGCTCATGAGCCGGGCCAAGGTCGTCACCATCCAGGGCTACTTCGTGACGATCGGCAACGGCGAGGGCGAGCTGCGCAACCAGGTGCTGCCCGTCCTGGAGGGCCCCGGCCCGACCACAGCCGAGACCGCGGCGTCCTTCCCGTCGGTCGACCGCTTCGTCGAGAACTGGCCCACGATCAACAACGAGTTCGCCCCGATGATCGGGACCATGAGCGACAACGTCGACAACTTCGCGGCCGTGGACGCCCTGCCCCCGTTCGCGTTGTTCCCGTGGTTCTTCGTGGTTCCCGGCCTGCTCGTGGCCGCCCTGGCGTTTGCCGCCCGCCCACGACGAGCGCTCGCGCACGCGCCCGTCCCCGTCTCCGCGCGCCCGGCCGAGCCGGTCGCGCTCGGCGATCGATCGCCACCCACCTAGTGCCCTAGAGGAGGCAAGCATGCGACACCGTTCTCGTCCGCTGCTCACCCTGCTGGCCGTGCTCGCGCTGGCGGCCGCCGCCTGCGACGACGACGGTGGTGGCGACGGCGGCGGTGACGCCGCCGAACGCGCCGAGGAGCAGGGTGGTGAGCTGGTGGGCCTGTTCGGCATCGACGGCGGCAGCTGCGCCGACGCCGGCGTGACACAGGGCTCGTACTTCCGCATGGTGCAGTCGGGCGGGGATCTGGAATCGGGCCCGTTCGTCCCCAACGTGGACTCGTCCTGCGGCGACAAGACATTCACACCGCTGGCGCCCGGCAGCGACGGCGGCCTGCTGGCGGGGGAGTACCAGGAGCAGCCCGATCCGCCGTTCGAGGGTCCCAATGAGGCGGGCGCCGCCGACGCGATCACGCAACCGCAGCCCTTCTTCGCCATCCCCTTCGCGCTCGCCACCAACCCGACCGACCCCCAGACCGGGGACGAGACCCGGCCGCCCACGATCACCGTCGCCGACGACGGCTCGCTCGACGGCAAGCTCGGGGCCGTGGCCGTCGCCTACGGCGGCCAGCACTTCAACCAGGGCGCGCCCAAGCCCGACGGCTCCCGCCCCGGTGGGACGAGCGGCCCCACCGGCGAGTACGACGCCGACACGGGGCGGTACGCGCTCGATTGGACGAGCCAGATCGTCGGTGGCCCCTTCGACGGGTTCACCGGCGTGTGGCACTTCGAGGGCGTCTTCGAGGAGCGGGAAGCGTGACCGGCCCGACGGTGTTGGAAGAGGGCACGACGACGGGAGAAACGGTGAGCTGGCGATCGATCTTCAGCTTCCCCAACCCGGTGAACGAGGTGTCGGCACGACTCGTCGCCGCCGGGGTGGTCGTCCTGTGCGCGCTCACGATCGCTCTCGACCAGCCGTGGCTGATCGCCGTGATCGCCTACGGCTTTGTCGCCCGGGTGCTCACCGGTCCGACGCTCAGCCCGCTCGGCCTGTTCGTCACCCGGGTACTCACTCCCAACCTGCCGTTCGAGCCGAAGTACGTGGCCGGGCCGCCCAAGCGGTTCGCCCAGGGCATCGGGGCGACGCTGTCGGTCTCGGCGGCGGTGCTGCACTTCGGCTTCGGGCTCACCGGCGGGGCCTACGTGCTCCTGGGCGCGACCATCGTCGCCGCCACGCTCGAGTCGGTGTTCGCGTTCTGCCTCGGCTGCCAGATCTTCGGGCTCCTGATGCACTGGCACCTCATCCCCGACGAGGTGTGCGCCAAGTGCGACAACATCTGGGCCACGGAGTCAGCCACGCACTGAACGATCAGCCCTGAGCAACGCCCCGATTCCGGCCGACCCGGCGCCGGGTGCGACCATGACCAGACCGATGAGGGGGGGACCTAGCGAGGAGGCCCCGTGATCGCATCCGTGCATGTCGCCGACGTCGGTACCCGCCGCGCGCTGGGAGTGCTCCGCAAGGGCCCGACGCCGGCGGCGGTCGAGGGCCTCAGGCACGCAAACGTGGCCCTCGCGGCGAAGCTCAGTAGGTCCGTGCGCCCTTCGCCCACCCCGGGCCGGGTCGCCCTGGTTGCCTTCTGGGACGACGACGACGCCCTCGACCGGTTCATTGCCGATCATCCGACCGCGGCAAAGCTTGCCGCGGGCTGGCACGTCCGGCTCGAGCCGCTGCGTGCGTTCGGTTCCTGGCCCGGGCTCGGGGAGGGCATCCCGACCGCGCGGGTCGTCGATTACGAGGGCCCGGCCGCCGTCCTCACACTGGGCCGGCTCCGGCTCACCCAGGCGGCGCGCTTCTTCCGTACCAGCGCCAGAGCCGAAGGGGAGGTAGTCGACGCCCCCGGGCTGCTGTGGGCGACCGGCCTGGCCCGTCCCCCGTTCGTCGCGACGTGTTCCCTGTGGGAGACGTCTCGCGCGCTGTCGGCGTACGCCTACGGACACCGCGAGCAGGCGCACCCGGCCGCGATCGCCGCCGACCGTGCCAAGCCGTTCCACCACCAGTCGGCGTTCATCCGGTTCCGGCCGTACGGCTCCGAAGGCTGCCTCGAGGGGAAGAACCCCCTGGCCGAGACCGGGCTGGCGACGACCTGACCCGCGCGAACATCGCGCAATGACCACACCCGAGGATCGGGACGGAAACGGGACGCGCATCTTCGTCCTCGACGATGACCGGGAGTCCTGGGATGCGCCCGCGGTCGTGATGCTCGAGATGCCTCCGAACTACGTCCTGTTCCGCCACGCGCACATCTGCCACCGCTTCGAGGTGGTGGTGAAAGGCACGCTCGAGGCCGACGGACGGACCCTGCGCGCGGGCGACGTCATGACGGCGCGTCCGGGCGAGATGTACGGGCCGCACACCGCAGGCCCCGAGGGATGCACCACCGCCGAGGTGTTCGGCAGCCTCGAGGGCGTGTTCCGCGTGCTCGCCGATACCCCCGGGGGCCCGCGAGAGTTCGACTTTCGGAAGGACGAGGCCCCCGAGGACTACCAGCCGCTCGGGTGAACGATGCGTTCGGTGTCCTCGCCGTGGCCGTGCCTTCCGACCGAGTTGGATGTCGATGGCGACGCAGCGAGCGCTGGCGAATGAGGCTCCCGTCGAACTCCGGCCAGCGTCCCGCGACCACCGAACGGAACCCCGGAACGAACGCGAGGGTTCGCCAGGGCTCTGACGTGTTACTTGGCGGGCGCCCCCGGCAGTATCTGCGCCCCCGGCAGTATCTGAGTTCAGGACATAGTTCACAGCTGTCTCGGGACATCGTGCACACCTCAAGCAGAGGGGGTGCGGGGTGTCGATGGCTCGTCTTGTGGTCACGGCGGTGCTGGTCGAGGGACGCAGCAAGA
>JBOGFI010000070.1:0-34620 GCA_050743365.1 Acidimicrobiia bacterium | reverse complement strand
CGGTTGTAGGAGGGATCGGCGTGACCGATCCACATGTCCCGGCTTCGTCGACCTGCCGATGACGCTCCTTCAGATCGAGCTCGTTTCGATGAGCGTCCTGAACGGCGCGGGGCTCTGAACGGACAGATCCTGAACCGCCGCGATCAGCCAGCGCAGCGGTTCAGGCCGACGAGCTGTTCGGACAGGGACCACAAGGCGGCGGCCCTCTCTGGGTCGGTGGCGTAGCTACGGTGGCCGTACTCGGCGTCGGGGTCGTCGTCCGCTTCGGCGAGGCCGCAGTCCTGCAAGTACCGGCCACCGAGCCCGTCAAGGGCTGGGCTCGTCGCGGCCCACACCGTCGTAGCGGCGCCGGCCTCGACTGACTTCCACCGAAGCAACCCGCTCGGCCGCTCGCCCTGGGTCGAGTCGGTGTCGGGGCGGCGCGCCCGGAGCCCGGCGATGTCCTCGGGCGTGAGGTGCCGGCCGAGCTCGGTGACGATGGTGCCCGGGTGCACGGCGAACGCCCGGACACCCCGATCGGCGTAGCGGCGGTCGAACTCGGTGGCGAAGAGGATGTTGGCCGTCTTGGCCCGCCCGTAGGCGAGCCACTTGTCATACGGGCTGTGCTGCCAGTGGGGGTCGGCGAGGTCGATGTCAGCGCGCTTGTGCCCGGCCGAGGACAGCACCACGAGCCGGCTCGGCGCGCCGGCCACGAGCAACGGGGCGAGCAGCTCGACGAGCAGGAAGTGGCCGAGGTGGTTGGTGCCGAACTGGAGCTCGAAGCCGTCGGTGGTGCACGCGAGCGGGCAGGCCATGACGCCGGCATTGGCGATGAGCACGTCGAAGTGGTCGTGGCTGGCGAGAACACCATCGGCGAAGGCCCGGATGCTGGCCAGTGACCCGAGGTCGACGAGGCGCAGCTCGAGATCAGCCCCCGGCGACTGCGCCCGGACGGTCGCCATCGCCCGCTCACCCTTGTCCTGGTCGCGCACCGCCAGCACGATCGAGGCGCCGTGGGCGGCGAGGCTGCGGGTGGTCTCGAGTCCGAGTCCAGCCGAAGCGCCGGTGACGAGAACGCGGCGGCCGGAGAGGTCGACGCCGTCGAGAACGTCGTCGGTGGTGGTGTCGGGCCCGAAGTCGGACACGGGAACTCCAGTCGTAGGGGGGTCGACCCCCCAGAATGAGTATTCATTTCTGTCCCGCCTGTCAAACCCTGAGTTGGGCGTTTGACAACAACCGAGATTGGAATGATTATTCATTCCGGGATGAGCAGGCGTGACGCAGTACTGGAGGCTGCCCTCGAGTTGTTCGAGGAGCGCACCTACGGCAGCACGACGATGCCGCTCATCGCGGAGCGGGCGGGGGTGGGGGCGGGGACGATCTACCGGTACTTCCCGTCCAAGGAGGCCCTGGCCAACGTCATCTACCGCGACGGCAAGGAGGCGATGGGGCGTTACCTCGTTGACGGCGTCCCGGGCGGGCTCGACCCGCGGGCCGAGTTCACGCTCTGGTGGCGCCAGCTGTTCGCCTTCGCTCGTGATCATCCCGCCGCGTTCGCGTTCATCGAGACCCATCACCACGCCCCCTATCTCGATGCTGAGTCCAAGGCGGTCGGCGCGCCGGTCGACGTCGCTGCGGTCGGGCTCGTCGCCCGGGCGCAGGCCGCTGGGGTGGTGCGCGATGGGCCGGCCACCGAGCTCATCGCCATGGTCTTCGGCGCGTTCGTCGGGCTGGTGCGGGCCGCCCGCGAGGGGCACGTCACGCTCGACGACGCCCTCCGGGCCCGAACCGAAGAAGCGATCTGGGGCCTTCTCGCCCCCTGACAGGAGAACCACATGTCCACTGTGTTGATCACCGGCTGCAGTACTGGCTTCGGCAAGCTCGCCGCGCTGAGCTTCGCCAGGCAGGGCCACACCGTGTTCGCGTCGATGCGCAACCTCGCCAAGGCCGGTCCGCTGAAAGATGCGGCAGCCGCGGAAGGGCTGAAGATCGCCGTGGTCGCTCTCGACGTCGAGGATCACGCGTCGATCGAGCGGGCCGTGTCCGAGGTGGCCGCCGAGGCCGGGACCATCGACATCGTCGTGAACAACGCCGGGATGGAAGTGCGAGGCCCGATCGAGGAGGTCAGCGATGCCGAGGCTCGCCGCCAGTTCGATACCAACGTGTTCGGTCTGCTGGGGATGGTGCGGGCCGTGCTGCCGGCGATGCGTGAGCGCGGCTCGGGCGTCATCGTCAACGTGAGCTCGATCGGGGGTCTGGTGGCGGCCCCGTTCGCGGGGCTCTACTCGGCGAGCAAGCATGCGGTGGAGGCGATCACCGAGGCGCTGCACTACGAGGTCCGGCCCTTCGGCGTGCGCGTCGCGGTCATCGAGCCCGGCGGGTTCGCCACCGATTTCGGCGCCAACGCCACCGACGCCGGCGCCTTCGGTGCCTCCTCGCCCTACCGTGGGCCCGCGGACCGCTTCGAAGCCGCGCTGGGGACGCTGGCTCCCGACGGAGAGCCCGGCGACCCGCAGCTGGTGGCCGACGCCATCGTGCGCGTCGCCACCGATGACGACGCGCCGCTGCGCACCCTGGTCGGCGCCGATGCGGAGCTGATCATGTCGGTGCGCATCACGACCGACTTCGAGACCTTCGAACAGACCATGCGCGCCACGCTGAACTGGTGGGACTGACGATGGCTTCGATCGACAGGAAGCATGCCGTACTGATCAGCGGGTGCAGCACCGGCATCGGCCGCGCCACCGCAGAGCGGCTCGCCCGCAGTGGCTGGACCGTGTACGCGACCGCCCGGCGACCCGAGACGATCAAGGATCTCGCCGACGCCGGCGCCCGGGTGCTGGCCCTCGACGTGACCGACGAGGCGTCGATGCGCGGCGCAGTCGACACCGTCACCGAAGAGGCGGGTGGGGTGAGCGTGCTGGTCAACAACGCCGGCTACGGCCTCCAAGGCCCAGCCGAGGAGACCCCGATGGACGAGGTCCGGCACCAGTTCGAGACCAACGTCTTCGGCCTGGTCCGACTCACGCAGCTCGCCCTGCCCGCCATGCGCGCCCAACGCTGGGGGCGCATCGTCAACATCTCGTCGATGGGTGGGCGCATGACGCTGCCGGGCGGCGGCTTTTACCACGGCACCAAGTACGCGGTCGAGGCCATCAGCGACGCACTGCGCTTCGAGGTCCGCCCGTTCGGCATCGCCGTGAGCCTCGTCGAGCCCGGTGCGGTCGCCACCGCGTTCGGTGACAACGCCGTCGCGACGATCACCGCCCGCGAGTCGTCAGGGAGTGAGGCGAGCGAATACGCCCCGTTCCGCTCCTTGCTCGCCACCAAGATCAACGACGCCTACGAGGGCTCTGGGGCGAAACGGGCATCCAGCCCCGAACGGATCGCCGCCGTCATCGAGAAGGCCATCACCTCGCCGCGGCCCAAGCCGCGCTACCTGGTGGGCGCCGACGCCCGACTGCTCGTCAGGCTCAGACGGATGCTGGGCGACCGCGGCTTCGACGCCGTACTCCGATCCCAGTTCAAGGTCCCGCCGCCGAGCGAGCGTTCGCGACCAACATGACCACGGCCTACCTCACCGGTACGAGGCTCGAGGGCAAGGTGGGGTTGATCTCCGGCGGCGCCCGCGGGATGGGCGAAAGCCATGCCCGCGCGATGGTCGCCCAGGGCGCCCAGGTCGTGGTGGGGGACATCCTCGACGCCGAGGGCGAGGCACTCGCCCAAGACCTCGGCGACGCGGCCACCTATGTGCACTTGGACGTCACCGCCCGCGAGCAGTGGGCGCGAGCCGTCGCCCGAACCCTCGAGCGATACGGCAAGCTCAACGTGCTGGTCAACAACGCCGGCATCGTCAACGGCGGCCCCATCGGCGACTACGCGCCCGAGCAGTGGGACACCGTGATCGCCGTCAACCTCACGGGCGTGTTCAACGGGATCAACTCCTGCGTCTCCGCGCTGAAGGAGGCCGCACCGAGTTCGATCATCAACATCTCGTCGATCACCGGGCTTCAGGGCTCCGCTGCCGGCTCCGGGTACAGCGCCTCCAAACACGGCGTGCGCGGCCTCACCAAGTCGGTCGCCCTCGATCTGGGCAGTTACGACGTTCGGTGCAACTCGGTGCACCCCGGCGCGGTGGACACGCCCATGACGGCTCACTTCGACACGACACAGAAGCACGTCGCGCTGCGCCGCATCGGCCAACCGATGGAGTTGTCGAATCTCGTCGTGTTCCTCGCGAGCGACGAATCCAGCTACTCCACGGGCGCCGAGTTCGTCGCTGACGGCGGAGAGAACGCGGGCCGGGCCCCGCGCGCGATCGGCTAACCCCAACGCGCCTCCGACCCGCTCATCGTGACCGTGACCGTAGAGATCGCAGACCCGTTTACGGCGCCGTGAAGCCGATGTGCCAATGCGTGCCGTTGCAGAACGGCTTGCCGGGAGAGCGCCCGCAGCGACGCAGCGTGTAGCGGGTTTTCGGATCTCGTCGGGTAGACGCGAACCCTTAGTCATGCGCGGGCTGCCGGGTCGTCGCCGGCACTCACCCCGCCGGCGGTGCACGCAGCGGCGCACGCGCGAACCCCGACATCCCTTCCTCGAAGCCCATCACCGCCGAGAAGCCCAACCGCTCCCGCGCCGCTTCCGTCGACGCGAACATGTGGCGCGCATCGCTGGGCCGCGAGCCGCCCACGACCTCCGGGCTCGGCGCGCCAACCCCGAACGCGCCGGCCAGCGCCTCGGCCATCTCCAGGATGCTGTGTGCGTTGCCGCTGGCGACGTTGAGCGCGCCGACCACTGGTTCGGGTGCGTGGAGCGCCCGGACGTTGGCGAGGGCTACGTCGCGGACGTGCACGAAGTCCCGCCGCTGCCCGCCGTCCTCGAACACCCGAGGGGGCCGAGCGGCCTCGAGCGCGCTGCGAAAGATGCTCGCGACCCCGGCGTAGGGCGTGTCACAGGGCATGCGGGCGCCGTACACGTTGTGGTAGCGGAGCGACGTGACCGGCACTTCGTGTTCCCGACCGAACGCCGCGCACAAGTGCTCCTGGTGGAGCTTCGTGGCGGCGTAGACGCTCCGAGGATCGACCGCCGCGTCCTCGGGCACGGCCTCGGCGGTCAGCGTCCGGTGACAGCAGGGGCACACGGGGTCCCACTGGCCGGCGGCGAGACGGGCAGGCTCACGCGGGCCCGGCCGCACGATCCCGTGCTCGGCACAGCGGTAGCGGCCCTCGCCGTATACAACCATGCTGCTGGCGAGCACGACCCGCCCCCGGAACCGGCGCCGGTGCAGCCGCTCAAGGAGAACGGCGGTGCCCAGGTCGTTGTGGGAGGCGTACGCGGGCGCGTCCCCGAAGTCGACGCCGAGCCCGACCATCGCCGCCTGATGGCACACCGCGTCGACTCCGTCGACCGCGTCCCCGGCGACGTGAGGATCGGCGATGTCTCCCCACCGGTACTCCGCCGCCGGGTTGAGGTAGTCGGGTTCGTCGCGGTGGGCCGCCGGGTGCAGGAGGTCGATGACCCGTACCTCGTCGCCGGCGGCGACGAGCGCGTCGACCACGTGGGACCCGACGAAGCCCGCTCCGCCGGTGACGAGGACACGGGTCACGCAGGCTCTGACAAGGGGAGCCGAACCGTGAAGCAGGCGCCGCCGTTCTCGTTGCGTACGGTCACCTCGCCGCGGTGCGCCTCGACCAGCCCGCGGGCGATCGCCAGTCCGAGACCGGCGCCGTCGCAGGGTGTACGGGCGGCGTCACCCCGGAACGCGACGTCGAACACTCGAGGTAGGTCGGATTCGGAGATCCCGCCCCCCGTGTCACTGACCGACACGTAGGCGCGGCCCGCATCCCGGCCCGCTTCGACGACGACGGCCCCGTCACTCGGCGTGTGTCGGATGGCGTTCTCCAAGATGTTGCGCAGCGCCCGCAACACCTCGGGCGCGGACACCTCGAGCTCGGGCGACCGGCCTTCGAGGCGTCCCTCGAGCCGTACTCTCTTCGCCGCGGCAACGGGAGCCGCGGTGGCGATCGCGTCGGACACCAGATCGCCGAGCGATACTCGCTCGACCTCCAGGCGCATGACGCCGGCTTGGGTGCGGCTGAGCTCGAACAGGTCGTCGACGAGCGCCGCGAGCCGATCGGCTTCCTCCCGAGCTGTCCTGTGGTATCGAGCGATCGTCTCGGGATCGTCGACCACGCCGTCCTCCAGCGCCTCGATGACCGCCCGCAACCCCGCCAGCGGGGTGCGCAGGTCGTGCGAGACCCAGGCCACGAGCTCGCGCCGCGAGGTGTCGAGGGCCTGCTCGCGAGCCCGAGCCTCATGGAGACGCCGTGCGGTCTCCTCGAGCTCCTCCCGGAGGCGGGCGAGCTCGGGCGGGACCGCACCGCCAGGGGCGGCGCCGACCGCCTCGCCGTCGCCGAGCCGGCGCGTCACCTGCGCGAGCGCCTCGCTGGCGCGCTCGACCCGCCCGCCGAGCACGAAGGAGGTCACGACCGCCACGGTCCCGGCCGCGAGCAGCATCACGCCGAGCGCGCCGAGATCGTGGCTGGAGAGGAACATGACGCGGGCTCCCGCCCACGCGCCGACGCCGATCGCGACCACCCCCGCGAGCGCGACCGCGGCCGCCTGGACGCCGATCGGTCGCCTCCGGAGGCTGCGCAGCACCAGCGCTCCGGCGACGCCCGCCACCGCGGCCGTGCCCGCGGCAAGGGCAACGAGCTCGAGTACCTCGGTCATCGGCCTCTCATGTGTCGAAGCGGTAGCCGACACCCCAGACGGTCGCGACGTGCCGCGGGTGAGACGGGTCGCGCTCCACCTTCTCGCGCAGCCGGCGGATGTGCACGGTCACCGTCGACGTGTCGCCATAGGTGTATCCCCACACGCGCTCGAGCAGCTCCTCACGCCGGAACACGTGCCGGGGATGACGGGCGAGGAAGGCAAGCAGGTCGAACTCGCGAGCCGTCAACGTGACCGGTTCGCCATCGACCCGGACTTCGCGGGCTCCGAGGTCGATGACGAGCCCGTCCGCCTCGATCTCACCCGGCTCAGGGTTCGCGAGCTGACCCCCCGCCCGGCGCAGCACCGACCTCACCCGGGCGATCAGCTCACGGGGCGAGAACGGCTTGGAGACGTAATCGTCTGCACCGAGCTCCAGGCCCACCACGCGGTCGTCCTCGTCGCCGCGGGCGGTGAGCATGATCACCGGCACCGGTGCGAGGGCACGCAGGCGCCGGTACACCTCGAAGCCGTCGATTCCGGGGAGCATGAGGTCGAGCACGACGAGATCAGGGAGATGTGAGCGCACTCGCTCGAGCGCCCGGTTCCCGTCCGTGACCGACTCCGCGGTGTAGCCCTCGCGTTCGAGGTAGCGCACGACCACCTCGGCCACGGTCGGGTCGTCATCGACGACGAGGACGCGGGCGGCGTCCTCGCGCACATCCTCGACCATGTCGTGCACCACATGACGAGGGTACCGGGGCCCACGCACCACGCGGTCGTGCCGCGACCTGCTGTTTCGCGAATCGTAAGCGTTGTCACCACGGTGACCGCACGAGCGTCTGGACTCCGATCGCGGTGAGGGCCTGGACGCTGAGCCACGGGCGAGTGCGGTCGGCACCGCGTCCCCCGACCGGCGGGAGGGCGGCGCCCGCAAGCAGGACCCAGGGCACGAACGGCAGCCATATTCGCTCGACCTCTCCCTTCGACATCCCGCAGAGGTCGGCAAACGCGATCGCCGCCAGCCCGCCGCCCACGAGTAGCCACCCCGCACGGTCGCGGAGCCGCGCCAGCGCGACCGCGAGTGCAGGGCCGATGGCGATTGCGAGTACTGCCAGGTTGGCGACCAGGAACGCGCCGTAGGGTCGGCGCTCGCCGACACCGGCGAAGTAGCGGTCGCGGGTGGCTTGTAGGCCGTCGACCCACCAGAACCCGCCGGCGAGAAAGACGAGGACGACGAACGCCACCCCGACGACGGCCATGAGCAGCGGTCGGGCACACCGACGGCGCCACGCGACCGCGACCGGGATCAGCGCCAGGAGCACCAGCCCGTACGAGAGGAACATGGTCAGCCCGAACAGGACCCCGCCGGCGAGGGCGAGCCCGTCGGCCCGTGGGCCCGAAGCTCCGGTCGCCAGGACCACGACCGCGACCGCCCATGCGCCGACCCCGGCGAACAGGGCGTCGGCCGAAGTGGCGATCCACACCGCTGCGGGGGCGAGCACGACGAACGGTGCCGCCCGCCGGGCCCACGCCTCGCCCGCGACCTCCCGGGCTGCAACCAGTGCGGCCGCGACCGCCGCTCCGCCGCCCGTGATGCACAGCGCGGCGACGACAGTCGGGCGCGCCAAGCCGACGAGGCCGAGGCTCCACAGCGCCATCACCATCCCGGGCGGGTGGCCCTGCACGTGGATCGGATACGACGCGATGCGGTCGGTGAAGGTCGACAGGAAAGCGCTCGGCGAGCCGAGGTGGTCGGCCACGACGAGATACCCCGAGGGTGACTCGGTCTCGCTCGTCAAACGGTCGACCCCGTCGACGAGTGCGAGTCCGACCGCCCACGCCACCGCCGCGACCGCGGCGAGGAGGACGAGCCGACGCCACGGCAGCCTCACCGACAGCGTCGGCCCCGCGAGCACCACGCCCCCGGCGACGAGAACGGCGGCCGCGAGCCGGATGCTCGGCCGCCACTCGACCACGCCTACCAGCGGTGGCGCGCGCAGGCCGATGTCGTGCCCGGCGCCCCGGAGCCAGCGGACCAGGACGTGGCCGGCAAGCACGAGCGCGCACCAGCCCGCGAGCGGGACGAGGACCACCGGCCGGGTGAGCCCTGCGTTGACGCGGCGCGCACGTGTCGACGCGGAGACTCGACGCACGGCCGCGCTCGTCACGCCCGGAGGGTAACGACGCCGCTCTCGAGGGACGCGGGATGAACGGCGAGTTCATCGAATCGCAAGAACTCGCGCGTGTTTCGAGAATCGTAAGTGGCATCCGGGTTCATTCCGCGAGGCGCGTCGGTAGGTTCTGGTCGATGCCCGACGTGGTGCTCCCCGTGCTCGACGAAGCTCACGCGCTGCCCCACGTCCTCGCGTCCCTGCCGGTCGGATACGAACCGGTGGTCGTCGACAACGGGTCGCGTGACGGCTCCGCGGCCGTCGCCCGCCGCCTCGGAGCCCGGGTCGTGCACGAGCCCCGACGAGGCTTCGGCGCCGCCTGCTTCACCGGGTTGCAAGCCGCGCGGGCCGACATCGTGTGCTTCATGGACTGCGACGGCTCCCTCGACGGAGCCGACCTTCCCGCCGTCGCCGGTCCCGTGCTCGCGGGCGAGGCCGATCTGGTGCTCGGTCGGCGCGTGACCCAGACCGCCGGGGCGTGGCCCCGCCACGCCCGCGTCGCCAACCGCGCGCTCGCGTGGTGGCTGCGCGGGCGTGGGTTACCGGGGGTGCACGATCTCGGTCCGATGCGCGCCACTCGGCGACTCGACCTGCTCGCGCTCGAGCTGCGCGACCGGCGCTTCGGGTGGCCCCTCGAGATGGTGGTGGCGGCGGGCGCTGCGGGCTGGCGGCTCGCTGAGGTGCCGGTCTCGTACGCGCCCCGCCTGGGCCGGTCGAAGGTGACCGGGACGTTCAGAGGCACCGTCCGGACAGTGCTCGACATGGCGCGGGTGGCCCGGTGATCGCGGCCGGCGCGCCGATGCTCGTGGTTGAGAGCGCCGCCGGCGCCGGGCCCCTGCCCGCGCCGCGGTGGCTCGGTGCGCTCACCGCCGCCGACGAGAGCGTGCTGGCGCGGGTGGAGCCACCCGTGCTCGACGTGGGCTGCGGACCGGGCCGCCATGTCCTCGCGCTCGCCGAACGAGGAATCGTCGCGCTGGGGATCGATGTCACCGCGGGCGCCCTCGGCCTCGCCCGCAGGCGGGGCGCGCCGGTGATCGAGCGGTCGGTCTTCGACCGCGTCCCGGGGACCGGACGGTGGGCGAGCGCGCTGCTCCTCGACGGCAACATCGGGATCGGAGGCGATCCCGTAGCGCTGCTCACACGGGTCGCGGCCCTGCTCCAGCCGGGCGGGCGCGTGCTCGCCGAGCTCGACCCGCTCGACCGGGAATCGGCGCTCGACGTCGTGCGACTGCACGTCGACGGCGTCGCCGGGCCGTGGTTCGCGTGGGCGCGGCTCGGCGCCAGCGACATCGGCCCGGTCGCCGTGCGCAGCGGGCTGGTCGTGATGGAGCGGTGGCGGGAGGGCGAACGATGGTTCGCCCTCCTCGGGCGCCGCGACGTGCCGTGGGCGGCGTCGACGTCGTAGCGCGGCCCCACGCCGCGCCCACCCCCGCGTTCCCGAGCCGGCTCCACGACGACCGGGTGGCCGCGGTTCTGGGCATCGGGCTCGGCGTCGCGTTCGGGACGTGTTTCGTCACCGGCGTGCTCTCGCACCTGATCCAGGAGGCGCCCGCCTGGTTCCGGTGGCCGCCCCGGCCGGCCGGGCTCTACCGGGTCACCCAGGGCGTGCACGTGATCACGGGGATCGCCTGCATCCCCCTGCTCTTTGCCAAGCTCTGGGTCGTCTACCCGAGGCTCTTCCGGTGGCCACCGTTCGGGGGGGTCGCGCACTTCCTGGAGCGCATCGCGCTCGTACCGCTCATCGCCGGTGGCCTGTTCCAACTCTTCAGTGGCCTCGCGAACATCAACCTCTGGTACCCGTACCCGTTCGGGTTCCGCGGCGCGCACTACTGGGTGGCCTGGATCACGATCGGTGCGCTCATCGTGCACATCGGAGCGAAAGTCGCGGCCACCCGGGTCGCGTTCGCACGCGGGTACGACGCCACCCGGCCGACACCGCCGGCCGACCCGGCCGTCCTCGACCGGCGCGGTTTCCTCGGCGCGGTGTTCGCAACCTCCGGCCTGCTCGCCCTGTTCACCGCCGGCCAGACCGTCCGGCCCCTCGAACGGCTCGCGCTCCTCGCCCCCCGCCGGCCCAACCAAGGTCCCCAGGGGTTCGCGGTCAACCGAACCGCGGCGGGCGCAGGCGTCGTGGACGCGGCGCGCGATCCCGAGTACCAACTCGTGGTGGAGGGCAGGGTGGTGCGGCCGCTGCGCCTCTCCCTCGAGGAGCTCCGGGCGATGCCGCAGCACGAGGCCAGCCTCCCCATCGCCTGCGTCGAAGGCTGGAGTACAACCCAGCGGTGGCGGGGCGTGCGCGTACGCGACCTCCTCGGTCGGGCGGGCGCGGCCGACGGCGCGGAGGTGACGGTCCGATCACTCGAACGGGGAGGCCCGTCGGCGTCGGCCGAGCTCGACCGCTGGCATGCGCGCGACCCGGATACCCTCCTCGCCCTCGAGGTGGCCGGCGAGCCGCTGGACCTCGACCACGGGTTCCCGGTCCGGCTCATCGGGCCCAACCGGCCGGGCACGATGCAGACGAAATGGGTCGACCGGCTGGTGGTGCGATGATCGCCCCGTCACCCCGTCACGGCCGCGCGTTCTGGCTCGGGCTCGTCCTCGGAGGCGGCGTCATCGCGTACGGCATCGCCGGCACGCTGGCCGAATCCGACCGCACGCAGCCCGACAAGCTCGCCCGCTGGGTGATCGGTTCCCTGCTCGTACACGACCTGATGGTCGCGCCGTTGGTATGTCTCGTCGGTCTCCTCGTGGCGCGGACCGTCCCCGGTCTCGTACGGGCACCCGTGCAGGCGGGTCTCATGGCGAGCGCGATCGTCGTCGCAGTCGCGACCCCGGGCCTCGCATCGCTGAGCGACCGGCCCGGCAACCCGACCGTCCACCCGATCGACTACCGCACTGCCACGCTCGTCGTCCTCGGCACGGTATGGGCGATCGCGGGCGCGTGGTTCCTCGCTCGGGCACGAAACGCGAGCGCGCGTCGAGCCCGCCGCGTCACGCTGGCGGTCATCGCCAAAGCCCCCTGTTCGGGTCGGTCGAAGACCCGGCTCTGCCCCCCGTGCACGCCGGCCGAGGCGGCTCGACTGGCTCGGGCCGCGCTGGAGGACACCCTGGCGGCGATGGCAGCGGCACCGGTCGAGGGACGCCGGGTCGCCGTGCTCGACGGCCGCCCGGGCTCATGGCTGCCACCAGGCTTCGAGGTCGTGCCCCAGCGCGATGGAGACCTCGGCGATCGTCTCGCGGCCGCATTCGTGGCCGTGGGAGCGCCGGCCCTCGTCGTCGCCATGGACACGCCGCAGGTCACCCCGGAGCTGCTTGCGGAGACGGTCCGAACCCTGGACCGGCCCGGCACCGACGCGGTGCTGGGACCCACCGACGACGGCGGCTACTGGGTGATCGGGCTCCGCCGCCCCGACCCCCGCGTCTTCGACGACGTGCCGATGAGCTCGCCCGGTACCCTCGACGCCCAGCGGGCACGGCTGCGCGACCTCGGCCTCACCAGCGCGCTCGCCCCTCGCCTGCGCGACGTCGACGACTTCGAGGACGCTCTCGCCGTAGCCCGGGCCGCGCCCGACACACGGTTCGCGTCCACCCTGCGCGAGATCGGGGCCCTGAAGCCCGGTTGACGGGCACGACTCGAAGCGAGGTGTTCGCCGGCTGGGGTGCTCGCCGGCTGGAACGCCGAGAGCTGAGATGAGCGCGACAGGTCAGGCGGCGGCTTGAGTGGCGTTGGCGATGGGCACCGCGAGACGGCCGCACCACACCAGCACGGTCCAGCCCGGACCGGGCTCCGTGCCCGCCGGGACCGCGTAGTCCGAGACGTCGCCCTGGTTCCCGCGCAGGGCGCCGAGGTCGATCCCGCCCGGATCCTGCACGTCCTCGCCTTCCACGAGGTAGACGATCGGGTCGGGCGAACCCTCGAGGTCGAAGCTCTCGAACCGCACGATGTAGGCGCCGTCGGGGTTGCGGATCAGCGAGATCGTCCCGCTGGCGTCGTGGTCGATCCCCCGGATGGGGCCGCTGCTCACACGTACGGGCCCGGCCGGCGGGGGCGGCGCCGGCGCCGCCTCCTCGTCGGGGGGCGCCTCGGGCTCGGCCTCCGATGCGTCGACGACGGGCCCCTCTACCAGTCGCGTGTTGTCGGTCTCGTCGACGTAGTACGGGCGCACGATCCAGGCGGCCAGCCCCAGCACCACGCCCGCCAGCACGAGCGGCGCGACCCACGCCCGGCGTACGGAGCGGCGTAGCGCGACCGCGATCACCGCGTAGCCGCCGACGATGGCAGCCACCGTCAGCAGGCCGCGCCCGCTCCGCAGGACGGTACGGGCGGAGTCGCTCTTGTCGACGAAGAAGAACCCGAACGTCGCCAGGAAGGCGATCGCGGGCAGGGCCCGCAGCAGCCATCCCCACCACGGGGCCCGGGTGGGCGCGGCCGGCGATGCTGGGCTCGGGCTCGGGCTCGTTCGCTCGTCGGTCTTCGTCGCCATCGGGGCTCCCACGGTCGCTGGGGTGGCCCCAGTGTGGACCCCGGACTGAGCCGGCGTATCGCAGCATGAGCTGTTTCTCGAAATCGTAAGAACCCGGATGAACGCTACCTGGCTGCCTGGAGCGGTGGACGAGTCGACGGACGAGCGACCGCGGCGCGGTGGTCATGTCTCCTCCGTGCTCTGATGGGGCCGGGTGTCAGCCTTTCAGGCCGACGAGCTGTTCGGAGAGCGACCACAGCGCCCTGGCCCTCTCGGGGTCGGTGGCGTAGCTGCGGTGGCCGCGCTCGGCAGCGAGGTCGTCGTCGGGTTCGGCGACGCCGCAGTCCTCCAGGTAGCGGCCGCCGAGCCCGTCGAGGGCTGGGCTCGTCGCCGCCCACACCGTCGTCGCGGCGCCGGCCTCGACCGACTTCCACCGGCGCATTCCGCGCGGTCGGGAGCGTTGGGTCGAGTCGGTGTCCGAGCCGCGACCCTGGAACCTGGCGATGTCGTCGGGAGTGAGGTGCCGGCCGAGCTCGGTGACGATCGTGCCCGGGTGCACGGCGAATGCCCGAACCCCCTGGTCGCGGTAGCGGCGGTCGAACTCGCTGGCAAAGAGCACGTTCGCGGTCTTGGCCCGCCCGTAGGCGAGCCACTTGTCGTAGGGGCTGTGCTCCCAGTGGGGGTCGTCGAGGTCGACGTCGGCGAGCTTGTGCCCGGCCGAGGACAGCACCACGAGCCGGCTGGGCGCGCCGGCCACGAGCAACGGTGCGAGCAGCTCCACGAGCAGGAAGTGGCCGAGGTGGTTGGTGCCGAACTGGAGCTCGAAGCCGTCGGTGGTGTGCCCGAGCGGGCAGGCCATGACGCCGGCGTTGGCAACGAGCACGTCGAGGTGGTCGTGGTCGATCAGCATGCCGGCGGCGAACGCCCGGATGCTGACCAGTGACCCGAGGTCGACGAGGCGCAGCTCGAGGTCGGCGCCCGGCGCCTGCTCGCGAACGGTCGCCGTCGCCCGCTCGCCTTTCTCCTTGTCGCGCACCGCGAGCACGATCGAGGCCCCGTGGGCGGCGAGGCTCCTGGTGGTCTCGAGTCCGAGCCCGGACGAGGCGCCGGTGACGAGCACGGCGCGACCGGTGAGGTCGACGCCGTCGAGGACCTCATCGGTGGTGGTGTCGGGTCCGAAGTCGGACATGAGGGCTCCTGTCGTCGGGGTCGGGTCGTGAGCGGATGAACGGCGGTGTCATCGGGTCGCTGCCGGTCGGACCGTCGGTGCGTCGGTGCGGGCTAGGAGCTGACCGGGTCGGCATGAGCTCCTGGCGCATCACGACGTCGGTGCCGTTGCGCGCCTCAGGTCGGTTGAGCCTGACCCACCGCGTTGCCCCCTCGCGCCGCCCCAGCAGCGTTGGGAACGATTCCATCACCGTTCCCCTCTCACCTGGGTCACATGAGCTTGGACTTCTCGTCCGCGGTGTAGCGCCAGACGTCGGAGTTGCGCACCCCGAGACCGGGGAGCGCGGCGACGAAGGCCGCGAGGTGGTCGGTGGTGAAGTGGGCGTCGAGCGCCTCGGCGGACTTCCATTCCTCGAACACCCGGAAGCGGGTCGGGTCGCCGGGATCGGCCCAGAACCCGTAGTCGACGCAGCCCGACTCGGCCCGGGACGCCTCGGTCATGGTGGCGGCGACGCGGAGCGCCTCGTCGCGGGACGCGGCATCGACCTCGAACGTTCCCGACACGATGATCATCCCGACGCCTCGGCGTTCACCGGCGCCGGGACCGAGGGTCCCATGAGCTCGGCGAAGTTGACGCTGAAGAAGCGTTCGACCGCAGGGGCGGAGACGCCGTCGAGGGCGGCTTCGAACTTGGCCAGCGGGTCGGTGCCGCCTTCGGGGTGGGGGTAGTCGGAGGAGAACATGAACAGGTCGTCGCCGGCCTGGTCGATGAGCTCCCCGACGGGCTCGCCCGGGTAGGGGGTGAAGCGGAGCTGGCGGTGGACGTACTCCGAGGCGCGCAGCGGCAGGCCCTCGAGGTCGGGCTCGGTGCGGGCGAACATCCGCTGGGCGTCGTCGAGACGGTCGAGCATGCCGGGCACCCAGGTGGCGCCCTGTTCGATGCAGCCACCTCGCAGGCGAGGGAACCGCTCGAGGACGCCCTCGAGGACCATGATCGACAGGAACGCTTCGGGCGGCTGGTGCAGGGTCACGTAGTCCTTGGATCGGATGCTCTCGCCGCCGCCGAACATGTCGGTGGGCCGGGGGCGGCCGTTGTTCCAATACGACCGCCGGACGTGACGGCCGCCGCCGCCGACGTGGAGCACGAACGGGATGCCGGCGTCTTGGAGCAGCGCCCACAAGCCGTCGTGGTCGGTGTGGAACGGGGACAGCTCCTTGGGTGGCGCCGAGTCGACCATGATCGCGGCGCAGCCGTCGGCGATCGCACGCGCGGTCTCGGCGCTGACCAGCTCGGGGGGCCCCCAGGGGACGTAGCCCACGCCGAGGAGGCGCGGGTCATCGGCACAGAACGCCGCCATGGCGCGGTTGTGGGCGCGGGCGCCGCCGTAGACCAGCTCGTGGTCGCCGCCCATGAACTGGGTCCCGGCAAAGGTCGAGAACACGAGCTGGGAATCGAAGCCCAGCAGGTCGAGCGCGCGGCTGCGTTCGGCGGGGTCGAACGCGCCGAGCGCGCCCCACGCCTTGGTGGTCAAGAGCTCGTCCTCGAGCGCGGCGGTGGCGGCGGCGTCATCCAGGCGAGCTTCGGCGGCCGCGATGTGATCGGCGGCGACGCCGTCGTCGGCCCCGCCGGCCCCGCCGAGGTGCAGCGGCCGGATCCGCTCGCGGATCTCGGGGTCGGCGAAGCGGGCCAGCCAGCCGCTGGTCTCCATGATGTGGCTGTCGGCGTCGTAGTACGTGCGTCCTCGGGCGTAGGGCATGGCGGGGCTCCTCGGGTGGTCGGGGCGGGCAGGGTCAGGCGGCGCACACGGCGGCGCGGCTGCCGAGGGCGACGCCCCGGCGGGTCTGGCGCAGCAGGTGCCGGTCGATGCCGTTGGTCAGGTAGGCGAAGGACAGGCCGGTGGCAGGGTCGGCCCAGGCGATCTGGCCGCCGTAGCCGTTGTAGCCGAACGCGGCGGGACTGTTGGTCTTGCCGAACCCGCGGGCGCCGGCGCGGCCGTCGTCGCCGGCGACGACCATGCCGATGGTCCGGTTGGCGGGGGCGGCGAAGAGCAGGTCCCAGTCGGTGACGCGCACGACCGCGCTGCCTTCGTGGAGCCAGTGCGGGTCCCACAGCCCGCCGGGGTTCTGGAGCAGCGCCTGGTAGAAGAGGGCGAGGTCACCGGCGGTCGACACGCCGCCACCACCGGGGAGGCCGACGGCGAGGTGCTCGGGCTGGGCCGACGCGACGGCGTTGTCGTCGGTGACCTCGCCCGGGTCGATGCCCGGCACCCCGATGGCGGCCTCGAACTCCTCGGCGGTCGCGGGCTCGCCGACGAGCACCGCCAGGTTGATGTCGGCGGTGCGCCCGGGCGGGACGCCGAGCTCGAGGCGCTTCAGGCCCAGTGGGTCGAAGAGCCGGCGTCGGAGCGACTCGCGAAAGTCGATGCCGTCGATCCGCTCCAGCAACTCGGCCAGCACCCAGTGGGCGGAGGTGGCGTGGTAGGCGAAGGTCCCCGGTTCGGAGGTGAGCCGCCACCGGGCGAAGGCTTCGAGGCGCTGGGCCCGATCGGCCCAGTCGGGCGGGCCGAGCGGGGCGAGCGGGAAGCCGCCGCGGTGGCACAGGAGCTGCTCGACGGTCACCGCATCCTTGCCGTTGGTTGCGAACTCGGGGATGACGTCGGCAACGGGCTGGTCGAGGCGCAGGGCGCCCTCCGCCAGCAGTTGCCACGTCGCGGTGTAGACGACGCCCTTGATGGCCGAGAAGGTGACGTAACGGCTGTCGGCGCCGAGATGGTCACCGATGGTCACCTGCTCGACAACCTCGCCGTCGAGCGCGAGGGCGAGCTGGCACGACGGCAGGAGGCCCTCGTCGATCTCCCGGCCGGCGCGCTCGATCAGCCCGTCGAGGGCTTCACGCAGGATGCGGGTCTGTGGCACGGGTGGTCCTCCTCGCCGGTCAGGCCGGCGTCTCGATCGGGCGGCGCTGCGGTCGGGGCAACGCCTCGGGTGACGTGTCGACCTCGTCGAGCACGATGTCGCCCGCGAGGACCTGCTGCTTCCACGCCTCGTGCTCGGGGTGGCGCTCGCCGAACTCGGGCATGACCTCGGCCGCGAACAGCTCGAGGCTCGAGCAGATGTCTGCGTGCGTGGTGCGGCCGGCCTGGTTGAGCAGGATCACCTGGTCGACGTGCGACGCCTCGAACTTGCGCAGCTTCGTGCGGATCGTGTCCGGCGAGCCGATGAGCCCACCGGCGTGCATCTTCTCGAACTGCGGCGTGCGGCGGAACGCCTGGTACTCCTCCCACAGGTTGACCGCCCCCGGCTCGCCCGGTGGCCGGGTCGAGTAGTAGCGGAGCGCGAACGCGAAGAACGTCCAGCCGTCGGCCTTCCGGTGTGCCTCCTCGTCGGTCGGACAGCACATGAACCCGCACACCACCGCGAGGTTCGGGTTGGTGGCGTAGTCGGCTAGGCGGGCGAGCTGCTTGGTGTAGGCGTTGTAGTAGGCCGCGACCCAGGCGTGGGCCTCACCGGCGCTGACGAACTGGAACCCGAGCGCGCCCATCCCCCAGCCGCCGGCGGTCTCGATCGTGTCGCGCTGGCTGCACGCCACCCACAGCGGCGGGTGGGGCTTCTGGCGTGGCTTGGGAAGCACGTTGCGCAGCGGGAAGTCGAAGTGCGGGCCGTGGTACTCGACGCCGCCGTCGCCGAACATGGGGATGAGCGCCTTCACCGCGTCCTCCCACACCTCCCGCTTGTCCCGGAAGCGACGGTCGAAGGGGTGCAGCTCCGTGGTGGTGGAGCTCTCACCGAGGCCCAGCTCGACCCGGCCGTCGCTCACGAGGTCGAGCGTCGACACCCGCTCGGCGACCCGGGCGGGATGGTTGGTCGTGAGCTGGATGACGCCGTGACCGAGCCGGATCTGCTCGGTCCGTTGGCTGGCCGCGCCGAGGAACACCTCGGGCGCCGACGAGTGCGAGTACTCCTCCAGGAAGTGGTGCTCGACCTCCCAGGCGAAGTGGTAACCGAGCCGATCGGCGAGTTCGATCTGCTCGAGGGACTGACTCAACAGCCGGTACTCGCTGTCGCTCTCCCACGGCCGCGGGAGCTGGTGCTCGTAGAAGATCCCGAACTTCATGTCCGCGCGTCCTCCTTGTCGGTGCGCTCGACGATCCCCGCGTGCAGCAGCCGCTTGACGACCTGCTTGCGACGCGTGAGCTGCTCGGGGTCGAACAACGACCCGCCGACGAGCTCCTCGCCGAAGCGGCCGGTGGCGAGCGGGTGCACGATCGAACCGATCAGGGACTGGAGGACGTGACCGGCGCTCGAGCGGCGGAACTCGCCCGCGTCCATGCCCTCGTGGAGGAGCCGCACGGCGGTGGTCCCGATCCGCCGCACGGCATCGGCCGCCTCCTTGCCCTCGGGCAGACCGCGGGGGAGCTCCTCGTCCTCGACCAGGACCCGCACCAGGAGCCGGGGATAAGCGCGGTTGGCGGCGAGCACGTCGATCACGGCGTCGACCCAGCGGTCGAGGCGCGCGGTCGGCGAGCCGCCCTCGGCGAGCGCCCGCACGAGCGTGTCGTCCAAGCGCGTGAGCACCCGCGCCATCACTGCGCAGTAGAGCTGCGCCTTGCTCGGGAAGTGGTGGAACAGCGACGCCTTCCCCAGCCCGGCCCGCTCCGCGACCTCCGCCAGCCCCACGCCGCCGAAGCCGCGCCGGGCGAACAGCTCCTCGGCGGCGTCGAGGACCTTGTCCCGGGACGGGGTCTTCAGCGGCGCGCGGGGCACCAGGGCGGTGGATCGTCCGATCGGTCTAGTTTACCCGACCAATCGGTCGAACGCAAGGTCGCATCCTGAAGGGCGCAAGTTAAGTTGCCCGATGGAGCGCGCTCGTCGGCGGACGATGACCGTCTTGTATTCGAGGTTCGCGAGTGCGACGTCGGCATCGTCCCACGCAACGACCTCGCTCGTAGCGAGCTCGGGCCGCAACCGGCCGTCCGTGATCAGGTCCAACACTCGGGGGATCACCGCGCGCGCGTTCACCCGGCCGGTACGAAAGGTGATGCCCCGCGTGTACATGTCGAGCAGCGGGAGGGGCGTCTCGGGCGCGAAGTAGATTGACGTCGACGTGCACGTGCCTTCCGGGTCGGTCGAGCGGATGGCGCTGCGCAGCCCGTCCATGTCGCCACTGTGGTCGACAGTTATCGGGTAGCGACCGAGGCGCGCCCCGTCGATGCTTCGCTCGATCGCGGTCGCGCCGATCGTCTCGGCGACTCGTAGTCGTCGATGGTCGGTGTCGACATAGTCCACCCGTTCGCTCCGAGTGCGACGGCCACTGCGAGGGCGTAGAGGGCGACGTCGCCGGCGCCCCCGACGATGAGTACGGGTGCACCCGGCTCAACCGCGAGCGGCGGTGCGACGGATCGCCAGCCGTCAGGAACGTTGTCGGAGACGCTGGCGGCGCTGGCCAGGTCGATGCCGTTCGGCAAGACGACGAGCATCGCGTCGGCGAACGGAACGGCTACGAGATCGCTCAGCGCCCCCCCACTCGCGCCGGGCGATCGGGGCCATCCCGAACGCAGCCCCGGCTCCAACCGTTTCGCAGCTCGCGGTGAGGCCACGTCGACACCTCTCGCACACACCGCAGCTCACCTGGAAGGGCACGATCACCAGATCACCGGCATGGACGGTGGAGACCCCATCGGCCACATCGATCACCTCGGCGACGAACTCGTGTCCGAAAGCGAACGGTCCGGGCAACGGTGCACGCCCTGACATCACGGCGGCGTCGAGGTCACAGGTCGCGACGGCGACCGGCCGAACGAGCGCGTCGTCGCCCCCGGACAAGCGCGGGGCGGCGACGTCATCCCAAACGAGTCGACCCGGTGCCTTGAAGGTGAGCTGTCGCATGACCGGAGTTCTAGTCGCGCCGGCCGAGCGCTCATTGGCCACTGGGAACGTCCGCTCGTGCGGGCCCCGGGTCGACATGGCCTGTCGCCGGGTGCAGTCTCTCCGCCATGGCGATCGATGTCTGGATGCAGCATCCGACCCTGCGGTTCCTGCGCCATGAGATGTTCGCGTCCGTGCGCCGCTGGACAGGCGAACCGGCGCCCGATCAGGCGCCCCCACTCGATCACACCATCGCGGCTATGGACTCGGGCGGCGTCGAGTCGGCGCTCATCAGTGCGTGGGACGGCCCGGAGGGAGCGCTCATCACGAACGACGACGTCGCCGGCTACGTCGCCGCGCACCCGGACCGGCTCACCGGCGTTGCCGCGGTCGACCTCCGAGACCCGGTCCGTGCCGTTCACGAGCTGCGTCGCTGTGTGCGGGAACTGGGGTTCAAGGGCCTGCGGGTGATCCCGTGGCTGTGGGGCCTGCCGCCCAACGACCGGCGCTATTACCCGCTCTACCTGGAGTGCGTCGAGCTCGGAGTCCCGTTCTGCACCCAGGTCGGCCACACCGGCCCCCTGCGCAGCTCGGAGACGGGACGGCCGATCCCCTATCTCGACGATGTCGCGCTCGAGTTCCCGGACCTGGTGATCGTGGCCGGGCACATCGGGTACCCGTGGACGGAGGAGATGATCAGCCTGGCCCGCAAGTACCCGAACGTCTACATCGACACCTCCGCGTACACCGCCCGGCGCTACCCGGCCGAGCTCGTTCGCTACATGTCGGGTGACGGCCGCGCCAAGGTGCTGTTCGGCACGAACTACCCGATGATCTCGCCGCAGAGAGCGCTCGCAGATCTCGATGACCTCGGACTCGACGACGAGTCGCGTGACCTCTTCCTCACGGGGAATGCACGCCGGGTGTTCCACCTTTCACCCGGTCGGTGAGCGCCCTCGCGACTGGGAGAATTACGAGCTGAACGCAACCTTGATCGCGCCGGAGGTCGCCTGGGTTGCCAGCGCCTCGAAGGCGGCGCGCCAGTCGCCGAGCGCAAAGGTGTGCGTGAGCATCGGTGCGAGATCGATGTGCCCGGCCTGGACGAGGTCGAGGTAATGGGCGATCCCGTGCTTGCGGACGCCGTCGACCTCCTCGATGCCGAACGCGTTCGACCCGACCCACGAGAGCTCCTTGAAGAAGAGCGGCGTCCACTCCCACGATGTCGGACCGTGCACACCTGCCTTCACGAGGGTGCCGCGCTCTTTGAGCAGACGGACCGAGACCTCGAGCGAGTCCTTCTTCGACACGGTGTCGTAGATAACGTCGACACCACCCGGATAGGCCATCGGCAGCTCGTGGTGCCCGTGGAGGACACCGCCTGACCACGCCGCCGCGTCCTCGATCAACGCACCCAACGGCTCGTGGTCGAACACCCGGTGGGCGCCGAGACGCCGCGCGAGGTCAGCCTGGGCACCGAAGCGGGCGACGACCCCCACCTCGACGTCGGGGTACAACGCCCGCAGGATCGCCACTGCGCAGCTGCCGAGTGCGCCGGCGCCGTACACGAGCACCTTCGAACCCGGTGTCGGTGGATGGCGGGTCACCGAGTGCAACGACACCGCGAACGGGTCGGCGAACACCGCCACCTCGTCGGGAACCGCATCCGGGACCCGGAAGAGCATCGAGTCGTGGGCCGGCATGAGCTCGGCCCACCCACCGGTGGCATCCTTCGAGGTGCCGGTGTGGATCCCCGGGGCGATCGGCGGGGTGGTGAAGCTCCAGCACAACGACAGGTTCCCCGCCGCGCACGCGGGGCAGATCGGTGAGACGCCGCGGGGCGCGCACGACAACCACGGGTTGAGCACGACCCGATCGCCGAGCTCGAGCCCCTCGGCGGCGGGACCGAGTGCCACGACGTCGGCGACGACCTCGTGGCCGAGGATCTGAGGGAACGACGAGAAGTCGACCATCGGGTTGTCGATCGTCACCTCGCCCCAGTCGAAGAACACCTGCTTGGCGTCCGACCCACAGATCCCCGTCAGCCGGGGGCGGACGACCACCCAGTCGGGAAGCAGGAAGCCGGGATCGTCGACGTCGAGGAGCCGCATCGGCGTCTGCGCGAGCATCCGCACGAGCGGGTTCTCGGTCGCCGGCTCGGCCACCGGTTCGGGATCGACGCCGAACACGAGCGCTCTCATCGTGGGCTCCTCCCCTACGCACCGGCCCTACGCACCGGCCCTACGCACCGGCCCTACGTACCGGCCCTACGTACCGGCCGGGCTCGGCTGGCAAGATCTTCTCACTCCTTGTCGGACCTATGGTCGGACCACGCCGTACTCGACGCGCCACGGCCACCGCGTCCGACCACACGGGCGGCGGCCTCAGGGAGCTCGACGAGCTCGCGCATGTTCGAAGCGACGAACTCAGCCCGGGGGTTGCCAGGGCTGGTCCGGCGGGAGCCCGCCGTCGACGTCGACGAAGCCGTACGCGTCGGCGAGGCGGCGCGTGGTCACCGCTCGCCCGCTCCAGCGCTGCACCTCCGGGTCCGACGCCAGCGCCACGATCCCCCGACCAGTGAACCGGGGCGACTCGGTCATCCCGTGGTCGATGCCCTCCATGCCCATGACCCGCTCGGTGCGCACGAGGTAGGGCCAGACGGACACGATCGAGATGCCGTGCGCGGCGAGCGGGCGGGCGGCGTCCTTCGTGAGACGGTCGAGCGCGGCCTTGCCGATCCCGTAGACGAGGTGGTGGAAGAAGCGGACCGCGCCGGCCGAGCTGACGTTGACGATGAGTCCCCGGCCGGAGGAGACCATGATCCGGGCCGCATGGTGCGCGCCCACGTACGCGGAGCGCGTTCCGACGTCGATCATGGCGTCCCAGTCGGTAACCGACGTCTCCCAGAACGGCACCCGCGGGTCCATGTGCGTAGGGACAGCGAATGCGTTGTTGACGAGCACGTCGAGGCGGCCTCGCTCGCCGACGATCCGCCCGAAGAGCGCCTCGACGTCCTCGTCGTCGGCGTGGTCGCAGCGCACCGCCACCCCATCGCCGCCGAGCCGACCCATCTCGTCGACGGTGGCCTCAATGCTGCCGGGCAGCGGCGAGGGATCCTCCCGCACCGTCCGGCCCGTGACGTACACCGTGGCCCCTGCTGCCGCGAGCTCGAGGGCGCAGCCCTTCCCGATGCCGCGGCTCGCGCCGGTGACGACCGCGACGGCGCCGGCGAGGCTCTTCACCGCCGTGCTACGCCGGCTCCTCGGCGAAGAGCCGGGAGTTGTCCCAGGAGATGATGCGCTCGTCGGGGGTGATCGCGATCGTGGTCGTCGGCGTCTCGTAGTGAGCGCGCGTCGCGTCGGGCATGTGCTCGCGGGGTGTGCGGAACCGCGTGTACCTCTCGGCGAGCGCGGCGGCCACGCGCGGGAGCAGCGACGGATCGTCGATCACCCGGGCCGTCCCGGTCAGGTGCACGCCGACGAGCTCCGCCCATCGAACCCCTGACTCGACGAGGAAGGACACCCGCGGGTCGTGACGGAGTCGGGCGAACTTCTTCGTGTGCGACTGCCCGGTCACGTAGATGCGGCGGTCGAGCGCAACGAACCACACCGGGAGCGAGATCGGCACACCGTCGCGCCGCAGCGTCGTGAGGATGCCGGTGTGGGCGTGCGCGAGCACCTCCCACGCCTCCTCGGCAGTCAGCCGGACGCTGCGCGCCACCACGCTCCTCTCGAACGGTCATCCGCGGATGCTCACGCGATGTTGTCACGGCCACCCAGGTCCCGCGGTGGCACGATGGCTGACCGCGGGCCGGCGGGGGTCTCACTCAGGCTTGCCGGACGGGCATGTGCGAGCGACCTCCTCAGGCGTCGGGGGTGCGGCGCAGCCTCCCGTCGGGCGGGAGGAGCTCGCCGATCGCGGCGATGATGCGCTGCGTGTCGATCTCGACGTCAACTCGCCGGGCGAGGCAGGCCGACGAGTGTCAGTTCTCCGTCGTGGCGGCGCCGAGCTCGTCGAGCATTGCGAGGAGCTTGGCGCCCTCGCGCTCGTCCAGCGTGGCGTAGGCGGGGGCAACGAGTCGATCGGTGAGGCGTATGGCGGCGGTATGGCGCTCGGTCAGCGAAGCCGCGTCGGGGTAGGGCTCGGGCCACCCGTAGAGCGCGGCGGCGTCGGGGCCGCCGCTGGCGATCACGGCCTCGAGCGGCGTGAGGTCGCTCGCGAGCACGGCGACGACGTGGGGCCCGCCGCGCTGCTCGCGCGCGACGAACAGGAGCTGCGCGGCGCGACCCGCGGGGTCGTCGGGGAGCGCGATCGCGCGCCAGCCCGCGAACAGGGGGTTCGACGTGACCGATCCTGCGTCGACGACACGCTCGAGGAGCTCGCACAGCCGTGTGAGGCCCGTTGCTCCCGCGAGGTGCGTCCGACCCCAGTCGCGACACGCCTCGACGTAGTGTTCGACCGCGTCGGCCGGTGCGAGAATGTCCCGGGATCTATTGTCGCCCCGGCTGCGCAGCCAGGCCGCGCGCCGAGAACGTCCGCACCTTCGAGCTCGCGGCTGCGGCCGAAGCGGCCGGGTTCCGGGCCTGCCTTCGATGCCGTCCGTACCGGGTCGCCGACGCGGTTGCCGCGGATGCGCCAGAGCTCGTGTGCCGAGCGGTGCAGATGATCATCGGTGGGACGCTGGACGACGGGACCGAGGCTGGGCTGGGTCGCCGGCTGGGCATCTCTCCGCGACACCTGCGCCGCCTGTTCAACGAGCACCTCGGAGTCACCCCTGACCAACTTGCCCGGTCACGGCGAGCACACTTCGCCCGCCGGCTACTGGACGACTCGGATCTGGCGATCGCGGAGATCGCGTTCGCGTCGGGCTTCGGGAGCCTCCGCCAGTTCAACCGGACAACGCGCGAGGTCTTCCATGCCTCGCCCCGCGAACTGCGACAGCGTCGACGGTGCACTGACCGACTCGCGGCCGACGGGGGCCTCACGCTCCGGCTGCCGTTCGGAACGCCGTTCGACTGGGAGGCGATGATCGGGTTCCTTGCCGCTCGGGCGATCCCCGGTGTCGAGGCCGTCGAGTCGGGTGTCTACCGCCGCACCATCGTCATCGATGGCGACCCAGGGGTGCTGGAGGTGCACCCCGGGGGCACGGACCACTTGCTACTCCGTGCCCACCTTCCGTATTGGGAAGGGTTGATCCATGTGGTGGAGCGCGTCGGGCGCATGTTCGGTCTCGACACCGATCTCGCTCCTGCCGAGCGTGATCTCGCCGAGGATGTCCTGCTCGGTCCGCTGGTAGCAGCGCATCCGGGGCTTCGGGTGCCGGGCGCCTGGGGCCCGTTCGAGGTCGGAGTTCAGGCCATCGTCGGCGAGCACTGCGCCCTCGACACCGCGCGTGAGCGGATGGGACGGTTGGCAGAGCGTCACGGGCCGACGATCCCGGGGCTCACACACGGGCTCGCACACGCGTTCCCCTCAGCGGACGCTTTGGCCACCGCCGAGCTGGGCGCGATCGGCTTGCCTCAACAAGTGACCCAGGCGGTCCAGGGGTTCGCCAGAGCGGTCGTGGCCGGAGATGTTCAGCTCGACGGCAGTGCCGCCCTTGGCGGGCTGATCGCCTCCGTGACGGCAGTCGCCGGTGTCGGATCAGGCGCGGCGCAGCTGCTCGCGCTCCGGCTGGGCGAGCGCGACGCGTTCCCTTCATCGGATCCGCGCGTGCGCCGAGCCCTGGGTCAGCTTGCTCCCGACGCGGGCGACACTGCGTCGATCACGGAATCCTGGCGGCCGTGGCGGTCGTTGGCGACGATGCTTCTGCTGCTCCAAGTCGGGTGCGCGACTCCCGCCGAGGCGGTGACCTGATCTCCGCGCACCAACGCGTCGATGTGCCCGAGCTCGGAACCGAGCAGATGACGCTGCTCCCGGGAGCGGAGTTGTCGGTCGACGAGACCTTCGGCGGGGCACGCCGCGTCGATCTCGATGACACATCCTGGGTCGAGCTTGTCCCGGGCTGGTTGTCAGGCAGTGAGCTCCTTCTGGCCCGATTGGTCTCCTCCATTGGCTGGGAGCAGCGACAGCGCTGGATGTTCAACCGTCTCGTCGACGAGCCCCGCCTCACCGCTGAGCTCCCGAACATCGCCACGGCACCGGAGGGGATCGTCAAAGTCGCCGCCACGGTGCTGTCTCGCCACTACGAGGTGCCCTACGACGGGCTCTGGCTCAACCTTTACCGGAACGAGCGAGACAGCACCAGTTGGCACGGCGACTGGCCGTCGTGTCGACGCGACGAGTGCATCGTCCCGGTTCTCACGTTGGGTGCGCAGCGGACGTTCCTCCTCAAGGCACGGTCCGGCGGTCCGAGCATGCGGCTGTCACCCGCGAGCGGAGATCTCGTGGTGATGGGCGGCCGGTCTCAACGCGATTGGCGGCACTGTGTGCCCAAGCAGACCAAACCGGCGCGGGTACGGGTGAGCGTCAACTTCCAGAGCACCTGGCAGATGAAGCGGATCGAGCGGCTCGACAGGCGCGGGCGAGGGACATGATCAATTGCTTGGTTGATTCCTCGCCAGGCGGAGGTGCGACCGTTGAAGGTGGGGTCAGTCTGCTCGTGCAGAACTTCCCCGACCTCGATCGGTCCGAGGCGCGGGGAAGCGCACGAACGGAGCCAGCCGACGTCGCTCGTTCAAAGCCATTCGGGCCGAGCGGGGCTGGTCGCCGAGCAGCCCGTGGTGGTGGTCTTTCGTGTACTGCTCCGCGTCGGAGAACGACACTGTGCATCGGGCATGCGCTGCATGGCCAACTACCAGGACAGCGCCCGCCGTCACTACGAGCTCGACGAGCCTGAGCACTTCCGGGTGACCAAGGGCTACGAGCACTACGCACAGATGGGCGAGTTCCTGCAGCAGGCCGAACTCGACCCCAACAGCGCGTTCGCCACGAGCCAGTGCTTCGGAACGCCAGCCCGGTGCCTCGAGAAGCTGTCGGACATCCAGCGTTGCTCGACGCGCGTGAGCTCGTGCTCATCTTCAGGTGCGGCGACATGCCGCTGGAGGAGGCCGAGACGAGCATGCGGCTTTTGCCGAGGCTGTGCTCCCCGTGCTCCAACAGGCGGGGGGTGACCGCCGTGCAGCCCGCCTACCGTGAACGGCACATCGCCCGTCATCCCGAGCTACGGATCGGCGTCGGCGAGCTCATCGCGAGCTGGGTGCCGCGGTATCTGCTGATGCTCGACGGGGGTCTCGACTTCATCGCCAAGCTCAACGGACGGACCGTCTGCGACCTCGAGCTCCGCCCCAGCGAATACTTCCGCCGACGCCCGGCACCGAGCCTGCCCCTTCAACGACAACGTCTCGTTCCTGCTGCACGGCTGATCGCAGCGCCAGCGTGCAGGGTTTCCCAAAGGCCGAACGCAGGGCGCGCGTGCCGTCGCATGCCCGCGCTCAGGCGAGTCGTTTGCTGACGTCCTCACCGGCGGCGATCTTGGCGGCGTAGTCGTCGAGCCAGGAGTGGAACTTCTCCGAGCTCGACTGATCGGCGTCGGCGCGCGGCAGCGCCGGGATCTCGTAGTCGGGAACGAGCGGAGGATGGTCCATCGCCGGCTTGCGGGCCATGACCGCCTCGAGGACGGGGGCCAGGCGATCCGCCTTGTCACTCTGGTGCTGCTCCTCTCGCTCGGCGAACTCCGGGAGCACATCGCGCCCCAAGAGCTCGAGGCTCTCCATGACGTGCTCGTGACGGTTTCTTCCGGCCGCGGTGGCGAGGATCACCTGGTCGACCCCACAGGCTTCGTAACGACGCAGGTACTCACGAACCTGGGCGGGCGTGCCCATCGCGCCCCGGATGCCGCTCGTGCCCGCTTGCACGGCTTTGGCGCCGAGCTCTTCGCCGTGGGCGGCGGCGATCGCGACGGCCTCGGGGTCGTAGCCCGCGCCCGCACGCTGGCGTTGGTATTCATCCCACAGGTCGGTACGGCCCGGGCAGTGACGTCCGAAGACATAGTAGTGCCCGAGCGAGTAACCGAGAAAGTTGACACCCTCGGCACCGCGCGCGACGGCTTCGGCCTCGTCGGGGTGGCACATGAAGCTCGTCACGCACGCCAGGTTGGCGTTGACCGCGTCGCCGATCGGCACCCCCTCGGCGGCCAGTGTCTCGTAGTAGTCCTCGACCCAGTGGCGCGCCTCCTCGGGATCGAAGAACGCGAACGCGAGCGCGCCGATGCCGTGCTGAGCGGCCAGGTGGATCGTCTCGCGCCGCGTGCACGCCACCCAGACGGGCGGGTGGGGCCGTTGGAGCGGCTTGGGCACGACGTTGCGCGGCGGCAACGTCACGTGCTGACCGGCGTGCCCGCTGAAAGGCGTCTCGGTCATGCACCGCAGCGCCACCCGCAATCCCTCCTCCCACATCTCACGCTTGGCCGGCGGATCGATCCCGAAGCCGACCAGCTCGGCGCCCGACGACGACTCGCCCGTTCCGAACTCGACCCGACCGTCCGAGACGATGTCGAGGGTGGCGACGCGCTCGGCCACCCGGGCGGGGTGGTTGTAGGCGGGCGGCATCTGCACGATGCCGTGGCCGAGCCGGATGCGGGATGTCCGCTGCGACGCCGCCGCCAGGAACACCTCGGGGGCGCTCGAGTGGCTGTATTCCTCGAGGAAGTGGTGCTCGACCACCCAGACGCAGTCGATCCCGATCCGGTCGGCCAGCTCGACCTGCTCGAGCGCCTCAGCGAACACGCGGCGCTCGTCGCCGTCCTCCCACGGACGGGGGACCTGGTGTTCGCAGAAGATCCCGAACCGCACCCCGCGCCTCCTCGCCTCGTCCCGCTCGCCCCGTCCCGTTGAATGTATAATGCGGATTATACTTATGGCAACCACGACACGGGCCCGCACGACACGGGGCCGGGTGGGCGCGCGCCGGAAGCCGCGCCGGCGCATATCGGCCGAGGCGCGCCGTGAGGCGATCCTCGCCGGTGCCGGCGCCGCCTTTGCCCGCAGCGGCTTCGCCGACACGTCGATGGCGGCGATCGCCTCGGCATCGGGGATCACGCCGCTGATCGTCTACCGCCACTTCGACTCCAAGGAAGCCCTGTACCGCGCGGTGCTGAAGCGGGCGGCGGCGCGCGTCGACGACGCGCGCGGCGCACCGACCGGGCGCTTCGGCATCGATACCGGCGCCCTGCTGGCGGTGGGCCGCGACGACCCCGATGCCTTCCGCGTCCTGTGGCGCCACGCAGCACGCGAGCCACGCTTCGCTCGGCATGCCGATGCGGTGCGCCAACGAGCGTTCGCGACCACCCGGGATGCGCTCTCGACGTGGGCGCCGGCGGACACGGTGGAATGGGCGGCTCACGCCGTGGTCGGCTACCTGCTCGAGGCCGTGCTCAACTGGCTCGAGTACGGCGACGCCGCGCACGACTCCCGGTTCGTGCGGGCAACAGAAACCGCACTGCGCGCCGGGGTGCGCGCCTGGGGGACGACCAGGTGATGGAGCACGACGCGGTGATCGTCGAGGTCGGGCTGAACGAGGCCACGAGCCGGGCTGCCAACCCGCACGTGCCCATCACGCCGAGCGAGTGCGCGGACGACGCGCTGCGCTGTCGCGACAGCGGTGCGGCGATCGTGCACTGGCACGCTCGCGACCCCGACACCGGCGACCAGCGCCTCGGTGATGTGGACCTGTATGGCGCCGCGCTCGATCCCATACGCACCGGTGGCCTTCTTGCTTACCCCAGCTACCCGGTCGATCCCTCGGTACCGCCGAGCGGACGCCTCGACCACGTATGGGCCCTGCGAGCGCGTCACGGGCTCGAGCTGGCCCCTGTCGACATCGGGTCGGTGAGTGTCGTGCTCTGGGACGAGGCGCACCACGACTTCGTCGGGCTCGAGTGGCTCGGGGACGGCGCCGCGGTCGTCGACAACGGGCTGCCGTTCGTCGTCGACGCGATCGATCGCGCGTACGCGATGGGCATGGCGCCGACGCTCGGGGCGTTCGACGTCGGGTTCACCCGCACCATGACCCTCCTGGCCGAGGCCGGTCGGCTGCGCACACCGGTGCTCCACAAGATCTTCCTGTCCGGCGCCTGGGCCGTGGGCCCGACCCCCGCCGCCGAGGCGCTCGACCTGCATCTGGCCCAGATCCCCGAGGGGGTCGACGTCGAGTGGGTCCTCGTGCCGTATGCGATCGCCGACCCCGGGCTGGTCGAACGCCTCTCCCGGCACGCGCTCGAGCGCGGAGGAGGGATCCGCGTCGGCGTGGGCGACTCCCCCGGCGCGGCGCGGGGCGCCATGAACGCGTCGCTCGTCGAGCAGGCGGTGAGCTGGGCGGCCGAAGCCGGGCGACCGGTGGCGTCGAGCGCCGACGTTCGCAACCGCTTCGGCTTGCCGGTGACCGCGCCGGCCCCGAGGTGACGATGCCTTCTGTCGGCGGCGAACACGAGAGGACGCGGCGCATCTCGGGGTCGACGACCGAGACCCCCCGATCGGGGGTAACCCATGACGGACCCAAAGGAAGGCCGACGATGCGGCGCGTGACTGCGATGGTGCGGATGCTCCTCGTGCTGGGACTCGTCTCGGCGGTGGCGGTTGTGGACGCGTCGGCGACGGGCGCGCCGCCCGAGGGGATCCCGCTCCCGAACGGGTTCGCACCCGAGGGCATCGTGTTCGGCAAGGGCTCGACCTTCTTCGTCGGCTCCCCGGCCAGCGGTGCCGTCTTCCGGGGTGACGCGGCCACGGGCGAGGGCGAGCTGCTCGTCTCCTCCCCGGGCCTCGGTTCGGCGTGGGGCCTCGGGTTCGAGCGGCGGACCAGCCGCCTGTTCGTCGCGGGCGGGCCCACGGGCGGCGCGGCCGTCTACGAGACCAGCTCCGGCGAGGAGCTGGCGGTGGTGCAGCTGACAACCGAGCCGTCGTTCGTGAACGACGTCGACGTGGCCCGGAGCGCGGCGTGGTTCACCGACTCGCTCCGGCCGGTGCTCTATCGCATGTCGCTCGACGACCCGACCGAGGTCGAGGAGGTACCGCTCGGTGGCGACTTCGTCTTCGACCCGGGTGGCTTCAACGCCAACGGCATCGTCGCGCTCCGGGGCGGACGGGCGCTGCTGATCGTCCACTACGGTCGAGGGGAGCTCTACACGGTCGACCCGGACACGGGTGACGCCACGCTGGTCGACCTGAGCGGTGAGGCCGTGGAGAACGGTGACGGGCTCGTCGCAGTCGGACGTGACGTCTACGTGGTCCAGAACACCAACAACCAGATCTCGGTCGTACGGCTCGACCGTGACCTCGAGCGTGGTGAGGTTCGACGGGTCATCACGAGCGAGCGGTTTCGCGTGCCCACGACCGCTGATCTCTTCGACCGGCATCTGTACGTCGTGAACGCGCGCTTCGGCACGCCGGTGGGACCCGAGGTCGACTACGACGTCGTCCGCGTGCGCCGGTAGCGAGCCCGGTCGGACAGGTGGCGCTCCGCTGGCTTCGCCTCCAATCTACGGTCGGGTCGGTGGTCGGAAAGAGAGGCGGGAGATGACACCGGAGCCGGGCACCGAGAAGTCGTTCCAGGGGCGGTACGGGCCGTGGTCGGTCGTGCTCGGCGCATCGGAGGGGCTGGGTGAGGCGTACGCGCGCGAGCTCGGCCGCCGCGGCGTGAACGTCGTGGCGGCCGCTCGCCGCTGGGCGCCCCTCGAAGCGGTGACGCGCGGCGTGGCGGGCGCGCACGGCGTCGAAGCGAAGCCGGTGATGCTCGACCTCGTTGCCGGTGACTTCCTCGACACGCTGCGCACGGTGACCGACGACCTCGAGGTCGGCTTGGTCGTCTACAACGCCACCGATCACTTCATCGGGCCGTTCCTCGACGAGGGTCTCGATCACGCGCGCGCGCAGGTGGCGATCAACGTGACCGGCCCGCTGGCGGTGTGTGACCACTTCGGGCGCAGGATGCTCGAGCGCGGGCGCGGCGGCATCGTGCTGATGGGCTCGGGCGCGGGCGTCGCGGGAACGGCCGGTCTCGCGGTGTACTCGGCCACCAAGGCGTTCGGCCTGACCCTCGCCCAGGCTCTGCACCAGGAGTGGCGCCCCCGCGGTGTGGACGTGCTCGGCGTCATCGGCCCCGCGATGGACACGCCGAACTTCCGCCGCCACTACGACTACGACCCCGAGAACCTCCCCGAACCGCCGGTGCCGCCGGCGCGGGTCGCCCGCGAGGTACTCGACGCGATCGGCCACGAGGTCGAGATGACGCCGGGCGAACGGTTCCGCGAGGGTTTCGCCGCCCTGTCGTCGCTGCCCCGTGCCGAGCAGTCGCGCTTGCTTTCCGCCCGCTTCGCCGCGACGCGCGATCGGCCCGCGGAGTGACCGTTCGGAGGGCGTTGGCGGTGGTGGCCGCGCTCGTTCTGGGCGCGCTCGCGTGCGACTCGAACGGCAGCGGGACGAACGAGGAGCGGGCGGGGAAGCCGGATGCCGAGGCAAGTGAGCGCGCCGGCGTCCAGGTGGTCACCTACAACGTCCTCCACGGGCTGTTCTGTCCCGCCGAGACCGACTTCTGCCAGGCCCCCGACCGCGTCGAGGTGCTCGTGCGGCACCTCGAGGCCGCCGGCTGCCCCGATCTCGTCGGGCTCCAGGAGGTCGGCGCCCGCCAGGAGGAGCTCATCGGGCCCGCGCTCGAGGACACCTGCGACGGCACCTACGAGATCGCCTGGGAGGGCGAGCGCGTCGACAGCCCCGACCGGGAGATGGTGCTCACCCGTCTACCGATCGTCGAGCGGGGCTACCTCGACATCGCCAACTTCCCGTGGGAGGCCTACTGGGTGCGGGTCGAGTCCGATGCCGGGCCGGTCGACTTCCTCACCGCCCACTTCGCCAGCAGCTCGAACAACCCGCCCTGCGACGCCACCCGGTGCCCGGCGATCTGCCCCGTCGGGCTCGTCACCAACGAGTGCCACGCCCTCGAGGTCGTCGACTTCTTCGACCGGCGGCCCGAGCCCGCGGCGCTGAGCGTCGTGGCGGGCGACCTCAACGCCACGCCCGGCAGCCCGACGATCACGACGCTCACCGGCGCGGGGTTCGTCGACGCCTGGCTCGAGGCCGGGAACCCCGAGTGCGACCGCGCCACCGAGGCCGGCTGCACCGGCGGCGGGGGCGGGCCCGAGGAGACCGTCCTCGACGGCACCGACACCATCGGGGGCCGCGACTACAGCGTGAGGATCGACTTCCTCCTCGTGCGCCCGGGCCGGGGCTGCGAGCCCCGCTTCCCGCGTACAGCGGGCTTCGCCGACGAGCCCCTGGCCGAGCCGGTCAACGGGCTCTACTGGGCGAGCGACCACGTCGGCGTACAGGCCACCCTGGCCTGCCGGTGACGGGCGCGGCGCCGGGCCGGGCGCGTGCGCCGTCTCGGTACGCGACGCTTCCCGGCATGACGGCGCGCCCCCGACGCCGCCCGAGCATCGACGGTTCGGTCGAGGCGGGGTTCGAGCGGGTCCGGGAGGCGTTCGCGGGCAACTTCACCGACGGCCCCGAGGTCGGGGCGGCGTTCGCCGCCTACGTCGAGGGTCGCAAGGTCGTCGACCTCTGGGGCGGCGAGGCGCGAACCGGTGCGCCCTGGCGCGCCGACACGCTCGGTGCGCTCTGGTCGGCGACCAAGGGTGTGACCGCACTGTGCGTCCAGGTGGTCGTCGAGCGGGGCGAGCTCGACCTCGACGCGCCCGTCGCCAGCTACTGGCCGGAGTTCGCGGCCGCGGGCAAGGAGGCCGTCACGACGCGGCACGTCCTCACGCACACCGCGGGCATGCCGACGTGGGACGGATACCGGGAGCTGGTCACGCTGGCCGACCCCGCCGGCTGGGGCCGCACCGAAGCGATCGCGGCCGCGCTGGCGGCGGCGCCGCCGCTGTGGGAGCCGGGCCGCCGCCTCGGCTACCACGCCTTCACCTACGGGTGGCTGCTCGGCGAGATCGTGCGCCGCGTCACGGGCGAACCCCTCGGCGCCTGGTTCCGCGCCAACGTCGCCGCGCCGCTCGGGCTCGACCTCTGGATCGGCCTGCCGCCCGAGCACCATCGTCGTGTCGCCGACTTGCTCCCGGCGCTCCCCGCCGACCCGGCCCTCGCCCTGCTCATCGCCGAGGCGACGCGCCCCGACGCGCTGACGGGCCGTGCGCTGCTCGTCGGCGAGCACGGCGGTGTCGACGGCGCCGCCTCCGTCGCCAACGACGCGCGCTTTCGTGCGGCCGAGATCCCCGGCGGCGGCGGCATCGGCGACGCCCGCAGCCTCGCCCGCCTGTACGG
>JBOGFI010000069.1:0-5767 GCA_050743365.1 Acidimicrobiia bacterium | reverse complement strand
GCGAAGCCGCGCACGTTGCCGATCGCGAGGAGATAGAGCACCAACGCGCCGATCAGCGACACCAGGTCGGCGGCGAAGATGGTTCGGAACGACTGGGCGAAGCCGCGGTCGACCGACGACCGCACGGTCTTGCCGCTGCGGACCTCGTCCTTGAGCCGCTCGAAGTAGACGATGTACGAGTCGACGGTCACCCCCACCGACACGATGAGTCCGGTCACGCCGGCCAGGGTCAGGGCGAGCCCGATCGAGTCACCCAGGTACGAGACCAGCGAGTAGATGCCGGCCGCGGTCAACCCCAGGCCCGCCAACACGACCAGGGCGAGGAGCCGGTAGTACAGGAACATGTAGAGCGCGACGAGGGCGATGCCGATGAGCCCGGCGGCGACGCCCGCTCGCAGCTGGTCCTTCCCCAGCGTCGGCGACACGTTCTCGACCGTCTGCTGGCGCTCGTCGAAGCGGACGGGCAGCGCGCCGAATCGGAGGAGGCGGGCGAGGTCCTCGGCTTCGCCGCGGCTGAAGCTGCCGGTGATCTGGACGCCGCGCTCGTCGAAGCTCGGCGTCTGGAAGGCCGGGGCCGACTGCACCACGCCGTCGAGCACGATCGCGACCGAGTTCTGGGGCGGAGGCTTGGGGAACGACTCCTCGGCGAGGGCGTTGAACTTCTCGAGGCCCGAGTCCTTGAGCTCGAGGCTGACCGCGTAGCCCTGACCGGACGAGAACTCGGAGTCGGCGCCGCCGGTGTCCTTCCCGGTCATGGCGGTCTTGCCGAGGTAGTAGCGCACGGCGGGGTCGTCCTCGGTCTTGCGTCCCGGCAGCACGACGCACCGGTTGCGCTTGTCGTCGGCGCGCGTCGTCGTCGGCACTTCGGCCAGGGCGGCCACCGCGGTCGGGTCGCAGGAGGCCACGGCGGCCTCGACTGTCTCGTCGTCCGGCGGCGGGGTGGTCGTCGTCGACTCGGGCGGCACCGGGCTGGTGGGAGCCGCTGTGGTGGTGGTCTCCGGCGTCTCACCCTCGGGCGGCAGCGGCCCCAGCACGGGCCGGAACCGCAGCTCGGCCGTTCGCCCGACGATCCGCTGTGCCTTGTCGCGGTCCTTCACCCCCGGGAGGTTGACGACGACGTCACCACCCTCGCGGCTGACCTCGGCCTCGGCGACGCCCAATGCGTCGACCCGGTTGCGGATGATGTCGACGGCGACGCCGAGGGATCCCGACTCCGGATCGCCCACCGGGACGAGCCGGACGGAGACGCCGCCCCGGAGGTCGAGGCCGAGCACCGGGCTGTTCCCCGACACGATCGTCGCGACCAGGGCACCCAGCACGACGACAACCGTGACGACGAGATAGACGACGTACTTGCGCACAGCCCGAGGTCAGCCGGCGGAGCCGTCAGCCGCCTCGCCCGCGCTCTCCTCGGCGCTCCCGTCGCCGGCCGTGTCCGGGCCGAGCGGCGGGACCCGCTGGGCCACGGCACTGCGCGCGAGCCGGACCTCCACGCCGTCGGCGATCTCGAGGCGCAGCACCGCGTCCTCCATCGCCCGGATGACGCCGTGGATCCCGCCCGACGTGATGACCTCGTCGCCGACCTCGAGGCTCGCGACCAGCGCCCGGTGCGCGGCCAGCTGCCGGCGCTGGGGCCGGACCACGAGGAGGAAGAACGCGAAGACGAGGAGGACGAGGTAGAGGAGAGCGATCATGGGGTCCTTTGGTCGCGCACGAGACCCTGAACGCGGGCATGGTAGCGCGAGGCCCGTTCGCGCCGGCCGCGGGTCAGCGATCGAACAGCTCGGGACCGCTCCCGTCGTGCGGCGGGTCGATCCCGACGTGGGTGAACCCGGCTGCGGTGGCGACGCGGCCCCGGGGGGTGCGCTGGAGCAGCCCTTCCTTCAGCAGGAACGGCTCGTAGACGTCCTCGACCGTCTCGGGCTCCTCGTGCACCGCGACCGCGAGCGTCCCCAGCCCCACGGGCCGGCCCGCGAACGTCTCGCACAGCGCGGTGAGGATGGCGCGGTCGACCTTGTCGAGCCCGCGCTCGTCGACCTCGAACAGCGTGAGCGCGTCGCGCGCGGTCTCGCCGCTCACGGTGCCGTCGCCTCGTACCTCCGCGTAGTCGCGCACGCGCTTGAGGAGACGGTTGGCGATGCGGGGCGTGCCACGCGCGCGGCCGGCGATCTCGGCGGCGGCGCCGTCGGCAAGCGGCACGCCCAGGATGCCGGCGGCACGGATGAGAATGGCCACGAGCTCGTCGGGGGCGTAGTAGTCGAGGCGGGCCACGAAGCCGAAGCGGTCGCGCAACGGACCGGTGATGAGGCCGGTGCGGGTGGTCGCGCCGACGAGCGTGAACCGAGGGAGGTCGAGGCGGATCGAGCGCGCCGACGGGCCCTTCCCGATCACGATGTCGAGCTGGAAGTCCTCCATCGCCGGGTAGAGCACCTCCTCCACCATCCGGGGCAGCCGATGCACCTCGTCGATGAACAGGACGTCGCCGTCGTCGAGGTTGGTCAGGATGGCGGCGAGGTCGCCGGCGCGCTCGAGCGCGGGCCCGCTCGTGACGCGCAGCGCGACCTCGAGCTCGGCGGCCACGATCCCGGCGAGCGTCGTCTTCCCCACGCCGGGCGGCCCCGCGAACAGCAGGTGGTCGACCGCCTGTCGACGTTGCCGCGCCGCGCCCAGCAGGATGTCGAGGTGCTCCTTGAGCCGCGCCTGCCCGACGAACTCAGCGAGCCGCCGGGGGCGAAGCGTGGTCTCCTCCGCCACCTCGGCCGGGTCGGCCGCCGCGTTCGTGATCTCCTCCCTCATCGGCTGCCATCCCTCGACGAGGGGGCCGGGTCCCCCGGCCCCCGGATCGCGGGGATTGCGCGGGAGCGGCGAGCGAGGCGAGCGCGACCAGGAAAGCGGCTGCCATCCCTCGACGAGGGGGCCGGGTTCCCCGGCCCCCGGACCGCCGGGATTGCGCGGGAGCGGCGAGCGAAGCGAGCGCGACCAGGAAAGTCAGACACGGCTCACCGCCAGGAGCTTGAGCGCGTCGCGCAGGAGGTCCTCGACCGGGCCGTCGCCCTCGAGCTGGCTCAGCACCTCGCGCACCTCGTCGAGCTCGTAGCCGAGGCCGGCGAGGGCGGCGCGCACCTCGGCGCGTGGCGCAGATCCCGCGGGGTCGGCGCCGATGGCCTCGAGCTCGGGTACCTCGAGGCGCGCCTTGAGCTCCACCAGCAACCGCTGGGCCGTCCGCCGCCCAACCCCCGGAACCAGCGTGAGCGCGTCGAGATCGTCGTCGACGAGCGTGCGCCGCAGGGCTGGCGGCGTGTGCACCGAGAGGATGGCCAGGGCGAGCTTGGGCCCGACGCCGCTGGCGCCGATGAGCACCTCGAACGTGTCGCGTTCGTCTCGGGTTGGGAAGCCGTAGAGCACCATGGCGTCGTCGCGCACGTGCAGGTGTGTGAAGAGGAAGGCGCCGGCACCGGGCGCGAGCGCCGGCACCGCGCTCAGCGGCACGAGCACGCGGTAACCGACCCCGCCCACCTCCACGAGCACCTCGCCCGTGGCCGAGCGCTCGAGGACGCTCCCCCTCACCGACCCGATCAACGCGCCTCCTTGTCGACAGCCGCCGCCACCGCCCGGGCGAGTCCGGGCGCGGTGCCGCTCGGCTGCTCGCCCACCGCGGCCCGCAGGGGGGCACCCCACAGGTGACAGACCGCGAGCGCGAGCGCGTCGGCAGCGTCGGCGGGGCTCGGCCGCGTCTCCAGCCGCAGCACGCGGGTGACCATCTCCTGCACCTGCGCCTTGCCGGCGCCGCCGTAGCCGGCCACGGCCAACTTCACCTCGTTGGGGCTGTAGTGCGCGACCGGGACGCGGGCCCGGGCGGCCACCGTCAGCGCCAGGCCGCTCGCCTGGCCGACCGACATCGCGGTGCGCACGTTGGCCTGGAACAGCACCCGCTCGACCGCCATCGCCGCCGGGCGCAGCTCGCGCACGAGCGCCTCGAGGTCGCGCTCGAGATCGGCCAGGCGTACCGGCAGTGGATCGCTCGGGGGTGTGCGGATCACCCCGCAGGCCCGGGCCTCGAGGTGCCCGCGCGCGCCCGCGACCGCGCCGTAGCCGCAGCACGAGACGCCCGGGTCGATGCCCAGGACCGGGCCCGCCGGATCGAACACGGGTTCGAGCCTACGAGCAGATCGGCTGCGGGTGGTGGATGCCGCCTACAGGCGCTCGACCGCGAGCCGGGCCAGCGCCTCGGCCTGGACAGCGTCGAACACCCCGGTGACGAAGAAGGCGGTCTTCTTGTTCTTCAGCACCCAGACCTCGCCGAGTGGCGTCGAGAACGCCGCTCGCCCCAGGTCGGCGACCTCGGTGACGGCGCCTTCCTGGTAGAGGGCCTCGGCGTCGTCGTACTCGGATCGCGCCTGACGCCCCCGGAACAGCGTGAGCACCATGCCCCCGCCGTCGGCGTCGGCCAGCTCCCAGAAGCAGCTCGAGTCGCCCACGCCCAGGTTCTCGGGCTTCCCCGCGTCCTCGCCGAGCACGTCGGCGATCTCGGCTCGCTTCAGGAGGTCGCAGGCCTGCTCGTCCTTGGCGGTGGGCATGGCGCCCGCGGTTGCCTGCAGCAACAGCAGCAGCGACGCGAGACACACGGCGGCGACCTTCATCGCACCAGCAGGATCACGACCACGATGAGCGCAACCAGCACGAGTATCGCGGGGACGAGCCGCTTCAGCACCGGCGCACCGGCCGTGCGAAGCAGATCGACGGGCGCGACGGCTGGCGGAGCCTCGTCGGTCGCGGGCGCGGCGCCGCCGAGGACATTGGTCTCGAGGCACTCGACGAACTGGGCGAGGAGCTTGCTCGACACGTCGGCCATCACGCCCCGCCCGAACTGCGCCACCTTGCCCGTGACCGTGACGTCGTTGTCGACGCTCACCTCGGTGCTGTGACCGGAAAGGGAGGTGAGCGACATCGTGATCGTCGCCGACGCGTTGCCCTGCCCCCGGGTGTCACGACCCGAGGCCTCGATCACGGCGCGGTGGGCCGCGGCATCCTGCTCGACGAGCCGAGCTGCCCCCTTGTACTGGGCGGTGATCGGACCGACCTTCACCTTCACCACGCCGCGGTACTCGTCGCCCTCGACCTCCTGGAGCTCGGCGCCGGGCCTGCAGGGCGCGATGCGCTCGATGTCGAGCCGCAGCCGCCACGCCTCCTCCACGGGCAGATCGACGCGGAACCGGTCCTCGATTTTCATTGCTCTGCCTCCAGGCGGCGTTCGAGAGCGGCGAGATCGTCGAGGCTATCGACGTCGGCGGGATCGCCGGTGCCGGTGCAGTCGACCTCGATCACGTCATGACGCTCCATGAGCGCGCGCGCACCGACGTCACCGCGGAGTTGGCGCGCCTCGCGCCAGAGTGGTCGCCCGAGCAACACCGGGTTGACGCGAGCGCCGTCGTAGGTCGCGACCGCGAGCTGGGCGCCGTCGCGGTGCGCTCGGGCGAGCCGCCGATAGGCATCGGGGCCGACGAGCGGCTGATCGGCGAGGCCGACGCAGACGGCTTGCACCTGCGCCCACGGTTCGAGGGCGACAAGGGCGGCCCGCAGGCTGTGGGCGGCCCCGCGGCGCCAGCGACGCGCTCGCGCGAGCACCACTCCCTCGCGCGCTTCTCCCGCCACCGCGCGCCCGTGGTACCCGACGACCAGCACGATCGGCCGGAAGCCGGTGGCCGTCGCGGCGGCGAGCGCCCAGGAGACCAGCGACCGGCCCTGCAGCGTGAGCAGCGGCTTGGCC
>JBOGFI010000068.1:0-1726 GCA_050743365.1 Acidimicrobiia bacterium | reverse complement strand
GGCCACGACATCGCGCTCGTCGTGACCCAGCCCGACCGCCGGCGTGGCCGCGGCCCCGCGCTCGTCCCTAGCCCGGTGAAGGTGGCCGCGCTCGAGCTGAGCCTGCCCGTGCGTACCCCGGCCCGGGCCTGCGAGGTGGTCGACGAGCTGGGGGCGACCGGCGCCGAGCTGGGCGCCGTCGTCGCCTTCGGCCAACTCCTTCCCGACGCGCTGCTCGACGCGCTCCCGCACGGGTTCGTGAACCTCCACTTCTCGCTGCTGCCGCGCTGGCGGGGCGCGGCGCCCGTCGAGCGGGCGATCCTGGCCGGCGACACCGAGACCGGTGTGTCGGTCATGCACATCGACGCCGGGCTCGACACCGGTCCGGTGTACGCGACGCGGCGCACGGCGATCGGGCCGCACGACACGGCCGGAGAGCTGCGTGCCCGGCTCGTCGCCCTCGGCACGGAGCTCATGGTCGAGACGGTGCCGCGCGTGCCCACGACGGACCCGACGCCCCAGGTGGGGGAGGCGACCTACGCTGAGAAGCTCACGGTCGAGGAATTCGAGCTCGACTGGTCACGCCCAACCGAGGAGCTGATGCGCCTCATCCGCGCCGGCAACCCGCGCCCGGGCGCATGGACGACTGCGGGCGGGCAGCGGCTCAAGGTCTGGCGGGCGCATCCCCGCCCGGCGATCGCGCCGGTCGGCGCCATGCCCGGGGCAGTCCATCCCGGTACGGAGGTGTCCACGGGAGACGGCGTCCTGGCGCTGGTCGAGGTGCAGCCCGAGGGAAAGGGGCGCATGCCACACACAGCCTGGCTCGCGGGCCACCGCGGCGTGGCGATGCTCGGCGGGCGGTGAGATCCCACTCGGCACGCGCGGTGGCGGTCGACGCGCTGGTGCGCGTCGAAGCCGGCGGCTTCTCGCACATCCTGGTCCCCGGGGTGCTTCGCGGGACGTTCCTCGATCCACGCGACCGGGCCTTCGTCACCGACCTGGTGTACGGCACGCTCCGGGCACAGCGCGCCCTCGACCACCTGCTCGCCGGGCGTGTCGACCGGTCCCTCGACGCGCTCGACGCGCCGGTACGTGCGGCTCTGCGCCTGGGGGCGTACCAGCTGGTGAGCGGGGTGTCGCCGCACGCCGCCGTCGGCGAGACGGTCGCGGCTACACCGGAGCGCGCCCGGGGCCTGGTCAATGCGGTGCTGCGCCGGCTGTCGGCGATGGGTCCGCCGTGGCCGCTCCCCGACGGTGACGACACCCGGTCCCTCGGCCTGCGGCTCTCGTACCCCGACTGGCTCGTCGAACGTCTGGTCGCGGACCTCGGGCGCGAGGACGCGCTGGCCACGCTCGCCGCCGGGAACGAGCCGGCCCGGGTCGCGCTGCGCCCGACCCGCGGGCGCGGGTCCGCGGAAGCTCTCGCCCGCGAGCTCCGGGCCGGTGGGGCGAGCGTCGAGGAGGGCATGCTCGTCGATGGTGCCCTCACGGTGCGGGGCCTGGGCGACCCCGCCCGCGCCGCCGCCGTCGCCGAGGGGCGGGCGACTCCGCAGGACGAGGCCAGCCAGGCGGTCGTCGCCGCGGTCGCGCCCGAGCCGGGCGACCGTGTGCTCGACGTGGCGGCGGGACCCGGGGGAAAGTCCACCGGCCTGGGCGAGTTGGTAGGCGAGTCCGGCGCGGTGGTGGCCGTCGACGTGCACCCCGGGCGCCTGCGTCTCGTGGCCGACGCCGCGGCGCGCCTCGGCCT
>JBOGFI010000067.1:0-16961 GCA_050743365.1 Acidimicrobiia bacterium | reverse complement strand
CCTCGACCGTGACCAGCTCGAGAAGCTGGTCCATGACGGAGAGATCGACACGGTCCTGTGCATGTTCACGGACCTCCAGGGCCGGTTCATGGGCAAGCGGGTTGTCCCGGAGTTCTTCTTCGAGGATGTCTTGGGCGAGGAGGGTCTCCATGCGTGCTTGTACCTGCTGGCCATCGACATGGAGATGGAGCCGCTCCCCGACTACAAGTACGCCAGCTGGGAGACGGGGTACGGCGACTTCAAGCTGATCCCAGACATCTCAACCCTGCGGCTCGTCCCGTGGATCGAGAAGACGGCCATGGTCATCTGCGACATCCACGACGAGGAGACGAACGAGCCGGTGGAGGTAGCCCCCCGGCAGATCCTGAAGCGGCAGATCGAGCGGGCCGGGCAGGCTGACTACACGCTGAAGGGCGGCTCGGAGCTCGAGTTCTACCTGTTCAAGGAGTCGTACGACGAGGCGGGGGCAAGGGGCTACGACGGCCTCACCCCGCACTCGGCGGTCATCGAGGACTACCACATCCTCCAGACCACCAAGGACGAGTACCTGATCCGCCAGATCCGCAATGCCATGGACGGCGCGGGCGTGCCGGTGGAGTTCTCGAAGGGCGAGGCGGGCCGGGGCCAGCACGAGATCAATCTCCGGTACGCCGACGCGCTCGAGATGGCCGACCGCCACACGATCTACAAGAACGGCGCCAAGGAGATCGCGGCCCTCAACGATCGCTCGATCACGTTCATGGCCAAGTACTCGATGGACGAATGCGGGTGCTCGTGCCATCTGCACTCGAGCCTCTGGAGCACGGACGGGAAGACGCCTCTCGACTGGGACGACGACGCCCCCGACCATCTGGCCGAGCCGTTCCGTCACTACCTGGGGGGTCTCCTGACCGCGAGCCGGGAGCTGTCCTACTTCTTCGCGCCGTACGTCAACTCGTACAAGCGCTACCAGCCCGGCTCATGGGCGCCGACGGCGATCGTCTGGGGACACGACAACCGCACCTGCGGCCTGCGCCTGGTGGGTCACGGCCCGTCGTTCCGGGTCGAGTCGCGCATTCCCGGCTCCGACTGCAACCCCTACCTCGCGTTCGCGGCCACCATCGCCGCCGGCCTCCACGGCATCGAGCACCGCATCGAGCCCACGCCCGCGTTCCACGGCAACGCGTACGAGGCCGAAGACGTGCCCCGGGTGCCGTGGACGCTCGTCGACGCCATCGACGAGCTCGAGCGCAGCGAGATCGCAGCCAAGGCGTTCGGCGAGGACGTCCACTTCCACCTGATGAACACCGCGAGGCAGGAGTGGGCTCGCTTCAACCAGGTGGTGACCGACTGGGAGCGCCGCCGTAACTTCGAGCTCATTTGAGCAGCGCATGACCCGTCCCCTGATCGCGGTGCCCGCCTACCCCGTGAAGAAGGGCAGGGTCGACGGCTGGGAGACCGCGGCAGTGGCCGCGCCCGACACCTACGTCACCGCCCTCCACCGCGCCGGCGCGCAGGAGGCGATGCTCATGCCGGTCGAGCTCGGCGACGACGACGCGGGCGCGCTGCTCGAGCGCTTCGACGGCCTGCTCCTGCTCGGGGGCGGTGACCTCGACCCCGGGACCTACGGGCAGGCTCGCGCCGAGGAGGTGTACGGCGTGATCGCGCGCCGCGACGGGTTCGAGCTGCCGCTCGCACGCGCCGCCGTGGACCGGGGCGTGCCCACCCTCGCGATCTGCCGGGGCCATCAGGTGCTCAACGTCGCCCTCGGCGGCACGCTCGACCAGCACATCTGCTCGCGCGAGGGAGGCGTGTCCCACGGGCTCCCCGGCGTGGAGGGAGGCTCGACCATGCACCCGGTACGGGTGCAGGGCGGCTCACGCCTGGCCCGGGCCCTGGGCACGACTGAGGTCGGGCAAGCCTGCTCGCACCATCACCAGGCGGTGGAGAAGCGCGGCGTAGGGCTGGAGGCGGTCGCCTGGGCCGACGACGGGATCGTCGAGGGCATCGAGCTCACCGACGGCGACTCCTGGGTGGTGGGCGCCCAGTGGCACCCCGAGGACACCGCCGCCACCGACCCCGTCCAGCAGCGCCTCTTCGACGCCTTCGTGGGCCAGGCCCGCGCCCGCACCTGACGGATCGGTCGCTCAGGGCGCCAGCACCCCGTGGACCGGTAGGGCGGCGTCGCCCTCGCCCGCCATCGAGCGCACGAGGTCCTCGGCCCCGTCGAGGCCCTCGACCCGCCGCGGCAGCTCGGCGAACGGGTAGCGGCCCGACGCCAGCAGCTCGAACGCGGCGCGATACGCGTCGGCATCGACGCCGAGCGCCCCCATGATCCGCAGCTCCTTGTAGACGATGAGGTCGGGCCGGAAGCCGGGCGTGTCGTTCGAGCCCCGGGTGCCGGCCACGACGACCGTCCCCCCGGGGCGGGCGAGGGCGAGGGCCTGGGCGAACGCGGCGGGCGCCTTGGCGGTGACGTCGACCACCACGTCGGCGAGGCCGCCCGTCGCCTCGCGCAGCGCCGCAACCGGATCGTGCTCGGCCACGTCGACCGTGAGGTCGGCGCCGAAGGCGCCTGCCAGCTCCAGACGACGACCGTCGCGCGGGCCGACGCCGGTCACCATCACGAAACCGGCGCCCGCCTCCTTCGCCGCCGTCACCGCCGACAGTCCCCGCACGCCGGGCCCGAGCACCGCGACGACGTCACCCGCCCTCGTGCCCGGCACCGTCACCCCCCAGCGGATGCCGGCGCCCAGCGGGTTGAACAGCGTGGCCACCACCGGGTCGAGGCGGGCCGGCACCGGCACCAGGAGCGCGTCGGGCCCGAGGTACTGGTACTCGGCGTACCCGCCCCACAACCCCGGCGGGCGGTCCACCGGGATGAAGCCGTACATGTCGCCGAGCCCGTGCCGCTCGCAGCGCCGATAGGCGCCGCTCGTGCACGCCTCGCACCGCCCGCACGACTGGAACACCTCCACCGCCACGCGGTCACCGGCACGCACCCCCCAGCGGCGTTCCGCCACCGGGCCGATCTCGTCGATCAGGCCCACGGTCTCGTGACCGGGGACGAAGGCGAAGCCAGGGTGCAGCTCGCCCGTGAACTCCTCGTGATCGGTGCCGCAGAGCCCGCACGCCTCGACCCGCAGCAGCGCGTCGTCGTCTCCGACCTCGGGCCGTCGGAACTCGCGCCCGACGAGCGTGCGGGGACGTTCGAGCACGAGCGCGCGCACAGAAGGGCCGGTCAAGGCGATTCAGGCTACGGCGTGCTCGCCTGACAAGCACCGGGGGATCGGGCGTCAGGCGCGGGCTCCCTCGAGCGCCAGCAGGCGCGCCTTGCGCTCGGGGCCGCCGCCGTAGCCGCCGACACCTCCCCCGGCCGGCACTACCCGGTGGCAGGGCACCACCACCGGGATCGGGTTGCCGGCAAGGGCGTTGCCCACGGCGCGGGCCGCACGCGGGTGCCCGATGCGCACCGCGACCTCGCCGTAGGTGGCCACGTCGCCCGGCTCGATGCGGACCGCCGCCTCCAGCACCCGACGCCCGAACCGGGTAGTGAGCCTCCAGTCGAGCGGCAGCTCGAAGTGCCGGCGCCGGCCGGCGAAGTACTCGTCGAGCTGTCGCCGTACCGGGTCGAGACGGGCGGGCGCCTCCAGCACCCGGGGCGAGACCCGGCGGGCAAGGTCGGCGAGCACGTCCTCGCCGGGGAAGGCGATACGCACCAGGCCGCGCCCGGTCGCGGCCACGACGAGCGTTCCCAGCGGCGAGTCGGCGGTGGCCGTCGCCACGTCGACCAGCCCGGCCGCGCCCGCGGCCTCGGTGAGGCGCCGCGCCGCGGCGGTGGCGGCGGCGCCGACGTCGGTCTTTCCGCTGCGCCGTAGCGCGGCTTCCAGGTCACGCGTCATCGGTCCACTCCTCTCGTAACCGGACGAGCCCTTCTCGTACGTTCTGGCGGGCGGCCGCCTCCGAGCACCCGACGATCCGCCCGACCTGCCGAAAGGGCAGGTCCGAGACGAAGCGCAGCACGATGGCGGCGCGCTGCTTGGGCGGCAGACGACCCACCGCTTCCCACAGGGCAGGGTCGGGCAGATCGGGCGGCTGGACCGCGGCGTCGGGCGGGTCGGCGACGGGCATCGGCCGCCGCCCCCGGGCGCGGTGGACATCGATGGCCTTGCGGTGGGCGATCGTGAGGATCCAGGCCCGCAGGCTCGACCCCGCGCGCAGCCGCGGGTACGCGCGCAACGCGGCCAGGAAGGTCTCCTGGGCGCAGTCGGCAGCTTCGTCGGGTCCCACCGAGAACAGCAGGAACCGGTACACGGTCTCGCGGTGCTGGTCGAGGAAGGTCTGGAACGGCGGGACGCTCACACCCTTCTTCAACGACGCCGAGCCCGGTTTCGTGAGGTGCGGGTTCGCTATTTGGTCGCGGTGGGCGCGACCGGACCGCCCACGGCGCCAGTGATCGGCAGGGGCGTGGCCGCCAGGAGGAACTCGTAGACGCCGTCGCCGGCGCAGTCGGCGGCGAGATCGTCCAGGTGCCAGAGCTGGCCCTGCACGAGGCCCATGTCGCGCAGGTCGATCATGTGCACCGGCAGGAGGGCGTCCGGGCTCTCGCACGGCCACACCTCGAAGACGAGCGTGTCGGTGGCCACGGCGGCGACCTGCCGGTCGTGGAGCCACTCGATCGACTTCGTCCCCAGCCCCGGGCTGGGGTCGTTGAACCGCTGCTTGTCACCGCGGCGCAGCCATTCCATCTGACCGGTGCGCACTAACACGATGTCGCCGGGCTCGACGGTCACGTTCGCCTGCTGCTCGGCGGCGGCGAGGTCGTCGCCACCGATGGCGTAGTTGTCCTCGAACCACTCGACGCCGGCGAGGCGGGCGATGTCGAGAAGGATCCCGCGCGTGACGATGGGGCCGTACTGCTCGACGCCGAGCTTCGACGCGCCGGCGTCGGTGACGGCGTCGAAGGGCACGCCGTTGTACAGCTTTCCCTCGTAGCCCACGTGCGCGAGCGCGTCCCAGTGAGTCGCGGCCTGCACCCCCATCTCGACGACGTCGTCGCTGGTGCAGAAGTCGCTGGGGTCCCCCGTGTACGGCGCGTTCGTCATCAACATCGTGTGCTTGGGGTTGATGCGACCCGGGATCACGCCGGTCTGGGGGCCGTCCTCGTCCATCGGGATCGAAAGCGGGAAGGTGACGCCCTGGCGCACCGCGGCCGCGCCCCGGCGGACGGCGTCGGGTGTGATGAGGTTGAGCGTCCCCCGCTGGTCGTCGGTGCCCCAGCGGCCCCAGTTCGAGACCCGCCCCGCGAGCTCTTTCAACTCCGTCGGCAGGGCCATCGTCGGCCTACTCCGCGCCCGAGTACTGCCTGCGCAGCTCGTGCTTGAGCACCTTGCCGGTGGCGTTGCGGGGCAGCGCGTCGACGATCTCCAGCTGCTCCGGGATCTTCTGGGCCATGAGGCCGGCGTCGGTGCAGAACCGGGCGATGTCCTCGAGGGTGGGCGGCGCCGCGGGGTCGCTCGGCACCAGCACCGCGCACGCCCGCTCTCCCGACTTCGGGTCGGGCAGGCCGATCACCGCCACGTCGGCGATGTCCGGGCTCGTGAACAGGAGGTCCTCCACCTCCTTGGCGCTGATGTTCTCGCCCTTGCGGATGATGACGTCCTTGAGCCGGCCCGTGATGGTGATGAAGCCGTCGGCGTCTTGGTTGCCGAGGTCACCGGTGCGGAAGAACCCCGCGTCGTCGAAGGCGTCGGCGTCGAGCGACGAGTCGAGGTAGCCGCGGAACAGCATCGGTCCCTTGGCCCGGATCTCACCCTCCTCGCCCGGGCCGGCGACCTTGCCGTCGAGCGTGACCACCTTCACCTCGACGCCGGGAGTGGGCCCGCCCTCGGTGTTGGCGAGCTGCTCGTCGGTGTCACGCACCGTGCACATCGTCAGGATCGGGCACTCGGTGAGGCCGTAGCCGGACACGATCCCGACTCCGCCCAGCTCTCTCTTGACGTCGTAGTGGAGCTGGGGCGGCTTGGGCGCGCCGCCACCGGGGAAGGCGCGCGCGTTCGGGAACAGCCGCTCGACCGGGTGTTGTCGTTGGGCGGCGAGGTAGGCCATGTGGAACGGGGTACCGGCGCCCGCGAGCGTGACGCCCTCGCGCCGGAGCACGGGGATGGTCGTAGCGGGATCGAAGGCCTCGATGATGATCGCCTGGCAGCCGGTCATCAGCGCCGCGAACAGCCAGCCGATCCCGCCGATGTGCGTGAAGGGGAAGACCATCGCGCTGCGGTCGTGCTCGTCGAGGTCGAGCACCTTCGCCATGCCGAATGCCGAGGCCATGATCGTGCGGTCGGTGTGGCGGGCGCCCTTGGGGTCGGCGGTCGTGCCCGACGTGTAGAAGGCCCACCGCACCGGTGCGTCGGCGGCGTCGTCGGGTGGTACGTCCGGCGCCGGCAGCGAAGCGGGGTCGCCGTCGGGCAGCTTCCGGTCGACGACGAGAACCTCGAGCCGCGGCTGCGCGCGGGCGAGGCCCCGTGCCATCGCCTCGAAGTCGAAGCCCTTCCACTGTGGCGGGACGACCAGCAGCTCGGCGCCGGTCTGGCGGGTGACGAAACCGACCTCGCGCTCGCGGTAGATCGGCAGGATCGGGTTCTGGATCGCCCCCAGACGCGACAACGCGCCGACGAGCACGAGCGACTCGAGCCACGTCGGCAGCTGCCACGACACCGGCGTGCCCTCGCTGACGCCCAGCCGGGCCAGCCCGGCCGCGGCCCGCTCCGCCGCCTCCCGATACCCGCCGAAGGTCAGCGTGCGCTGCTCCTCGTCGGTGCCGAGGAGGGCGGAGGGACTGGCCTCGGCCCGGCGCTCGACCAGCTCCCACAGGCTGCGGGCGCCGTCGATCACGCGGTGATGCCGCCGTCCATCGAGACGATGCTGCCGACCATGTAGCGAGCCTCGTCGGACGCGATCCAGGCGATGAGGCTCGCGAGCTCCTCGGGCTCGCTGTAGCCGAGGGGCGAAGTGACCCGGGCGAACGCCTTGAGCGTCACCCCCTCGGGTGGGGCGAACCCGGCGATCATGGGCGTGTTCATGCCGCCGGGCGCAACCGCGTTCACCCGTACCCCCCGCTGGATGTACTCGAGCGCGAGCGCACGGGTGAGGTTGACCACGCCACCCTTCGACGCGCAGTACGCCGCCGAGTAGGGCTGACCCATGAGGCCCGCGTTCGACGCCACGTTGACGATCGCGCCGCCCCCGTCGAGCAGGTGTGGGAGCGCCGCCTGGCACATGAGGAACGTCCCGGTGAGGTTGACGCCGATGATGGCCGACCACCGCTCGAAGCTGACATCGACGGTGTGGTCGAACCCCCCGATGCCGGCGCAGTTGACCAGGATCTGGGGCCGGCCGAGCCCGGCGGCCTGCTCGACACCCACGGCGGCGGCGGCGGGGTCGCTCACGTCGACGGTGACGGCCCGGGCGGTGCCACCGGACTCGGCGATCTCGGCCGCGACCTTCTCGGCGGCGTCGCCGGCGAGGTCGAGCACGGCCACGGGCGCGCCCTCCGACGCGAGCCGGTGGGCGGTGGCCCGCCCGAGGCCGGAGCCGCCCCCGGTGACCATCGCGACCCGGTCGGTGAAGCGCGCCATCGCAACCCCCTCCGTCGGCATCCGTGGCCCGGGCGCGGAAATCTAACGTAGGGTCAGATTTCGTGGCAACGGCGTCGCTGCCGGCGAGCAAGGGTCGACCGACCCGCACATGACGGGGTGAATCGACCCGTGCTCGAGGAGAGCGGAGGGGTCAGGACGACGGCCGACCTGCTGCGGGAGGCGGCGGCGGCGCACCCCGAGCGCGAGGCGTACGTGCACGGCGAGAAGCGCGTGACCTACGGCTGGCTCGACCGGGCAGCCGACGGCTTCGCCGGCACGCTGCTCGGCCGCGGGGTGCGAGCAGGCGAGGTCGTCTGCCTCATGCTGCCGTCCTCGATCGAGCTCGCCGCCTGCTACCTCGGCGCCCTCCGGACCGGCGCGATCACCTCGGCGGTCAACCTGCGGCTCGGGCCCGCGGAGCAGGCGAGCATCCTCGAGCGCACCGAGCCGCGGGTGACGGTCGCCGGCGACGGGGTGGAGCTGCCCGACGCGGTCGACTCCGGTCGCATCGTCCACGTCTCCGAGCTCGAGCACGCCTTCGCCGCCGATCCTCCGGCTCGCCTCCCTGCGATCGCGCCGACCGACGCCGCCAGCATCGTGTGGACCAGCGGCACCACCGGCGCGCCCAAGGGCGCGGTGTACGACCACGTGACGATGGCGGCCATCTCGCGCAACATCGGCGAGCTCACGCGGCCCGGGGACCGGCGCCTCCTCGCTCTGCCGTTCCCGCACGTCGGCTACATGACCCGCATGTGGGACGAGCTGGCCAACGGCACCACGATCGTGCTCGTCGGCGAGCCGTGGTCGGCCGGGGAGACGCTGCGCCTGATCCGCGACGAGAGCATCACCATGGCCACCGGCGTCCCCACGCAGTGGTCACTGGTGCTGGCCCACCCCGACGTCGAGCGCACCGACTTCTCGCAGCTGCGCGTCGCCGCGCTGGGCGGCGCCGCGATCGCGCCGGAGCTGGTCCGCCGGATGCGCAGGGTCCTCGGGTGCCCTGTCCTCACCCGGTACACGAGCACCGAAGCGGGCGTGTGCACGAGCACGCGCATCGGCGACGACGACGAGGTGGTCGCCACGACCGTGGGGCGTCCCGCGCCCGAGGTCGAGCTGCGCATCACCGGCACCGACGACGCGTCCGCTCCCCCGGGCGAGCTTGGCCCGGGTGAGGTCGGGGAGGTGTGGTGCCGCTCCCCCGCGATGATGCGCGGCTACTGGCAGGACCCCGAGCGCACCGCCGAGGTGATCGACGCCGACGGCTGGCTGCACACCGGCGACCTCGGCTTCGTCGGTCCCGACGGGAACCTCCGCATCTCCGGGCGGCTCAAGGAGATGTATATCCGCGGCGGCTACAACGTCTACCCGGCCGAGGTCGAGGGCGTGCTGTCCGAGCACCCGTCGGTCGGGCGCGCAACCGTGGTCGGCGTACCCGACCCGGTGCTGGGCGAGGTCGGCGTCGCCTTCGTCGTGCCGGCTCCGGGGGGAGCCGAGCCCGTGCTCGACGGCTTGCGTGCGTGGTGCCGCGCCCGGCTGGCGGACTACAAGGCGCCCGACCGTCTCGAGGTGGTCGACGACCTGCCGCTCACGTCGACGCTGAAGGTCGACACGCGCGCGCTCGTCGAGCGCGCCACGACGCGGGACGGCGGAGCGGAACGACCCATAGAGGAGGCCCGATGACATACCCGGCCGTCACCGAGGACGAGGTAGCCCGCGAGGAACGGCCGATTCGCCTGGGCTCGCTCCTGTTCACGCTGGTCGAGCCGCACCGGGGCCACGAGGTCGCCTACAACCGCTGGTACGAGCGCGACCACTTCTACGCCGGGTGCATGGTCGGCGCCTACACGTTCGCGGGCGCTCGCTTCGTCGCCACCCGGGCGTGCAAGGAGCGCCGCTACCCTGCCGGCTCCCCCGTCACCCCCGACCCGATGGCCGGCTCGTTCCTCGCGATCTACTGGATCCTCGACGGGCGCCACGACGAGTGGAACCGCTGGGGCGTCGACCAGGTGAACTGGTTGCACGCCAACGGGCGCATGTTCGCCGAGCGCGACCACGTCCACACGCTGCTGTACCGGTACGCGGGGGAACAGCAGGCGCAGCCCGGGGGCGTCGCGGCCGAGCTCGCGCTCGACCGCCACTTCCCGGGACTGGTGGTGACGATCGCCGAGACCGCCGACGGCGTGGAGCCGCAGCAGGTGCTCGACCACTACCGCGGCCGGCCCTGCCCGGCCAACGTGATGGTGGCCGCCACGCCGCTGCCGCTGCTGTCCGACCGGCCCGGCGACGTGCCCGAGGACACGACCACGAACCGGGTGCTCATGATGTGGTTCGTCGACGACGACCCGCTGGCCGGGTGGGACGAGCGGTTCGCGGGCCACGGCGAGGACCTGGAGGCGAGCGGCCTGGGCCGCATCGTGTTCGCGTCGCCGTTCCTGGCCACTGTCCCCGGCACCGACCGCTACGCCGACGAGCTCTGGTAGGCGCGCGAGGCGCTACTCGACCTCGACGGTCGTCGGCCGCACGGAGTTGGGGTCGACCTCGCGCGCGTCGCCGGCGAGGGCGACGGTCGCCTCCAGCCGGATGTCGGCGGACGATCCGCCGACCATCACCTTTACCGTCCCGGGCTCCACGAGGAAGCGGATCCGCTCGTCGTAGAACGCCAGCCGCCCGACATCGACGCCGAAGCTGACCCGCTGGGCCTCGCCCGGCTCGACGTGCATCCGCCGGAACCCGGCCAGCTCGCGCACCGGGCGGGTGACGCTGGCGACCTCGTCCCGCAGGTAGAGCTGGACGACCTCGTCGCCCGCCACCGGGCCCGTGTTGGTGACCGTGCACGAGACGACCAGCGTCGCGTCGGTGGTGGGCTCGGCGGGCGCGACCGTCAGCGCGTCGTAGCCGAAGGTCGTGTAGCTCAGGCCGTGGCCGAACGGGAACAGCGGCGTCGTGGGTGAGTCCGTGTAGTCGCCGTAGATCTGGCCGCGGCCGCCGCCCGGCTTGTGCCCGTGGTACACGGGGACCTGGCCCACCGACCGCGGCATCGAGACGGGGAGCCGGCCGGCCGGGCTCACCACGCCGAAGAGCACGTCGGCGACCGCGGCGCCGCCCTCCTCCCCCGGGAGCCAGGCCGCCACGATCGCGGGGACGTGCTCGGCGATCCACCCGATCGCGTGCACCCGCCCGCTGACCAGCACCACCACCGTCGGCGTGCCGGTGGCCACGACCTCCTCGACGAGTCGCTGCTGGAGCCCGGGGAGCCCGAGGTCGGCGGCGTCGCGCATCTCGCCGACCGTGCAGCTCGGCGTCAGGCCCGACTTCCCGCCCACCGCGACCACGGCGACGGCGGCGGCACGGGCCGCATCCAGCGCGCCGGCGATCCCGCCGGCGTCGTTCCCGGTGACGTCGCAGCCCCGGGCCACCCGGACGTCCGTCTCCGGTGACACGGCCGCCCGAATGCCGTCGAGGAGCGTGACGATCTCGTTGTAGTAGGGACCGGGGGCGAGGGCGCCGGCCGCCGACGGCAGGATGGCACCGTCGCCACCGGTGCCAGCGCGCCCGAAGGCGATCTCGACATGGGCGGGGTAGCTGTAGTCGCCCAGCAGCAGCCGGGCGTCGTCGGCGCTGGGCCCGATGACCGCGATCGAGCCGATCCCGGGGTCGAGGGGCAGGAGCCCGCCCTCGTTCCTCAGCAGCACGACCGACCGCCGGGCGAGCGCACGCGCCAGCGTTCGCTGCTCGGAGGTGTCGAACACCGCCGGCGCGGCGCCGGCGTCCACGTACGGGTGCTCGAACAGGCCCAGCTCGAGCTTGAGGCGCAGCACCCGGCGCACCGACCGGTCGACCAGCTCCGGCGGCACCGCACCCTGCTCGACGCGCTCGCGCAGGGGCGTCCCGTACGCCGACAGGGCGGGGAGCTCGACATCCAGTCCGGCTTCCAGGGCCCGCTGCCCCGCCTGGCCTTCGTCGACCGCCACCGCGTGGTGGACGACCAGCAGCATGGTCGTGAAGTAGTCGGAGCTGACGACGCCGGTGAAGGCGAGCTCGCCCCGCAGGAGCCCGTCGAGGATCTCGGCCGACCCCCCGCAGGGCAGGCCGTCGACCTCGCTGTACGAGTTCATCACCGACGCCAGCCCCGCCTCGTGGATGGCCGCCCGGAACGGCGCCGCGTACACCTCACGCAGCTCCCGCGGGCCCGTGTGGACGGGCGCGTGGTTCAGCCCACCCTCGGGAAGGCCGTACGCGAGGAAGTGCTTGCCGGTGCACGCGACCCCGCGGGCGAGGTCGTCGGTCTGGAGGCCGCGCACGTAGGCCACCCCCATGCGGGCGACGAGGTACGGGTCCTCGCCGTAGGTCTCCTCCACCCGACCCCAGCGCGGGTCGCGCGCCACGTCGAGCACGGGTGCCAGCGCTGCCGTGCGCCCACGGCGAGCATCTGGGTGCGGATGACGCCCGCCATCTCCTCGACGAGCTCGGGATCCCAGGTCGCGGCCAGCCCGATCGCCTGAGGGAACTGGGTGGCCCCCCGGGCGAGCAGCCCGGCGGTGCTCTCCTCGTGGACGATGGCCGGGACCCCGAGGCGGGTGCGCTCGACGAGGAACCGCTGGACGGCATTGGCGAACGCCGCGGTCCGGTCGGGCAGGAGCCCGGTCCCGCCGCTGACCCGGGTGACGTGCCCGGTGCCGTGGCGCAGCTGCGTCGCCGCCTTCGCCTCCGAGAACCAGGTGTCGTCGGCGAGCCGCGACATCCAGACGCCGCCGAGCTGCGCCAGCTTCTCGGGGAGCGTCATGCGGCCCAGGAGATCCTCGACACGCGAGTCGACCGGCCGGCTCGGGTCGCGGTACGCGGCACCGTCCTCCACGGCGGCGGTCATCCCGGCGGAGCCTACGAGGGATGCGGCCCCGGTCACCCACGAGACCGCGGCGTAGGCTCGCCCGCTCGTGAGCCTCCGCGGCCGGGCCGCGATCGTCGGGATCGGCGAGACGGACTACGTGCGCGGCTCCGACCGCCTTCCCGCCCTCGGGCTACACCACCGCGGAGGAGCTGGCCGCCAACCTCGGGATCGAGGACCTGCGCTACTCGATCACCGTGCACATGGGGGGCGCGAGCCCGGTCGCGTCGCTCCAGAGCGCGGCGATGGCCGTGACGAGCGGCCTCGCCACTCACGTGCTCTGCGTCGTGGGCTGGAACGGCTACTCGGCGTTCCGGCCCAAGCCCGGCGCCCGCCGGCCCCGCTACGGATTCCTGGTGACCTCGGCCTCCCAGGTGGTGCAGGACTTCTACCTGCCGTACGGCGCGATCGCGGCGGCGCAGCTCTACGCGCTGCTGTGCACGCGCCATAAGCGCCTCTACGGCGTCGCCGACGAGGACACCGGTGCGGTCGCGCTGGCAGCGCGCAAGCACGCACAGCTGAACGAGCGGGCGCTGATGCGGGGGCGGCCGCTGACGATGGACGACTATCTCGGCGCCCGCTGGGTGACCGAGCCGTTCCGCCTCTACGACTGCTGCCTCGAGACGGACTGCGCCGCCGCGGTGGTCGTCACCACGACCGAGCGGGCCCGCGACCTCCCGCATCCCGTGGTCGCGATCCTGGGCGGCGCCGAGGGCCACCCGTACCCGGCCGACGACATCGCCAGCCGGGACGACCCCTTCCGCATCGGCCTGAGCGACGCCGCGCCCCGCGCCTTCGCCATGGCTGGTCTCCGCCCTCACGACGCCGACTTCTTCCAGGTGTACGACTGCTTCACCTATGTCGTGCTGCTCCAGCTGGAGGCGATGGGCCTGTGCGAGCGGGGCGAAGCGGGCGCGTTCGTACGCGACGGCCGCATCGAGCTCGGGGGCGAGTACCCGCTCAACACCCACGGCGGGCTCCTCTCACAGGGCCACATGTGGGGGATGAACCACCTCGTCGAGGCGACCCGCCAGCTCCGCCACGACGGGGGCGAGGCGCAGGTTCCCGGAGCCGAGGTGGGGGTCGTCACCGGGTGGGGCGACTTCGGCGACGGCAGCCTCGTGGTGCTGGGAGCGGGGCCGTGACCGCCGGCGCGAGCGAGCACTCGCAGCCGCTGCCGTCGCCGGCGGGGCTCGACGCCGACTGGTACGCGCACTGTGCCCGGGGCGAGCTGCGCTTCCAGCGGTGCGGGGCCTGCGGCCGGTGGCGTCACCCGCCCCGCCTGCTCTGCGCGGGGTGCGGCTCAGAGGCGTGGGAGTGGGCCCGAGCGACCGGCCGGGGCGAGGTGTTCTCGTGGACGGTCACCCACCAGCCGCTCCACCCCGCCTTCGCGCCCGCGCTGCCCTACGTGATCGTGGTCATCGAGATGGAGGAGGGGGTGCGGGTCGTCGCCGGCGTCCGGGGCATCGAGCGCGTCGACCTCGACCTCGGCCTGCCGGTGGAGGTCGAGATCGACCGCGTGAGCGAGACGGTGGGGCTGCTCTACGCGCGCCCGAGCACGGTGCCCGGTGGCGGCAGCACGTCGGCCGGCCCCGGCCGGGCGAAGTAGAAGCCCTGGCAGAGGTCGCAGCCGAGCTCGCGGAGGTGCTCAAGGGTAGCTTGCGCCGCGCTTACCATCGGGGTTCCGAGCAACACACTGGCGCCCAGGAGACGACCATGCGTGTCGCGCGCTTCCGCCACCAGGGCTCGGTCCGGACGGGCATCGTGGTCGGCGACGAGATCGCCGAGGTCGCCGGCGAGGCGCTCGACGTCATCGCCGCCGGGTACGACGCTGCCGGTCCCGCCGCTCGCGCGGCGCCCCGCCACCCGCTCGCCCAGGTCGAGCTGATGGCGCCCATCCCCCGACCGCCGAAGTTCCTCGCCATCGGCTTGAACTACGCCGACCACATGGCCGAGTCGGGTGCAGAAGCGCCGGCGTTCCCGGTGTTCTTCAACAAGCAGAGCACCTGCGTGATCGGGCCGGGCGAGCCCATCCACCGACCGCGCGTGTCGGAGATGCTCGACTACGAAGGCGAGCTCGGTGTCGTCATCGGGCGCCGCTGCCGACACGTGCCCGCCGAGCGGGCCCAGGAGGTGATCGCGGGTTACACCGTCGTCGACGACGTCACCGTTCGGGACTGGCAGTTCAAGGCTCCGACCTGGACGCTCGGCAAGTCGTTCGACACCCACGGCCCCACGGGCCCGTGGATCGTCACGGCCGACGAGCTCACCGACCCGCAGTCGCTCCGGATCCGAACCTGGGTGAACGGTGACCTGCGCCAGGACGCGTCGACGAAGGAGATGATCTTCGACTGCTCCCAGCAGGTCGAGACGCTCTCGACCGCGTTCACGCTCGAGCCCGGCGACCTGATCGCCACCGGCACCCCTTCCGGGGTGGGCATGTTCCGCACGCCTCCGTCGTTCCTGCGGGCGGGCGACACCGTACGCATCGAGATCGACGGGATCGGGACGCTCGAGAACCCGGTGATCGAGGAGCCCGCCGACACCGCCATGCGGTGACGGAGGACCCTGAGGCGACCGGCCGCGCCGCAGGTACCCTGTGGCGCAGGGAGCCGGGGCCCGAGCGGCCCGGCCCGAAGGGCCGAGAGCGGGAAGGCTTGAGGTGATGACCGGTTCCGTGCGCCGGCACCTCGCGCGAAGCTGAACGACCGTGAACCTCCGGCGCGCCCGCTCGCCCCTGCACGAGGTCGGCAAGGAGCCCGACGTCCGGTTCACCTACGCCAACGAGCGCACCTTCCTGGCCTGGAACCGCACCGCCCTCGCCCTGGTGGCGACCGGTGTCGCCGCCACCCAGCTTCTGCCTGCGCTCGACATCGAGTTCGGGCGCCGCCTGCTCGGGCTCCCGCTGATCGCGATGGGAGCCCTCCTCGCGGTCACGAGCTACCACCGCTGGGAGGCCAACGAGCGGGCGATGCGCCTGCGCGAGCCGTTGCCGCCGTCGCCGCTCCCGCTACTCCTCGCCGTCGGCATCGGTGTCGTGGCCATCCTCGCCATCGTCGTCGCCGCCGTCGGCGGGCCCTCCGACTGACCGCGAGCGGATGGACCCGGACGACCTCCGAGACGACCGCGATCCCGGCGTCGCGGCCGAGCGTACGACCCTGGCCTGGAGCCGCAGCGGGCTCGCGCTGCTCGCGTGCGTGGCGGTGCTCGCCCGCCGCTTCTTCCCGCTCGACACGCGTGCCGATCACGTGGCCGCGTTCCTGCTGCTGGGGGCGGGCGGCATGGGTTGGGCGGTCAGCGCGTTCCGGGGAAGCGGGCGGTCGCTGGTAGCCGGCGCCGGGGGCGCCGTCGCCGCCCGGCGCCTACGGCTGGTGGCACTCTCGACGACGGCGATCGCCGTCGCCGCGTTCGTGCTGGGGCTGTTCCCGCCCGACTGACGCAACTTGCCGGCCGGGTACGGTGGCGCCCGTGCAGCTGGGCGTGACGATGTTCGCCACCGACCGGGCGATGCACATCGCCGACCTAGCCCGCGCCGTCGAGGAACGCGGGCTGCGCTCGCTCTACGTACCGGAGCACACCCACATCCCGACCAGTCGGGAGACCCCGCCGCCTACCGGCGACCCGGAGCTACCCGAGGAGTACCTGCGCACGCTCGACCCGTTCGTCGCGCTCACCGCCGCCGCCGCCGCGACCACACGGCTGCGCGTGGGCACCGGCATCTGCCTGGTCGCCGAGCGCGACCCCATCGTGACCGCCAAGGAGGTCGCGACGCTCGACTTCCTGTCCGGCGGCCGCTTCGTGTTCGGCGTCGGCTTCGGCTGGAACCGCGAGGAGATGGCGCAGCACGGCGTCGAGTACCGGAGGCGGCGCGCGTTCGTGCGCGAGAAGGTGCTGGTCATGCAGGCGCTCTGGCGTGACGACGAGGCGTCGTTCCGCGGCGAGTACGTGCACCTGGAGCCGAGCTGGGCGTGGCCGAAGCCCGCGACGCGGCCGCGCCCGCCGGTGCTGATCGGCGGGGCGGCCGGGCCGAAGCTGTTCGGGCACGTCGTCGAGTACGCCGACGGATGGATCCCGATCGGTGGCGCCGGGCTCACGAAGGCGCTGCCCGAGCTGCACCGCGTGGCCGAGGCGGCAGGACGCGATCCCGCCACCCTCCAGGTCGTGCCGTTCGGCACGATTCCCGACCGCGGGAAGCTCGACCATTATGCGTCACTCGGCATCACCGAGGTGGTGCTGCAGCTTCCCTCGGGGCCCGCCGAGAAGGTGCTGCCCGTGCTCGACGGCTACGCGTCGTTCGTCTTGCCATGAACCCGTACCGTGAGACCACGGGCGTCGAGGCGGAGCGGGACCACGCACCAGTCGCGTCCGGCCGTGCCGAGGTCGGCAACGAGACGGTCGCGTGCCTCGCGGTCGGGCGGGCCGAGCAGCGTGACCGATCCCCCGTCGCCGCCGGCGCCGTT
>JBOGFI010000066.1:0-4887 GCA_050743365.1 Acidimicrobiia bacterium | reverse complement strand
GTGCTCGACGAGGTAGTCGACGAGCACGGGCATGGCCGTGAGGTGGTCGACGGGGCCGTCGAAGAAGCCCTGGATCTGGCCCGAGTGCAGATCGACCGAGACCAGCCGGGACGCCCCCGCGGCCGTGAACATGTTGGCGATCAGCTTGGCGGTGATGGGCTCGCGGCCCTCGGCCTTGCGGTCTTGGCGGGCGTAGCCGTAGCAGGGGATGACCGCGCTGATGCGCTTGGCCGAGGCGCGCCGCGCCGCGTCGACCATGATCAGCTGCTCCATGATGGCGTCGTTGACCGAGGCGTCGGCGGTGGCGCAGTGGCTCTGGATGATGAAGACGTCGGCGCCGCGGATGCTCTCGCCGAAGCGGCAGTACAGCTCGCCGTTGGCGAACGTCGACAGCACGATCTCGCCCAGTGGCAGCCCGAGGTGCTCGCCGATCTCCTTGCTGAGCGCGTCGTTGCCCCGCCCGCTGAAGAGCATGAGCTTCTTCTTCGGTGTCAGCTCCATCTCTCTGGTCCTCGCTCGCTGCGGACCTTCACTCGCTCCGCCTCCTCGGTCCGTCGGCTTCCCCTTCATCCTCGCGCCTGGCGGCCCAGCCTTCGTCGATCTCGGCCGGCACTCCTCTGGCCAGCGCCCCGGGCGGCACGTCGCGGGTGACGACCGCGCCGGCGCCGGTGTAGGCGCCGTCGCCCACCTCGACCGGCGCCACCAGCACGGTGTTCGACCCGGTGTGGGCGCCCTTCCCGACCTTGGTGCGGTGCTTCACCTTGCCGTCGTAGTTGGCGGTGATGGTGCCGGCGCCGAGGTTGGCGCCCTCACCGACCTCGGCGTCGCCCACGTAGTTGAGGTGGGGGATCTTGGCGCCCTCGCCGACTTCGGAGTTCTTGATCTCGACGAAGTTGCCGACGTGAACGCGTGCCGCGAGGCGCGTGCCGGGGCGGAGGTGGGCGAAAGGCCCGACCGTGGCGTCGTCGCCGATCTCGGACTCGCGCGCCACGGTCTGGCGGACCACGGCCCGCTCTCCCACGATCGTGTCGACGAGATGGGTGTCGGGGCCGATCACCGAGCCGGCGCCGATCACGGTCCGGCCCTCGAGGATGGCGCCAGGCAGGAGGCAGGCGTCGGGCTCGATCTCGACCGAGGCGTCGACGTAGGTGCGCGCGGGATCGATCATCGTCACGCCCTCGCGCATCCAATGGTCGTTGATGCGCGCGCGCAGCACCGTCTCGGCCGCGGCGAGCTGGGCCCGGTCGTTCACGCCCACCGTCTCGCCGGGGTCGTCGGCGCCGACCGCCACCACCAGGTGGCCGGTCTCGCGCAGCACCCCGACCACGTCGGTGAGGTAGTACTCGCCCTGGGAGTTCTCGGGGCTGAGGCGGCGCAGCGCCGGCGCGAGCAGGCCCCGCCGGAAGCAGTAGATCGAGGTGTTGACCTCGTGGAGGGCGAGCTCGTCGTCGTCGGCCTCGGCCTGCTCGACGATGTGGCTCACCCGCCCCTGGTCGTCGCGCACGACCCGGCCGTAGCCCGCGGGATCGGGCAGCACCGCGGTGAGCACGGTGGCGGCGGCGTCGGCCAGGCGGTGCTCGCGGGCGAGCGCGGCCAGCGTCTCGGGCCGCAGTAATGGCGCATCGCCGGTGACGATCAGGAGGTCGTCCTCGCCATCGACGTCGAACGCGCTCGCCGTGAGGGCCACGCTTGCCGCGTCGCCCGTCCCTCGCTGCACGCGCTGCTCGACGAACTCGATCGGCAGCTCGGTCGCGATCTGCTCCTGGAGGGTCTTCGTGACCCGCTCGGCGCCGTGGCCGACCACGACGACGATGCGCTCGAGCGGCAGCGCAAGCAGCGCGTCGATGACGTGGAGCAGCATGGGGCGCCCACACAGCGGATGGAGGACCTTCGGGCTGTCGGAGCGCATGCGCGTCCCCTCGCCGGCGGCGAGCACCACGGCCGCCAGCGGCCGGTACTGGCTCACGTCTCCTTCTCTACGATTGCCCTGCATCTCACTCGCTTCCGCTCGCTCGCGTCGTTCACGGCTCGGGGGCGAGGTCTCGAACCTCGACCTGGGACTCCAAAGGACCCCGTGCTGCCGTTACACCACCCCCGACCGACGCAACCGACGATACCCGGGGCGTGAGCGGTTCAGTGACACGCAACGTGACCGCTTGCGGCCGCTGCGACTATCGTCGGGGCCGAAATGGGCTCCCTGATCAAAAAGCGCCGCAAGCGCATGCGCAAGAAGAAGCACAAGAAGCTGCTGAAGAAGACCCGCTGGCAGCGGCGTCAACAGGGTCGCTGAGCCATCCCGGGAGCCAGCCCGTGACCGAGAGTCAGGCTTCCAGGCGGACGCCGCGTGACACGGTGGCGGCGCCGAACACCGGGCGGCGCAGGCGCTCGCTCAGCTGGGACGCCAGCTCGGAGAGCCGACGGCCGTTCTCGTCGACCGGCACGACGTAGCTCGACCCGCTGCCCGCCAGCAGCGCGGGCCGCCCCGCCGCCTCCTCCAGCTCCTCGCGGAACGGTCGGAGCCGCGGCTCGAGGGCCTCGGCGGCCGGCTCGAGGTCGTTGGCCAGGTCGCCCACCACCCCGGTCAGCGGGCGCGGAGGTGGCACGGTGCGCGTCGTCCGTGGCCCCCCGAGCTCGTCCCACGTCCGGTAGACGTCCGGCGTGGCCAGGGCGAAGGGCGGCACCGCCACGAGCAGGGGAAGGCCGAGGGGAAGCTTGGCCGGCTCGAGCCGCTCGCCCCGCCCGCGGACGCGCGCGGCCCCGCCGAGCAGGCAGAACGGGACGTCGGAGCCCAGGTCGGCCGCCAGCTCGAAGAGGGCGTCGTCGTCGAGCTGGAGCTCGAGGAGGTGCCGGACCGCCAGCAGGGCGGCGGCGGCGTCGGCCGATCCGCCCCCGAGCCCGCCGCCGACGGGGATCCGCTTCCGCAGCGTGAGACTGACGCCCAGAGCCTGCCGGCCGGCCCGGGTCAGCACGCGGTCGGCGGCGCGCGAGGCGAGGTTGTCGTCGCCGATGGGCACCGACGAGTCGTCGCTCGGGACCTGGATCTGCACGCCGGGCTCGCCGGCGACCGCGGCCTCGAGCGTGTCCTGCGGCTGCCCGATCGAAACGGACAGCGCATCGAGCTCGTGGTAACCGTCGGGGCGAGCTCCGAGGACGCGCAGCGAGAGCGTGACCTTGGCAAAGGCGGTTGCACGGACCCGCGTCCGCCGGATCACCGCTGCGCCTCCGCGCGGGCGACCTCTGCCCAGTCGGACAACGACAGCTTCTCGGCGCGCGTCGACGGCGCGACGCCGGCCGCGGTCAGGACGTCGGCCACGCGTTCACCGAGCACCGGACGCAACGACTGGCGCAGCATCTTGCGCCGCTGGGCGAAACCGGCCCGCACAAGCGCGAACAGCCGGTCGGATGAGGGCACTGCGGGCACCTCCGACGGAGCGTTGCGTGTGATGCGCACGAGGACCGACTCGACCGACGGCTCGGGCACGAACACGGTCGGCGGAACCCGGCCCACGACCTCGGCGCGGCCATGGTACGCAACCTTGACCGAGAGCGCACCGTACGCGGACGCCCCGGGGCCGGACGCGAGCCGCTCCCCCACCTCGCGCTGCACCATCACGAGCAGGTGCTCGACGCGCGGCACCTCTTCGAGCAGCCGTACGACCACCGGCGGCGCGACGTTGTACGGCAGGTTCGACACCGAGTGCCACGGCCCGCCGCCCGACTCGTCCTCCAGGAGCGAGTCGAGATCGACCTCGAGGGCGTCGCCGACCTCGACCCGTACGCCGGGCGTGCGGGCGACGATCTCCTCGAGCACCGCCGCGAGCTGACGGTCGAGCTCGAGCGCGAGCACGCGCGCCCCGGCGTCGGCGAGTGCGAGGGTGAGGGAGCCGAGGCCGGGGCCGATCTCCAGGACCCGGTCGCCGGGCCCCACCCCCGCGAGGCGCACGATGCGGCGCGCCGTGTTGGGATCGGCGAGGAAGTGCTGCCCCAGCGCCCGGCTCGGACGCAGGCCGTGGTCGACCAGCAGTGCCTGCACCGTGGACGGCGTGAGCAGCGGCATCGCCGTCGACGCTAGTCGAACATCGCGGAAGTTCTTGTTGCGGCGTTGTTGTCACATGCTGATGCGACGATGGGCTGGTGGGTACGGTTCATCGCACGGCTCGGGTGCGGCTGCGGGTGACTCGGGCGCAGGCCCGACGTTGTTTCGGGTTGTTGCGTGCGGGTGGGGATGTGTGGGCGGCCCTCATCGACGTCAACGCGGTCAGGTTCCAGTGCCGCGCCCGACCGATCTTCGGCTACCAGGAATGGTGCCGCGAGATCGCCGGCGTGTCGGTCGGTGAGCTCTCGGTGACAGCGATGCGCTCGGTGGTGCGCCGCTATTCGGATGCGTGTTTCGAGACGGCGCGTCGACGCCGCTGCGGGGAGCGAGCGCGCTATCCGCGCCGCAAGAAAGCCCTGTTCCCCCTGCGCTGGTACCAGGGCACGTTCTGGGTCGAGGATGGCCGGCGGGTGCGGTTGTCGGTCGCCCGAGGGCGGCCCGACCTGTGGGTGCGCCTCGCCCGGCCTGTCCCCTACCCGCTCGACGCGTGGCGTTCGGTAACGCTGGTGGTGGACGGCGGGCGCCTGTGTCTCGATGTCACAGCGGCCGTGCCCATCGAGGACCACGATCTCGATCCCAACCGAATTGGTGGGGTGGATGTCGGGATCATCCATCCCTTCGCGGTCGCGAGCGGTGAGGAGGCGCTGTTGGTGTCGGGCCGGGCCATTCGGGCCGAAGAACGCTTGCATCTCGCCGACACCAAGGCCCGGGCCCGCAAGCAGGCCGCCAAGCAGCCTCGTCGGGGTCAACGCGGCAGCCGCCGCTGGCGGCGCCTGCGCGCCGCCCAGCGC
>JBOGFI010000065.1:0-11445 GCA_050743365.1 Acidimicrobiia bacterium | reverse complement strand
GTCTTCGAGGACGCCAACCAGCCGTTCGAGTTCGTCGCCCATGTCGTGTTCGGGCTGCTGTTGGCGCTGGCGTTCTTCAGCTCAGGGACGCGCCGCGAGGATCCGGTGCTGGCGATCGCGGAGCGCGAGACGGTCTGACGCGCGGTACTGCGATCTACTGCTGGCTGATCGGCACGAGGTAGTAGATGCGCTCGTAAGGCGGATCGTCTCGGGCCATCCGGCTCATGGCGGCCTTGAGGACGTCGCCGGCCTGAGTGGTGCGGTAGAGCCACGACTCGGCGGCGCGCGCCGCGGGCACGTGATCGGCGAGGGCCAGGGCGGCTTCTTCGTAGTAGGCGCGGATGTCCATGGCGACCGCCGCCGGGTCGCCCGGCAGGCCGGCGTCGGTCCAGGGGACACCTTCGGCGACGCGCACGAACCCGGCGACAGCATCGGGGATGGTGTCGGCGTCGACGACGCGGCCGATCTGGGTGCCACCGCTGGCCTCCCGGGCTCGGTCCCAGGCGGGGCGCAGGGCCCGCGCCTCGTCGACGGCGGCGGGCACTGCGGGGTCGTAGCGCGGCGGCAAGGGGCAGGCGAGCGGTTGGTCGGCTTCCTCGGTGATCGTCTCCGGGAAGTCCTCCAGGACGGGTCCGGTGGGCCGCTCGAGGAGCGCGAACGCCGTGTCCAGGACGCGCCGCTGGAAAGCTGCGTCGCCGGGTCGGCCGAGCGGCCGACCGAGTGGGAACTCGCAGTGCAAGGCCCGGGGTGGGTTGCTGCGCTCGATCTGGGGTCGGACCAGCGACAGGGCGACGGTGGCGAGACCGGTGGTCTCGAGGACGTGTGCGAGCGTGCCCACGACACGCGTGCACATCGGTCAGACCGGCGTGAGCAGCACCACGTCGACACCGTCACCGCGGAGCAGCGCGCCGGCGGCGGGCCCGGTGTCGACGACGAGGGTCGTGAGGTCCATGATCGGACCGGTGAACGAGAGGTGCCGGGGCGCCACCGCGCCGATGACTCCGTCGGCGGCGAGCTCTTCGAGGCGGTCGATGGGATAGGCGACGTTGAGGTCGGCGGCGATGCCGGTGCGGTCGAAGTTCGTGCTCTGGTGCCCGACGACGAGGTCGCGTTCGTCGCGCTCGAACACCTCGAAACCTGTGTGGCCTTCTTGGGGGAGCCATTCGTCGCCGGGACGCATCAGGCCCGCCGTCGTGACCAGCGCCACCGTCGCGTCGCTCAGCGGAGGAGCCGACGTGAACGCAGGGGTCTCGAACTCCGGTGACGGCAAGCCAGCCACCATCTGACGCATTTCGGCATCCGCCATTCCAATCTCCTTCTTCCTTTACCCTGCCGTGCGCCTACGACTTCTGGTCATGCACCGATGGAGCGGCGTCTCGCTGAGCCTTGCCGGGGAATCGTCCGATGACCAGCCCAGCGGCGGCACCGACTGCGATCGCGAGGCTCGTCTCGGCCGGCGCACTTCCCCCGACGACGGCGGGGCCGTCGAGGGCGCCGAGCGACCACAGTACCGAGAGGCCGAGAACCGCTGCCGCGACGCTCGCGGCGCCCAAGCCCAGGACTTCCCGCCACGGGAGTCGCACGTCGGTGTCGAGTCGGGCGGCGACGGGACCGCCCGCGGCGACGATCAACGGGGCGAAGTGGTACGTCGTTCCCCGGTTCGCGAGCACGAGGAGCGACCACAGCGCCAGCGCCGCCACCGTGGTCGCCGCCGGCTTCCAGCGCAGGCGCGCCGCCAGCTGGGCCGAACGCTGAGAGGGCACGCGACGGAAACTCTCCTCGCGCCGAATTGCTTCCCGTGACCAGCTCGTTCATGCGTAGATGGCTCGGTTGCGTCGCCCTCGCGCAGGACCTTCTCGAGGCCGGTTCAGACGTCGGTCGTGACCACGAGGAGCGGGACCTGGGCGTGCTCGAGACGGTCGCGGACGCGCTACTCGACGGTGAGTGTGCCTTCCATGCCGGCCTCCCGGTGACGCGGCACGTCGCAGTAGAAGACGTACCCACCCGGCTCCAGCTCGACCCCACCGCGATCAGTCTCGGTGCGGCGCGCGCCGGCCACGAACGTGTCGCCATCGGCGTCTTCGATCACGAACGTGTGGAAGATGTCCTCGGAGGTGAGAGCAACGTTGAACCGCCCACGATCGACCGTCAGGTCGCCGGGCTTGAAGCGGAAGTTGTCGCCGACGACCTCGAGCGTCGGCGCCCCCTCGATCGGTGGATTGCTTCGGTCGCCGCCACCGTCGTCGCCTCCGCCGCTACCGCACGCCGCCAGGATGGCCAGTCCCAGCGTCAGCGTGAGCGCGACGCGGCGAATGCCGCTCCGGTCACGGTGCTCGCGACCGCGGTCACACATCCACGAAGAAACCCGGCTGTCAACGTGCGCGTTCCCGCGCACTTCTCCAGTCGAGACGCCCGCGGCAGGTCGAGCTCGAGGAAGAAATTGTTACGAACGAAGACGGCGACGGGCGCGCTGGTGATCTACGGCGCCGATCTCGAGCCCGACGAGCTGGCGGACATGATGGGCCCCGCTTTCGAATCCGGCCTCGAGGGCCTAAAGGCCCATCTCGAACGGTGAGCTGACGCGATCAAGGGACCGCGGCCCCGAGTTCCGGCTGACCGCGATCAGCGTGCCCGGCGGCTCGCTACCAGCACTCCGGCGTTCGACACGCAGAACGGGACCAGGTACGTGACGGCGGACTTGACCCAGACGCCAGTGGTGGCCTCACCGCGTAATACGACGTCGAGCTGATTGATGCAGAAGAGAACCGTCCCCACGGCGAGTGCGATCAGGGCGGTCTTGCGCAGGTGGGGGCGGTACGTGATGACGCGGATGGCCTCCCGCCACGTCGCCCACGTCGGGGCGGGCATCGTGTCGTCCATGGGCGGGTGACCCTCTCGGGCGGAATTGCGCGCCGGTGTCGTCAGACGGGTCGGACACCGTAGAGCTCCTCGAGTCGGTCGTCGAGGGCGCCACCGAGGAGCGCGCCGAACGCGACGTCGACGAGGTTTGCGTCGGCATCGTAGAAGGCGGTGATCGGCATCCCGCCGGGGCCGCCCACCGCCCGGTAGAGGCCGTTGCCCTGCGTACCTCCGACGTCCTTGGCGAGCGGGAATGCGAGGATGTCGTTGCGTTCGGCCATGGGCCGCCAGTCGCCGTCCTCGTTGGAGTTGACGAAGACGAAGTCGACTCGCCCGTCGAGGGCGCGGGCGGCGTCGCGGAACTCGGGCAGTTCGGCGTCGCACTGGGTGCACCACGAGGCGAAGAAGTTCACCACCAGGGGCCGCCCGCGGAACTCGGTCAGGCGTACCCGCCCGTCGCCGTCGAGCGCGGGCAAGTCGAACGACGCCGCGTCGGTAGTTGCCGAACCGTCGTCTCCGTCGTCGCTCTGGAATGCCACCACGAGGAGCGTGGCGACGAACACGGCCGCGAGCGGTCCGAAGACCATCACCGACAGCCGGCGGCGCCGATCGCGCGCGAGCGCCTCGTGCCTGCGGTCGTGGCGGCCCGAGGTCGGGCGACCCTTGGGTGGGGTGGGTGTGGGTGCCAATGGATCCTCCTAGCCGAGGGTGACGAGCCGGTCGAGTCCCATGGCGTCGAGGCCTTCCTGGAGGCGGGCCGTGACCCAGACGAGCCGGTTGAAGATCAACAGCACCCCGAAGAACGCCAGCGTGGCCGCGGAGCCGAACACGATGCCGGTGAAGTGCCGCTTAACGAAGGCGAAGGTGCCGGCCAGGCGGCCCAACGCCAGCCCCGTGATCAGGAACGGGAGGCCCAGCCCGAGCGAATAAACGGCGAGCAGCGACCCGCCCGCCCACGCCCGCCCCTGGCTGGCCGCGACCGCCAGGATCGAGCCCAGGACCGGCCCGATGCAGGGCGTCCAGCCGAACCCGAAGGCGGCGCCGGCCACCGGCGGCGCGAACGGGCCGAAGCGCGCCAGCGTCGGTTGGAACCGTTTCTCCTGATAGAGCCATGGCGCCCGCAGGTACAGGGAGCCGAGCATGAACAGCGCCATGGCCAGCACCAGCGCGCCCGACACCCGGGTCAGCAGGAGCTGGTTGCGGAAGAAGACCGCTCCGACGGTGGTGGCCGAGACGCCCAACAGGACGAAGACGGCTCCGAAGCCGAGCACGAACAGCCCGGTGTCGCGCGTGATGCGCAGGAGATGTCGCCGCTCGCCCGCCCGGAGCTCGGCGAGGTCGAGTCCCGTGATCAGCGACAGGTAGCCGGGCACGATCGGCAGCACGCACGGCGACAGGAACGAGATCACCCCGCCGCCGAAGGCGGCGAGGTAGGTGATCGGGCTCAGGTGCTCGTAGGTCACGATCTGCGCGCGGCCTCAGTTGGCGTCAAGGTCCTCCTCGGAGACGGCGAGGGCGCAGCGGCGCAGCCGGGTGATCGCGAGGGGGTCGGGATCGCGGCGCGCCCGCCGGCGCAGGGCGGCCTTCAGCTGGAGCAGGAGGCGGGCCGCCGCTTGGCACTTCCGGCAGCGTTGGAGGTGGGCCCGGGCCGCGTCGGCCTCGCGCAGGGTGGCCTCGCGGTCGACGAGGTGCTCGACCGAGCGGCGGAGGCGGCGGTGTCCCAGCGTGACCGGCATCGACGAGGGAACCCGGTTGCCGGGGTTCTGGCTTCCCGTCGGAGCGGGAAGCCCGGGGCGGCCTGGCGGGTTTCCCAGGGTGTGAGGGATCCGGCCCCCGCGGGTGCGCGCCATTCCGAGGCGGTGTTTCAGGAGCAGGTGGTCCCCGAGATCGACGTGCTCTACCGGGTCGCCATGTCGATCACCCGGTCACACGCAGAGGCCGAGGACCTGGTCCAGGACACGCTCGTGCGCGCCTATCGGGCGATCGATCGCTTCGATGGTCGCCACCCGCGGGCGTGGCTGCTGACGATCCTGCGGAACGCCCAGGTCAACCGGGTGCGCCGCCGGCGCCCCGACCTCCTGCACGACCCGGATGAGGTCACCCGGCGGGCAGACGCGACCGAGGACGAGGCAGCGCAGCCCGAGGCCGCCTTCATGGTCGGCGTTCTCGACGAGCACCTCGGCGCCGCCCTCGACGCGCTCCCGGTCAGGTTCCGCCAAGTCGTCGACCTCGTCGACGTCAACGAGCTGTCGTACCAGGAGTCCGCCAAGGCGCTCGGGGTCCCGGTCGGGACGGTGATGAGTCGCCTGAGCCGGGCCCGTAAGCGCCTGCGCGACCACCTGGCGCGGGAGGGGATCTTGCCGAGGAGGAGGATGTAGATGAGGGCGACCCTGATGAGCCCCCTGACGAGGGGCATGGGCCTGATGCTGCGGGTCCGCCGCCGGCTGCGACCCGACGCCCCGGCGCGCTGCCCCGAGGTGGCGCGCGTGCTCCAGCCCTACCTCGACGGCGAGGTCGACGCGCGCACGCTCCGTCTCGTGTCGGTCCATCTCGAGGACTGCCGGCGTTGCGGTCTCGAGGTCGAGACCTACACCGCGCTCAAGCAGGCCCTCCACCGCGTCGGTAATCCGCCGGCCGAGCCCGTCGAACGCTTGCGCGCTTTCGCCGCTCAGCTCGCTACCGGTGATGTCCCCGATGGCCTCTGATGGACGTCTTGCTCCCTCGCACCGACGCGGCAGTGCTCGTCCAGGCGCTGGTCGTGTTCCCCGCGCTCGGTGCGGCACTCATTGCGGTCCGGCGCGACCGCGAATGGCGGCTGCTCGTGATCGGGGTGCTCACCCTGACGGCGGCCTGGTTCGGTCTGCGGGCGGTGCACTAATGGGAGACACAACGACCGTGCGGCAGGCGCGGCTGGCGGCGACATGAGCGTGCGGGACGCCGGCTGGGTGGCGCTGCTCGGGGTGGTGGCGGTCGCCTGTGGCCCGCTCGCAAACGACGATCAGAGCGTCGACGCGGGCGACGACGGGCGGGTGGCGACAGTGGAACAGGTGGCGTCGTCACCGCGCGAGGACACCGTCTCGGCGCTCGAGAACCCGATCGCCGACGGCTTTCCTTCGCCGCTCATCGACCCGAGCGAGGTCATCTCCGGTGGGCCCCCGCCCGACGGCATTCCTCCGATCGACGAACCGAAGTTCGTGCGGGCCTCGAGTGCGACCTTCCTGGAGGACGACGAGCCCGTGCTCGCGATCGAGGTCGACGGAGAAGCACGCGCCTACCCGATCCAGATCATGACCTGGCACGAGATCGTCAACGACACCATCGCCGGCCGTCCGGTGACGGTCACCTACTGCCCACTGTGCAACTCGGCCATCGCCTACGACCGGCGCCTCGGCGACCGCGTCCTCGACTTCGGGACGTCGGGGCTGCTCTACCAGTCGGCGCTCGTGATGTACGACCGCCAGACCGAGTCGCTGTGGAGCCACTTCACCGGCGAGGCGGTGATCGGCGCCCTTACCGGCGAGGAGGTCGGCCTGATCCCGATGAGCACGGTGTCGTGGTCCGACTGGCTCGACGCCAACCCCGACGGCCTCGTGCTCAGCCGCGACACCGGTCACAACCGCAGCTACGGCGAGAACCCCTACCCCGGCTATGACGACGTCGACGACCAGCCGTTCCTGTTCGAGGGCGAGACCGACGGTCGCCTCGCCGCCAAGGAGCGCGTGGTCGGAATCCGGCAGGGGAGTGACGCACTGGCGATCCGGACCACCGAGCTGTTCGAGCGTCGCGTCGTGGAGGTCGAGTTCGACGGGAGCCCCGTGGTGGTCTGGCTCGAGCGGGGCACCGCCTCCGCGCTCGACGCGGGCACGGTCGATGCTGGCCGGGACGTGGGCGCAACCGGCGTGTTCGAATCGACCGTCGACGGGCGCCGCCTCACCTTCGAGGCCCGCAAGAACGGGTTCCGCGACGTCGAGACCGGCAGCACCTGGGACGTGCTCGGCAACGCCACCGACGGGCCGCTGGCCGGCTCCAAGCTCACCCCGCTCGAGCACGTCGACACCTTCTGGTTCGCGTGGGCGGCTTTCCTTCCCGAGACGCGCATCGCCGAGCTCTAGGAGCACTGTGGGGATGGAACGGGGCCCGTAGCGGGTTTCCGTCGTGTACGCAGCCGCGATGGAGGCAGCCGGATGACCGTGCGCGCGACTTTGAACGGTGCGGTCCTCGCCGAGAGCGACGACGTCGTCTGCCTGGAGGGCAACGAGTACTTCCCGCCCGACTCGCTCCGTCACGAGCACTTTCGGCCGAGCCGGGCGCACAGCCTCTGCCCCTGGAAGGGCATCGCCTCTTACTACGACATCGTCGTCGACGGGGCGGTCAACACTCAGGCGGCGTGGTACTACCCCCGCCCGATCCCGTGGGCCCGCAAGATCAAGGGACGGGTGGCGTTCTGGGGCGGCGTGAGCGTGGAGGCGGTCGACGAGAGTGTGAAGCCGGAGCGCCTGCCCACGCGACGACAGCGGAGTGTCGCGAGGGTCCTCCTCGCGTTCGTGCTGCTCGCGATGGCAGCCGGTCAGCTCGCCGATCTCCCGGGATTCGTCGAGGCCCTGCGTGACTACGACATCGGCGCTGCCTTCCTGACGTGGGTCGTTGCGCTCGGTCTGGTCGTCGGCGAAGCTGCCGCCGGCGCGCTCCTCCTGCGTGGCGGCACCGCGGCGAGGGCCTCGGGGGCGGTCGCGGCGTTCGCGGTCACGATCGCCTGGTCCGCGCTCGCGCTCAGTGCCTTCGTTCGGGGCGAAGCAGTCGAGAACTGCGGGTGCTTCGGCGTGTATCTCGCGCAGCCGCTGCGCTGGTGGATCCTGCTCGAGGATCTGCAGTTCGTCGCGCTCGGCGCCTGGGTCCTGCTCCGCGGCCGCGGGTCCGCGCCCCGGGGAAGGGCTCGGTCTCGAACCGGGTTCCGTAGGAGGACCATGGAAGGAGCCGGGGATGTTCGGGCGCCGCAAGCGCAATGACGACCATGGGCCTCCGGCCGGGCCGGCGGTAACCGACGCCGTGGCGACGATCGACGACGAGACCTTCCTTGCGAGCACAGAAGGCGGCTTCACTGTCGTCGATTTTTGGGCTCCATGGTGCGGTCCGTGTCGAGCCTTCGCGCCTGTCTTCGAAGACGTAGCCGCCCGCGTTGGTGAGAGTGTTCGCTTCGCTCGTTGCAACGTCGACGAGAGCCCGGTGACCGCGACCATGCTCCAGATCAGGAGTATTCCGACGGTGATCGCGTTCGGCCCCGACGGGAGCGAGCTCGGCCGGATCGTGGGGGTGCCGCGGCGTGCTGACCTCGAGGAGACGGTCGCCGAGCTGGAGCGTCGCTCTCGGGTTTAGGGGGCCCGGCTGGGCGGCGTGGCAGTCCGGCGCAGCCGCGCGAGCAGGGCGAGGGCGACGAGCGCGAGTCCGCAGCCCCAGATGAGCGAGTCGCCGTAGCGGACGTAGGGTGTCTGGCCGGTGGTCGGGGTGATCTCGGCGGTGACCACCTCGTTGACGAAGAGGTCGGTGGTGTCGTGCACGTCGCCGTCTGGGTCGATGATGCCGCTGATGCCGGAGATCGACGCGTGGATGAAGGGCCGGCCCGTCTCGGCGGCTCGCATCTGGCTCAGCGCGAGGTGTTGGGCGGCGTTCCCGGAGCGCCGGTAGGAGCGGTTGTTGGTCGAGACGATCACGAACTCGGCGCCGTCACGCACGAAGTCGCGCACGAGCGGTCCGAAGGCCGACTCGAAGCAGATGATCGTCGCCATGCGGCGACCCGACACCTCGAAGAGGCGGCGGCCGGGACCGTGGGCGTAGTCGTAGGGGATCTGGTCGAGCGCTCCGAGGAAGTCGAGCTGGTCCCGGTAGGGCACGTATTCCCCGAAGGGCACCAGGCGCTGCTTGGCGTACTTACCCTGGAGATCGCCGTCGCGGTCGAACAACAGGTTGGTGTTGAAGTCACGGGCGTCGGGCGCGGGCAACAGCGCGTTCACGAGCATGGCCGAGTCGTGCGCGGCGCCGATATCGAGGAGACGCTGTCGCAGCTCCTGATCATCGGTGGGGTTGCGGTTGAGCGAGGACTCGGGGAACACGATGAGGTCGTAGTCACCCTCGAGCTCCTCCTCGGCGAGTCGGAAGTGCGCCTCGACGACGACCCGTTCGAACTCGGCCGGATCGGTGATGTCGCGGTTCTGGTCGTTGCCCTGGATCGTCGCTATCCGCAGCGGCCGGCCGTCCTCGGTCGGCTGGAAGCGGAACGCGTCGCTGAAGCCAGTCAAGGCCACCACCACGGCGAGCCCGGCCGCCGCCGCCATCCCGTTCCAGGACCGGGCCCGGGTGGCGGCAAGGGCGTCGACGAGCAGGCCGTTGACCGCGACGACCAGGAAGGTCACGAGCGCCACGCCGCCCCAGCTCGCCAGCGAGCGGGCGACGGGAACGTCGTGCAGCGCGGCGCCAGTCTCACCCCACGGCAGCCCGCCGAACGGGAAGCGGTCGCGCAGCTGCTCGAACATCACCCACAGCGCGGCCGTGAGCCATGGCGACCGGAGGCCGTAGCGCGCGAACACCGCGACGAGCGCGCCTGGCGCCGCGACGTACCACCCACCCGCCACCACGAGCGGGACGAAGGCAACCGCGCCGAAGTACCAGATCCACGACAACAGGACCCCAAAGAACGCGACGCCGAACCAGAATCCGTAGAGCGCCGCCCGACGTGGCGTCGCGTCGCGCCATGCCCACAGGAGGGGGACCAGCGCGACCAGGGCGAGCGGCCCGAGGTCGAGCGGCGGGTACGCGGCCGCGAGCAGGAGCCCCGACGCGAACGACGCGCCGACGCGCCGCCAGACTGACGCGTCCCACTGGGGCCAGTGCAGCCAGCGCGGCCACCACCGGCGCCGGGGCCGCCCCGGCCCCAGAGGCCTGGTTGGCTGACCCGGCTGGAGCGGTCTGGGCGGCGCAGGTGCGGGCATCGTGGGAGCGGTCACGGCGACAGTCAGTGTGGCGCGTCAGCGCGTCCGGCCGTGCTCGCCGCCGCGCACTGGCCGCGATCGCAAGTCACTGCGCCGTCGGGGCTCGCAGGGCGTCCTCGACCGTGCGATGGAACGTTGGGTAGGCGTAGATCATGCGGCGTAACTGCTCGGTAGGCACCGCGGCGTGGACCGCGAGCGTGAGCATACCGAGGACCTCGCCGCCGTGCGGCCCGACCGAGGTCGCGCCGACGAGGATGGCACGGTCCGCGTCTTCGATGAGCTTGACGAGACCAACGTTTCCGACCTTGTGGATCCAGCCCCGGGCCGAGCTCGCGACTTGGGCCGCGCCCACGCGCACCGCGAGGCCGGCGGCGCGGGCGGCGGCCTCACCCAGGCCGACCGAGCCCACCTCGGGGTCCGTGAAGGTCACCCGGGGCACGGCCCGGTAGTCGGCCGGCACGGGATCCTCGCCCAGGATGTCGGCGGCGGCGATGTCGGCCTGATAGGCGGCGACGTGCGTGAACGCCCCCACCCCGGTCACGTCACCGACTCCCCACACACGGTCGGTGCCCAGCACCCGCAGCCGCTCGTCGACCGCGACCCAGGGGGCGCGCTCGTCGACGCCCACGCTGGCGACCCCGAGCGTGGCGAGATCGGCTCGGCGGCCGGTGGCGACGAGCAGCCTCTCGGCCCGAAGCAGGGATCGGTCGTCGAGCCCAACGATCACGCCGGCGCTGTCCTGGTCCGCGAAGCGCGCGAGCGTGCCGGTACGCACGTCGATGCCCTCGCCCCGGAGCACCTCAGCCACGAGCGCACCCGCTTCGGGCTCTTCGAGGGGCAGAAGGCGCTCCTCGGCCTCGACAACGGTCACCGCGGTACCGAAGCGCGCGAACACCTGGGCGAGCTCGAGCCCGACCGCGCCGCCACCCAGGACCACCAGCGACGCGGGAAGTTCCTTGGCCTCGATCGCCTCGCGGTTGGTCCAGTAGTCGACCCGGTCGAGCCCGGGAACCGGTGGGATCGAGGGAACCGTCCCGGTGGCGATGACAACTCCTCGCTCGGCCTCAAAGGTCGTGCCGTCCACTCGGACGCGCCCCGGTCCGTCCAGACGAGCGACCCCGCGCACGAAACGGCCCCCCTTCGCCTCGAAACGCTCCACGGCCACCCGGTCGTCCCAGTCGTCGGTAGCCTCGGCCCGGATGCGCGCCGCCACGGGCCCGTAGTCGGGCATCACCGTGGCCCGGCCCGCGAGCAGAGGGATGCGGCGGGCCTCGGCCAGCGCGTTGGCAGCGCGGATCATCATCTTGCTGGGCACACATCCCCAGTAGGGGCACTCCCCGCCGACCAGACGAGCGTCGATGCCGACGACCCCCAACCCGGCCTCGGCGAGGCGGCCAGCGACGCCCTCGCCACCGATCCCCAGCCCGACCACCACGACATCTGTCGGCTCGACCATCCGACGCCTTTCCGCCATTGGCCCCAGGAAGGAACCCGCTGAACGGCCGTCCCCTTCCGGTCACCCACAGGTGGGGACTACGCCCGTGGGATCACGTGGCAGACGTCGAACGGGGCGCAGTCCTCGGGGCGGAGGGCGCGGGCGCGG
>JBOGFI010000064.1:0-26042 GCA_050743365.1 Acidimicrobiia bacterium | reverse complement strand
GACCCCGGCCGCGCGGCCGTCGGCCGCGACGACGACGGCCGTGCGTCCCCCGGCGGCGAGCTCCTCGCGCCGGGCCCCGAGCGCACCGAGCTCGACGCCGTCGCGCTCCATCAGGCGGACGTTGCCCACTGCGACCCGCCGACCGTCGACCTTGGCGAGCGTGCCGTGGCCGGGGACGTTCTCGAAGCCATCGGCGCGCTTCACCGGTGCGCCCGCGGCGTCGGCGTGGGCGACGACCGCCTCGGCGAGCGGGTGCTCCGACTCGCGCTCGACCGCAGCCGCGAGCCCGAGGAGCTCGGTCTCGTCGATCCTGTCGGCGATCACGTCGGTGACCTCGGGCTCGCCCATCGTGAGCGTGCCGGTCTTGTCCATGATCACCACGTCGATACGTGCCGCGGTCTCGATGGCACCGGCGTTCTTGAACAGCACACCGCGCCGGGCCCCGAGGCCGGTGCCCACCATGACCGCAGTCGGGGTGGCCAGCCCGAGGGCGTCGGGGCAGGTGATGACGACCACGGTGATCGCGAACAGCAGCGCGTCGGTCGCCGGCCGGTCGCTGAGCAGCATCCATACGGCGAAGGTCGCGCCGCCGCCGAGGAGCGCGACGAGGACGAGCCAGAACGCGGCGCGGTCGGCCAGACGCTGGCCGGGCGCCTTGGAGTTCTGGGCCTCCTGGACGAGCTGGACGATCTGCGCGAGCGCGGTGTCGGAGCCGACCTTGGTGGCGCGAAGCCGCAGCGTGCCGTGGCGGTTGATGGTCGCCCCGATGACCTCGGCCCCGGCCCTCTTGTGCACGGGGAGGCTCTCGCCGGTCACCATCGACTCGTCGACGTCGCTCTCTCCCTCCTCGACGGAGCCGTCGACGGGGACCTTCGCCCCCGGCCGCACGAGCAGAAGGTCGCCGGCTGCAACCTCCGCCGTGGGCACCTCGACCGGCTGCCCGTCGCGCAGCACCACCGCCATCGGAGGGGCGAGGTCGAGGAGGGTGCGAATGGCGTCGTTGGCGCCGCCGCGGGCGCGCATCTCGAACCAGTGACCCAGGAGCACGAAGGCCGCGAGCACGGCTGCGGCCTCGTAGAACACCTCGCCGCCACCGGTGAGAGTGACCGCCACCGAGTACAGCCAGCCGGCCCCGATGGCCACGGCGACCAGCACCATCATGTCGAGCGACCGTGCCCGCAGCGCCCGCACCGCCCCGGTGAAGAAGATCGACGACGCGTAGAAGACCACCGGGAGGCTCAGCAGCAGCGACCACACGTCGTCCCGCAGGCCGAATGGGGCCGCGGTCTCGAACCCGATCACGTCCCGTCCGATCGGCGACCAGAGCAGGATCGGCACCGCGAAGACGGCCGCCACGAGGAAGCGGTTGCGCATGTCGGCGACCATCGAGTCCATCGACATGCCGTCGTGGGCATGCTCGACGGGCGGTCGTGTCTCGACCGCGGCTCCACCGTCGGCGGGCAGCGCCATCGGGTCGCAGACGTGGCCCGGGACCGACTGGCCTGCGCAGTGGTAGCCGCAGTCGCGCACCCACTCGCGTAGCTCCTCGAGCGAAGTGACCGCGGGGTCGAAGGTCACCGTGGCGGTCTGGGCAACGGGATTGGCGTCGATCCCCATCACACCGGGACGGCGACCGAGCACCGCCTCGACCCGGGCCTTCTCGCTCGCCCACTGGACGCCGCGCACGTCGAGCACGGTTGTCACCGCGGTCCCGGGCGCCGCGTGCGTGTGCGTCATCCCAGCGCGTTCAGCGTCATGCCCGCGCGCTCAGACCTTTAGGAGCCGCTCGACCGCCTGCACCGCCTCGGTGACCTTGGCGTCGCCCTCGGCCCGGCTCGCCTCGGCCGCCTCCCGGACGCAGTAGCGCAGGTGCTCGTCGAGGAGGCCCAGGCCGACTCCCTGGAGGGCGCGGGTGACGGAGACGATCTGGGTCAGCACGTCGACGCAGTACTCGTCCTCGTCGATCATCCGCTGGAGGCCGCGTACCTGGCCCTCGATGCGACGCAGGCGGTTCCTGTAGTCGTCCTTGTGCATCGTGTAGCCCCGCACCGGCCCCTCCACTGATTGCCCTATAGGATACCTGGGTATACTATCGGGTCACGTGAGGAGGTCAAGCATGAGCCGGACCGAGGCCCCGGCCAGCCCCGACCGTGAGCACGACCGCGTCGACCTGCCGGTGCGGGGCATGACGTGCGCCTCGTGCGCGGCCCGCATCGAAGGAGGCCTGTCCGCGCTCGACGGCGTGGCCGAGGCCCACGTCAACTTCGCCACCAACCGTGCGACCGTGGTCTACGACGGCGCCACCACCGGCCCGGACGCGTTCGCGTCGACCATCGAGGGCCTCGGCTACACGGTGGCCGGCGCCGAAGGCGGCGCGGAGGCCGACCCCGAGGCCGAGGAGCTGCGCCGGCTGCGGCCCCGCCTGCTCGTGGCCGCCCTGCTCGGCATCCCGACGCTCCTGATCTCGATGGTGCCCGCCCTCGACTTCGAGGGCTGGCAGTGGGTGGCGTTCGCGCTCGCCACCCCGGTGATCCTTTGGGCGGGCTACCCCTTCCACCGCGCCGCGGTCGTCAACCTCCGCCACGGCACCACCACCATGGACACGCTGATCTCGTTGGGCACGCTGGCGGCGTACGCCTGGTCGGTGGTGGCGCTCGTCTTCCTCGGCGCCGCCGACGACGAGTCGATGGGCGTCAGCCTCTTCGGCGGCTCGAGCGAGGCCGACGTCTACTTCGAGACCGGCTCGATCATCATCCTGCTGCTCCTCCTCGGCCGGTACTTCGAGGCCCGCGCCCGCCGCCGCTCCAGCCACGCGCTGCGCGCGCTGCTCGAGCTCGGAGCGAAGACCGCCCGGCTCGAGAACGGCGACGAGATCCCGATCGGCAGTCTCCTGGTCGGCGACCGCTTCGTGGTGCGCCCGGGCGAGAAGATCGCCACCGACGGTCGCGTGGTCGACGGCTCGTCGGCCGTCGACGTTTCGATGCTCACCGGCGAGCCCGTGCCGGTCGAGGTGAGCGCGGGCGACGAGGTCTTCGGCGCCACCGTCAACACGTCGGGCCGGCTCGTCGTCGAGGCCACCAAGGTGGGCAGCGAGACCGCGCTGGCGCAGATCGCCCGGCTGGTCGAGCAGGCCCAGGGCTCGAAGGCGCCGGTCCAGCGCCTGGCCGACCGGATCTCGGCCGTGTTCGTCCCGGTCGTGCTCGCGATAGCGGTGGTGACGCTGGTGGCATGGCTCGGTCTCGGCTACCCGGCCGGCGACGCGTTCACCGCCACGGTCGCCGTGCTGATCATCGCCTGCCCCTGCGCCCTCGGGCTCGCTACGCCCACCGCGATCATGGTGGGGACGGGCCGCGGCGCCCAGCTCGGCATCGTCATCAAGGGCGCCGAGGTGCTGGAGGCCACGCGCACCGTCGACGTCGTCGTGCTCGACAAGACGGGCACGATCACGGAGGGCAGGATGCGGCTCGTCGACGTGCTCGTGGCTCCCGGCGTCGACGAGCCCGAGTTGCTGGGGCGCGCGGGCGCAGCCGAGGACGCGTCGGAGCACCCCATCGCCCGGGCGATCGCGAGCGGCGCCCGCGAGCGCGGCGCCGTGGCGCTGGCGACGGTGCAGGCGTTCGAGAGCGAATCGGGGCTGGGCGTGCGCGCCACCGTCGACGGAGCGGACGTGCGGGTGGGCCGCAGGAAGCTCGTGGGCGAGGTGCCGGCCGATCTCGAGCGGGCCGCGGCGGTTGCGGAGGCGGAGGGGCGGACCGTCGTGTTCGCCGGGTGGGACGGCGCGGCACGCGGCGCTCTGGTCGTCGCCGACACAGTGAAGCCCACCTCGAGGCAGGCAGTCGCCGCGCTGCACCGCCTCGGGCTCGAGACGGTGATGGTCACCGGCGACCAGCGGGCCGCCGCGGAGACGGTCGCGACCGAGGTCGGCATCGACGAGGTCGTGGCTGGTGTGCTGCCGGGCGAGAAGGTCGACGTGGTTCGCGACCTCCAGCGACGGGGCCGCCGCGTCGCCGTGGTGGGCGACGGCGTCAACGACGCCCCCGCGCTCGCACAGGCCGACCTCGGTATCGCGATCGGCACCGGCACCGACGTCGCCATCGAGGCCAGCGACCTCACGCTGGTCTCGGGCGACCTGCGGACGGCTGCCGACGCCGTCGCCCTGTCGCGCCGCACGCTCTCGACGATCAAAGGCAACCTGTTCTGGGCCTTCGCCTACAACGTCGCCGCCATCCCGCTGGCCGCGGTCGGGCTCCTCAGCCCGGTGATCGCGGCGGCAGCGATGGGGTTCTCCAGCGTCTTCGTGGTGACGAACTCGCTGCGGCTGCGGCGCTTCCGGTCGCTCCGCTAGTGCTGCTCACCCATCGTCGTCATCGCAGCGGCCCACCTGGCCCGGCGGCCCGCCGAGGGGATGCCACAACCAGTCCTTGTCCACCAGGCCGGGCGGGCAGTCGTGGGAATCGTTGTCGTCTCCGTCTCCGACAGTCGGGGGCGCCGGAGGCAGGCCGGGCGGAGGGCCGATCGGGAGCTCGGGTGGCAGGCCGACGGGGAGCTCGGGCGGCGGGCCGACCGGCGGAACGCTCGCGGACAGACCCGGCGGAGCAGGAAGGGGCGGCAAGGTCGGCAGGGCCAGGAGCGCGTCGCCGGCCGCGGGGTCAGCAGCCGTCGAATCTCCCGTCACCGTGCCCGGACCCGCGGTCGCCGACCCGCGGTCGGTGATGAACGCGCTACCGGTGCCGCCGGACCCGCTCGCTCCCCCGCCGGCCCCGGTCGCGCCGTCGGCGTCGGTGAGGACGGGGCTGCCGACGGTGAACACGGTGCCGAGGGTCACGACGCCCACGCCGGCCAGCGCGCCGCCGGTCGGCAGGCCGCCGGCGAACCTCCCTACCTGCGCACCGGCCCGCGGCAGCGCGCCCACGAATGGCAGCTGCGCGAGCCACGAGGCGAGCCCGACCGTCCAGTTCAGCCGGCCCAGCGAGATGTTGAGGAATGCCCGGACGACGTCGGGGTCGAAGTGGCTCCCCGCGCACAGGGACAGCTCCTCGCGGGCGGCGGCGGCGCTCATCGGCTTCTTGTACGAACGCACCGCGGTCATCGTCTCGAATGCGTCCGTCACGCCGACGATGCGGCCCGCGAGGCCGATCTCGTGGCCGGCGAGGCCGCGGGGATAGCCGGTGCCGTCGTACTTCTCGTGGTGGTCCTCGATCGCGTCGATCGAGTCGCCGAGCCACTGAGCCAGCGGCTCGGCCATGCGGGCGCCGTCGGCGGGGTGACGGCGCAGGATCGCCCACTCACGCGCGTCGGGCTTCCCCGGTTTGTTGAGGATGTCGCACGGCACCGTCAGCTTGCCGATGTCGTGGAGGAGCGCGGCCCAACCGATCCGGGCGGCTTCGTCCTCCGGCAGGCCAAGCTCGTCGGCCAGCAGGAGGGCCAGCGTGCGCACCCGCTCCGAGTGGCCTCGCGTCCGCCGGTCGTGGGCGTTGAGCGCGGCCGCGAGGGCGAGGACGGCGGTCGCCCGCTGCGCCACGTCGTCGTCGCCCGTGCCGTCGATCGCCGCTTTCGCCCAGGCCCGGACCGAGCGGAGGTTGCGGGTGCGAAGCGCGACCGAAAGACGCGACGGCGCGCGATCCGGGAAGACCAGTGTCAGCCGCAGCAGCGCCGCGAGCGGCAGGAACCGGCGCGCCACGACATCGACGGCCACCAGGACGGCGGTGGACGCGCCGAGAACCGCGCCCCACCAGGCCAGCTCACCGGCGCCCGACGGCCGGGGGAGTAGCCGGCTCACAGCCACACCCGCCACCGCCGAGGCCGCCACCGGCACCAGGAGCACGAGGAGCCGTACGAGCCCGCCCGCCACCGGGCGACGCGCCCACCGGCCTGCTACTGGCCGTGCTTGCACCCTCACGTACAGTGAAGTGTCGCCCCCCTGTGGACAACCTGTCAACTCGGCTGTGGAAATCCCGGGCGTCGCCGGCGGTTCGCCAGATGCTGCGCCTACCCGGGGGCTCCGAGCCAGCGGGCGAGCAGCGCGGCCTCCCCCCGGGCGTGGTCCTCCAGGCCGCTGACGATGGCCCGCTCGACCCGCCCGCCGACGAGCGGCATCCGCACGTTCACGGAGCCGCTGACCACGCGACGGGTGCCTCCGCCGTCGGGGCCGAGGCGCGCCGCGTAGGAGGCCTGGAGGCGGTCGCGGTAGTGGTCGGACACGATGCGGTGCTCGCTGCGATGGGCGCCGAGGTCGTGTTCGGCGTCGTCGACCCACGTGAGCCGGTCGCGGTCGACCACCGCCGTGACCGCGGCGGAGAGCTCGCCGGTGAACCGGTAGCGGACGCGCTGGTGGACTCGGTCGCCGTCGCGGCGCTGCTCGAGCAGCTGCGCTCCCCCGATCTTGGGGAGGTCGGCGGTCGCGGCGACGAAGGCGGCGTCGAGGAGCGCCGCCTCCACGGCGTCGACCGGCGCGTCGACGCGCTGCTCGATGCGGAAGTTCACGTCACCAAGTATGCGGCGGGCTCGATCGTGCCGGCGGCGATGGTCACGGCGGGCCGGCTGCGCCGCGGCGGAGTGTCGCCACGCCGTTCGGGGGCGTCAAGCAGTCGGGTATGGGGCGGGAGCTGGGCATGCACGCCCTCGCCGAGTACTCGAACCTCAAGAACGTGTTCGTCAGCACCGAGAGATGACGCCTACGCTCTCCGCCCCATGACGAAGATCGCCGACCTGCTCGCCCGCGGCCGCAGCTTCTCGTTCGAGTTCTTCCCGCCGCGTACCGAGAAGGCCGAGGAGACGCTCCGCCGGGCCCTGAGCGAGCTGGAGCCGCTCGGCCCCTCGTACGTGTCGGTGACCTACGGCGCCGGTGGCTCCACCCGCGAGCGCACGCACGACCTCGTCGTCGACATCCTGCGCAACACGTCGATGACGCCCATGGCCCATCTCACATGCTGCGCCCACACCCGCGCCGAGCTCCAGGAAGTGGTCAGCCGGTACCGCGACGCCGGCATCGAGAACGTCCTCGCCCTGGGCGGGGACCCGCCCGCCGATCTCGACCTCCCGCCGGGTGAGCTGCACTACGCGGTGGAGTTGGTGGAGCTGGTCCGCGAGATCGGCGACTTCTCCGTCGGGGTCGCGGCGCACCCCGAGCCCCATCCGAAGTCGCCCAGCCGCGCGACCGACCGCTACTGGACGGCACACAAGCTGGCCCACGCCGACTTCGCCATCACGCAGTTCTTCTTCGACGCCCAGCACTACTTCGACCTGGTGGAGAGCCTGCGAGCCCACGGCGTCGACAAGCCGGTGCTGCCCGGGATCATGCCGGCGACGAGCATCTCGTCGATCAAGCGCATGTCAGAGCTCCAGGGCTCCGAGTTCCCGCGATGGCTCGCCGACAAGCTCCACGCGGTCGAGGACGACCCCGACGCGGTGTGGCGGGTCGGCGTCGAAGAGGCCAGCAAGCTGTGCCAGGAGCTGCTCGACGGCGGCGCGCCCGGCCTGCACTTCTACACGCTCAACCGCTCGCCCGCGACGCGCGAGATCTTCACCGCCCTCGGCCTGTCGAATGCCGCCTAGCGGGCGAGGCCCCTACTGACCGGCGACGAAGCGCGCCAGCCCGAACGGCTCCAGCGGCTCGGGCCGCACGCCGCCGCCGATCCACTCGGCGATCGCGTCGCCGACCGCCGCCGCCATGAGGATGCCGGTGCGGTAGTGGCCGGCGGTGACCCACGCGTTCCGGATCGCGGGTAGCCGGTCGACCACCGGCTGGCGGTCGCCGACCGCGGGCCGGAAGCAGCACCAGGCGTGTGACACCCCGGCGCCGCGAGCAGCCGGGAGCTGCCTGGTGAGCGCGCCGTGGATCGCGGCGACGACGTCGGCTCGCACCTCCGGGCTGTCGTCTCCCTCGTCGAGGGTGCCGCCGGCCAGCAGGCGCCCGTCCGGCAGCTGGCCGATGAGCCCGTCGACCGTCGCCAGCATCACCTCGAGCCTGAACGCGACCGGGTCCGTGGCCAGCAGGTGGCCCTTCACGAGCCGGGACTCGACGCCGGTCGTGTCGAGCGCGGACGAGTTGCCGGTCGCGAGGACGACGTGTCCCGGCTGGAACTCACCATGGGACGTCTGGACGCGATCGATCCGGCCATCACTCGTGTCGAGGTCGACCATCTCGATGCCGGTGAGGACCGTCCCGGCGCGAGCGGCGAGCGCCGCCGCGAGCCGCAGCGGGTGCACGCGCGCCTGGTCGCGCAGGAGCAGCCCGCCGGGCGCGGGCGCCAGCTCGGGCACGAGCGCGCGCAGCCCGGCGGTGTCGAGCACTTCCAGCTCGGCGCTGGGCGCGACCTGGTCGATCCCATCCGGCAGCACCAGCAGGCAGTCGAGGGCCTCGAGGCCGAGGGCGCCGTCCCATTCCTCGTCGAGCCGGCGGTAGAGGGCGAGGCTCGAGCGGCCCAGCGCGACGACCGGCGCCGGATCGGTGAAGCGGTGGAACTCGGGCACCAGCACGGCACCGGCGCGGCCGGACGGCCCCGACGCCAGGGTCTCGCGCTCGATCAGCGTGACCCGTCCGAGGCCGGCCCGGACGCAGCACGCCGCGGTGGCGAGTCCCATGACGCCGCCGCCGACGACGAGCACGTCGGGCCGGCGGTCGAGGTCGGTGGGCACCCCGGGGTCGAGGACGGCCAGCACACCCGGCTCGGCCGTGTATCGCCAGACGGCGGAGGAAGTGGCGGAGGGAGTGGGATTTGAACCCACGGTGCCCGAAGGCACAATGGTTTTCGAGACCATCCGATTCGGCCGCTCTCGCATCCCTCCGAGGCGCATGCTACCGGGGGGTTATCCCTCCGGGGACGGGGCGAAGCCCTGCCGCAGCGTGTTCTCGGTGACGACGCCGGGCTCGAGGAACTGGAGCAGGTAGTCGGGGCCGCCCGCCTTCGACCCTACCCCCGAGAGCCCGTAGCCACCGAAGGGCTGGCGACCCACCAGGGCGCCGGTGATCGCGCGGTTCACGTAGAGGTTCCCGGCCCGGAACGCGTCGGCGGCGTGGCGAATGCGCGCCGGCGACCGCGAGAACAGGCCGCCGGTCAGCGCGTAGTCGCTGTCGTTGGCGAGCGCGAGGGCATGCTCGAAGTCGTCGGCGCGCAGGCACGTGATCATCGGCCCGAAGATCTCCTCAGTGGCGATGCGGCTGCGGGGATCGCTCGTGACCGCGACCGTCGGGCCGACGTACCAACCCTCGTCGTCCGGCGCGTCGTCGCGCTGGAGGACGACTTCACCCTCGTCGCGGGCCAGCTTCTGGTACTCACGCACCCGCCGCTGCGCTTCCTCGTCGATCAGCGGCCCGCACGCCGTCCTCAGCTCACGAGGGTGACCCACCGGCACGATCGAGGCCGCGCCCGCGACGCGCTCGACCAGCTCGTCGAACACGGGTCCGACGCCGATCAGACGCGACGCGGCCGAGCACTTCTGCCCCGCGTAGTCGAAGGCGCTCCTCACGATGGCGGGGACGGCCACGTCGAGGTCGGCGTCGGTGTCGACCACGACCGCGTTCTTGCCGCCCATCTCGGCCACCACCCGCTTGACGTGGCGCTGTCCGTCGCGGTGGGTTCCCGCCTCGTCGATGATCCGCAACCCCACCTCCTTCGAGCCGGTGAACGCCACGAACGACACCTCGGGGTGAGCCACGAGATGGGCGCCGACCTCCTCGCCCACGCCCGGCAGGAACGCGAGGACCCCCGTCGGCGCGCCGGCCTCGAGGAGGATCTCGACCAGGCGCAGCCCGACGCCGGGCGTCTGCTCCGCCGGCTTCAGCAGCACCGCGTTCCCGGCCACCAGCGCCGCCGTCGCCATTCCGGTGGGGATTGCGAGAGGGAAGTTCCACGGCGCGATCACCACCCCGACACCGCGCGGGTGGTAGCGGTACCGGTTGGCCTCACCCGGCGCCTGGCCGACGGGCGCGCCGTCGGCGAGCCTCAACGCTTCGCGTCCGTAGTACTCGCAGAAGTCGATGGCCTCGGCGACGTCGGCGTCGGCCTCGGCCACCGGCTTCCCCGCCTCGAACACCTCGAGCGCGGCAAGCTCGGCGCGCCGCCCCCGCATGATCGCCGCCGCCCGGAACAGCACCGCCGCCCGCTCTTGCCACGACACCGACCGCCACGCGGGCCACGCTGCCCGCGCGACCTCGACGGCAGCGTCGGCCTCTGTGCTGGTCGCGCACCCGCTGTGACAGACGATCGTGTCCGTGTCCCCGGGGTCGACCGATTCGAGCTCGCGTGGGGTCGGCCGCGGCCGGCCGTCGACGAGCACCGGCGCCTCGAATCCGAACCCGTGCGGCGTCCGCTCGACCGCGGCGGCGAGGCGTGCACGCGCCATCGGTCGGCGCAGCTCGGTCCGGGGCTCGTTCTGGAACGGCCCCGGAGCGCCCGGGTCGGTGACCGGGCGCTCGGGCGCCTCGGCGGGGGCGTCGGGCAGGTCGCGGTCCTCGATCCCGGGCGGTGTGACGAGCTCGTCGAGATCGCGGCCCTCGGCGAAGCGGTGGCGCACGAAGCTCTCGTTCGAGGTGTTCTCGAGGAGGCGACGCACCAGGTAGGCCATGCCGGGCACGAGCTCGCCCACCGGCGCGTACACGCGCACGCGCTGCCTCATGGCGACGAGGGCGGCGTGTACGGGTTCGGCCATCCCGTAGAGGAGCTGGAGCTCGAGCGCCGAGTCGTCGAGGCCGCGTGACCGCGCGTACGCGACCGCGTGGGCGATGCTGCGCACGTTGTGGCTGGCGATCGCGGGACGCACCTCACCGGCGTGGTCGACCAGGAGCCGGGTGCACCGCTCGTAGTTGGCGTCGGTCTCGCGCTTCTGCCCGAAGACCGGCGCCGGCCAGCCCTCGGCCGATGCCACCACCGTCTCCTGGTCCCAGTACGCGCCCTTCACCAGGCGCACCTGGAGCGGGACGCGCAGTGTGCCCGCCGACCAGTCGACCAGGTCGCGCAAGTCGGCGTGCGCGTCGCGCCGATAGGCCTGCACCACACAGCCCAGCTGCGGTCCGTCCGGGAACGCGGTCCCGAGCCGGCGCAGGAGGTCGAACGTCAGGTCCTTGGCCTCGTCGTGCTCGGTGTCGAGGTGGATGGTCGCGCTCGACGCGCGTGCCCGCTCGAGGATGGGTCGCAAGCGCTCCTCGGCCTCGGCGAGGCCTTCGTCGGCCGTCAGCGGCCCGAACCTCGATGACAGCGCCGTGGGCTTGACCGAGACGTTCACACGGCCGAGCTCGCCCCAGGGGTCGCGCTCGAGCCGGGGTTGCTCGGGCCACGACCGGCTGCCCTCGAGGAGCGCACCGAGCATCTCCTCGACCCGGGCCGCGTAGCGCGCCGCCTCGGCCTCGGTGACGGTCTTCTCGCCGAGGAGGTCGACGGTGGCGGCCTCGCCCCGCTTCCACAGCGCCTCGAGGCGCGGCAGCGCCGCCGCGGGCGTCGCGCCGGCGATGAACTGCCGCGCCATGCGGATGATCTCCCGGCGCGCCACGCGAGCCGAGAGGTGCGCGCCCAGCGGGACGTGCTCCGCCACGTCGATCCCGAGGTCGAGTGCCCGGGGCACCGCGATGTCGTGGAAGTACTCGTCGAGGTGCCGGAGCACGTCGGCGTCGTCACGGCACGAGGGGAAGACGTCGACGAAGCGGAACAGCTGCGTCTTGAACGCGGCGTGGCCCATCGCCCAGTCGAGCATCCGGTCGGTCCAGCGGCTGAGACGGAAGACGCGGGCGTGCTCGCCCTTCCCTCCGCTCGCGATCTCCCGGGCCAGACGCTGGACCTCGCGTTCGAGCGCCATCGCTCAGATGCGTGCGTTGAGGGACGTCTTGGCGCTCAGTGAACGCATCAGTAGGCGAGGAGACGGCGCAGGTCGCGGGCGATGTCGTCGACCTGCGGGAGGATCGCCTGTTCGAGCGTGGGCTCGTACGCGACGTGGGTGTCGGTCGCCGCGAGACGCCACACCGGCGCATCGAGGTGCTCGAAGCACTCGTCCGCCACCCACGCCGCCACCTCCGCCCCGAAGCCGCAGGTGAGCGTGTCCTCGTGCAGCACGAGCAGCCGTCCCGTCCGCGCCACCGACTCGGCCACGAGGTCCCGGTCCCACGGCACCAGCGTGCGCAGGTCGAGGATCTCGACCGCGTCGCCATCGGGGTCGATCTCGTGGGCGGCGAGCTGAGCCCGGTGCACGGTGGCGCCCCAGGTGACGACCGTGATCCGGCTGCCGCGCGTGATGTAGGTGCCGCGTCCGAACGGCAACAGCCAGTCGGAGGGCGGCAGCGGGTCGCGGTTGTAGCCCTGGCGGTAGAGGTGCTTGTGCTCCAGGAAGAGCACCGGGTCTTCGCAGCGGAACGCGGTGCGCAGCAAGCCGGCGGCGTCGCGTGCCCGGGATGGGAACGCGATGAGCAGGCCGGGGATGTGGGCGAAGATCGACTCCCCGCACTGCGAGTGCCAGATCGCGCCGCCGGTGAGGTAGCCGCCGATCGGCACGCGGATCACCGTCGGGCAGGTGAACGTCGCGTTCGACCGCCAGCGGATCGTGGCCGCCTCCGACCTGATCTGCTGCATGGCCGGCCAGATGTAGTCGAAGAACTGGATCTCGGGGCTGGGGCGCAGGCCCCGGAGCGCCTGCCCGATGGCACGCCCGACGATGTTCGCCTCCGCCAGCGGCGTGTTGAAGCAGCGACCCTCGCCGAACTCGCGCTGGAGCCCGAAGGTGATGCCGAACACGCCGCCCTTGCCCGGCACCTCGTCGAGCACGCGCGGGTCGCCGTCGGCGACGTCCTCGCCGAACACGCGGATGCGCTCGTCGCGTGCCATCTCGTCGTGCAGCGTGCGGCGGATCGACTCTCCGAAGGCGACCGCCTCGCCGTCGGTCGGCGGGTCGGGCGGCAGCTCGGTCACCGGCGGCGGCCCGAGCACGTGCTGGGTCACGGTGGCGGGGTCGGGACGCGGCGCCGCGAGCGCCTCACGCGCGGCCTCGGCGACGGTGGCCTTGGCCTCGACCCGGATGTCCTCGGCCCCCTCGGAGGTGAGCGCGCCCGCCCGCACCAGCGCGTGCTCGAGCGTGAGGATCGGATCGTGCTCGGCCTCGGCGAGCAGCTCGTCCTGGGACCGGTACTTCTTCTGGTCGTCCGACAGCGAGTGCGAATAGGGACGGGTGACGAGCGCGTGGACGAGCCCCGGGCCCTGCCCGGCGCGCACGCGCTCGACCGCCTCCCCGCCCTTACGGCGGGTCTCGAAGTAGTCGCGCCCGTCGAACTTGGTGACATGAAGGCCGCGGATGCCGACGACCATCTCGGAGATCGGCGCCGGTGCCTGGTCGCCGGCCCGCACCGAGATCGCGTAGCCGTTGTCGGCGATCACGAACAGCACCGGGAGCCCGAGCCGGCAGGCACTGTTGAGGCTCTCCCAGAACTCCCCCTCCGACGCCGCGCCCTCGCCGAGCGAGACGTAGGTCAGCTCGTCGCCGTGGGCCGAGCAGCCGAGGAGGTCGCGACGGGCGATGTAGCGCGCCGCCTCGGCGCAGCCCACCGCCGGCAGGCACTGGCTCCCCGTAGGGCTGCTCTGGGTCACCACGTGGCGGCCGCGGTCGCCCCAGTGGCACGGCATCTGGCGCCCACCCGAAGCCGGGTCGGCGGCGCTGCCCACTGCCTGGAGCAGGAGGTCCCGCGGCGTCACCCCGAGGCCGAGCAGCAACGCCCGGTCGCGGTAGTAGGGGAAGAACCAGTCGTACCCGGGCCGTAATGATCGGGCGAGGCCGAGCAGCAGGGCCTCGTGGCCCGCGCCCGAGATCTGGAAGAAGACCTGACTCTGCTGGCGGAGCGTGATCTCGCGGTCGTCGATGGCCCGGGAGATGCAGGCGAGGCGGAAGTCGGTGACCGCCTCGTCGAGCGAGACGACGTGGTTGTGTCCGGTGCGTCGCTCCCGGAGCTTCATCCGCCTCCTGCGCTCGGGTCGTCGCCCGCCCGCTGGCCCGGAGGATACCGTCGGATGTCGTGGCGCCGGACCCACCCGCGACCCCCCCGACCGTCCTCCCGTGGCGCGACCGGCCGCCCCGTCGCGGCGGCGGGCGCTCCTTCCTCTCCCCGGCGGTGCGCGGCCTGCTCGCCCAGCGCGACCTCGACCCGGAGGAGATCCACGGAACCGGCGAGACCGGCCGCGTGACGCGAGCCGACGTACTCGCGTACACCGGGGGGTTGCGGGGGGCAGAGCGCCCCGCAGATGGGGCCGAGATCGTCGCGTTCAGCCCGGTGCGGCGGCGGACAGCCGAGCACATGGTCCGCTCGAAGGCGACGGCGGCCCACGCCGCCATCGTGGTCGAGGTCGACTACGAGGCCGTCGCCCGCGTCCGCCGCCGGCGCGGCGCCGCCTGGCGCGAGGAGGAGGGCTTCCCCCTCACTTACCTACCGTTCGTCGCCCGGGCCGTGATCGACGCCATCGCCGCGTTCCCCCGCGTCAACGCCGCCGTGCGCGACGGCGACCAGCTCGTCGTGCACCGCGAGGTGCATCTCGGCGTCGCCGTCGACCTCGACCATCAGGGTCTCATCGTCCCGGTGGTGCGCAACGCGCGAGCAAAGCGGCTTCGGGCGATCGCCGGCGAGATCACCGACCTCGCGTCGCGGGCGCGCGCCAGGCAGCTGTCGCCCGACGATGTCGGCGGAGGGACCTTCACGATCACGAACCCCGGCCCATACGGGACGCTCGTCTCGGTGCCGATCATCAACCAGCCGCAGGTGGCGATACTGGCCACCGACCGGATCGCGCCGCGACCGGTGGTGGTCGAGACCGGCGACGGCGATGGCGTGGCGGTGCGCGCGGTCGGACGGCTGACCCTGAGCTTCGACCACCGGGCGTTCGACGGTGCCTACGCCGCCGCTTTCCTCGCACGCGTGCGCGACGTCATCGAGACCCGTGCCTGGAACGCTGAGCTTTGAGCACCTCGACCGCGGAGCCGGGATGACGGTGCGCCGCGTCGCGATGGGCTTCCTGTTCTATCCCCGCGGCGGCTCGGCGCAAGTCGTCCGCTACCTGGCCGGCGTGCTCCCCGACGTGGGGTGGGAGGCGTCGGTGTTCTGCGGCTCGCTGGGCCCGCCGGGGACGGAGTCGAACGCGAAGACGTTCTTCGCCGGCCTCGACGTGCACGCCGCCGACTTCGGCCCCGCCCTCGAGGCGGCCGAGCGGGGGGCCGACCCGCTCGCGGCCGAGATGCCGCTGCACCCGTCGTTCGAGGACCGGCCCGGCGCCCCCGACCGGGTCCTGGCGGTGGTAGAACCCCACCTCCTCGAGCGGCAGGTGGCGGCGTGGACCCGCGTGCTCGAGGACGGGCGCGCCGGCGGGGTCGAGTGCTTTCATCTCCAGCACCTCACGCCGCAGTACGAGGTGGTGGCGCGACGATGGCCCGGCCACCCGGTTGTCGGCCATCTCCACGGCACCGAGCTGAAGATGCTCGATGCCATCGAGCGCGGTGCGCCCTGGCCCCACGCCGCCTTCTGGGCCGAGACCATGCGGCGATGGGCCCACGGGGCCACGCAACTCCTCGTCATCTCGCCCCACGACCGCGACGAGGCGGTCCGGCTGCTGGGCGTCCCCGCCGACCGGATCCGCTGCATCCCCAACGGCGTCGACACGGACCGCTTCACCGCCCGGGCCCTGCCCGTCGACGAGCGCCTCCAGCTGCTGCGGCGCTGGCTCGTGGACGAGCCCCGCGGGTGGGACGAGGGCGGCGACCCCGGCGGCGTCCGCTACACGGTCGCGGACCTCGAACGCTTCGTCGACCCCGGCACCGGCGCGCTGTGGCCGGTGCTGCTGTTCGTCGGCCGGTTCCTCGGCTTCAAGCGGGTGCCCCTGCTCATCCGGGCCTACGCGCGAGCCCGTTCCCGCTTCTCGTCGCCGGCGCCGCTCGTGATCTGGGGAGGGCACCCGGGCGAGTGGGAGGGTGAGCACCCGGTGACGGTCGCGCGCGGCGAGGGCGTGGCCGACCACGTGTTCTTCGTGGGCTGGCGGGGCCACGACGACCTGCCGTGGGGCCTCGCGTGCGCCGACGCGATGGTCGCGCCCTCGGTCGACGAGTCGTTCGGGCAGGTGTTCATCGAGGCGATGGCGTGCGGGGTGCCCGTCGTCACGACCAGCACCGGCGGGCCGCTCGCGTTCGTCAACACCGAGCCCGGCCGTCCCAACGGCTGGCTGGTGCCGCCCGACGACGAGGCCGCGCTCGCCGACGCGCTGGTGGAGCTGGTCACGCAGCCCGACGAGCGCCGGCGCCGCGGCCGTCACGCCTACGAGCAGGCACGTGCAGGCTACTCGTGGCGGGCGCTCGCGAGCCGGTTCGCGTCCTGCTACGAGGAGGTCACCGCGCCCGGTGCAGCTGGAGCGAGACGCGCTCCATGAGCCGTTCGTAGCCTCCGAGCTCGGTGGTTGCGCCGGGCGGGCCGCCCGGCGCGTTCGTGTAGGCGGGCACGCCCACCGAGGTGACGAGCATGCACGAGGCGCGTGCCTGGAAGAAGTGCGACACCGCCTCGTCGAAGAAGGTCAGCCCGGTGGCGCCGTAGCCGAGCGCGAAGGCGGCGAGCGTCAGGCGACCGGCCGAGATCCCCGCCTCGAGCTGGGCGGCCCGGTAGCCGCGCGAACCGAGCGCGGCGAGCACGGCGTCGAGGTCGGCGCAGTGGAAGGCCGTGTAGGCAGAGTCGCCGCCGAGGGGCTGGCGCAGGCACAGCAACTGCGCCTCGCCGCGGTAGTCGCCGCGGTGGACGAGGTGGGTAGTGCCGTCCCCCCACCGGTACGCGCCCGGCTCGACGCCCGCAACGTCGTGAACCGAGAGGTAGTGCTCGAGCATTGTCGCCCCCGGGGCGGCGAAGTCGCCGGGCACCGGGCGCGCCGCCACCGACATGCCCCAGTCGAGTAGCTCGCGCGGCGCCGTCGCCCGCCGCATGACCCGGGTGGATCCCCGCCGCAGGATCACGTCCTCGATGGACGGCCGGCTCGCCACCCCCGGCGGGTCGAGCTCGACGCGTGCCGGTGCGCCGAGCCGGGCCGCGGCCTCCCGCCACTCCTCGACGCCGTCGGCCAGGGCGCCCGCCGCGTGCGCCTTCGTGATCAGGGGGAACTCGATCGGGTGCGGGGAGATCGGCTCGACGTCGAACACGATCCTCTCGGGCGTGATCGCGCGACCGAGGGGGGCGGGCGGCCCCGCGCCGATAGGCACCAGCGCGAGCGGGAACTCGGAGGTGCCGTCGACGGCGATGCCGGCGGCCACGCCGTGGTCGTCGAAGCCGACCGCAACCCTCGCCGCCAGCCCGTGAGCGTCGGCGACCGCGAGCAGGTTGGCGAGGATGGTGCCCGCGTCCCAGTAGAGGTGGCGGTAGCCGCGCTCGCCGTACTTCCAGGCCGTGCGCCACGGGATCCCGGTGAGCACGATCGTGCACGGCGCGGTCTGGATCTCGGAGATCCCGGCGGCACCGGCGAGCGCCAGTCGCAGGTCCTGGTCGCGCAGCTCCGTGAGCCCGAACTCCAGCGGGTCGAAGTGGTACAGGCCCGCGGGCACGGCTCCCAGGTCACCGCACGCCACGTACAGCTCGACCGGGTGGAGGTTGCCGGCCGACATCGCGGCTCGGAAGTACGTGCGGCCCTCGAACGCGGGGGAGTCGCTGACCCGGGTGACCCCGGCCGAGAAGAAGAGCAGCCGGGCGAGCCCGTGCTCATCGAGCGGAGCGGGCTGCGCCGGGCGCCGGCCCGACAGCACCTCCACCGCGGGCACACCGGTGGTGCCGAAGTCCCGCGGCAGGGCACGGGTCTCGAGACCACGGTACCGCTTGAACGGCACCGGCCGGTTGGTCGGGTCGAGCGGCCGGAAGTCGACGAGACCCGACCGGTCGACCGGCGAGCCGTGCCGCGTGAGCCGGTGGAGCTCGGCGGCCGCGGTCGGGTCGTTCAGGGCTGGCAGGCCTTCATCGTGTCTGGTCGCGCTCGCTCGGCGGCAGGGTACCTGCCCTCTCCATGGTCGGCTCGCGCTCGCTCGGCGGCAGGGTACCTGCCGCCGCCCTTCGGGCCGCTCGCCGACGCGCCCTTCGGGCCGCTCGCCGCTCCGCGCAATCCTGGCGGTGAGTCGAGGGCTGGCAGGCCTTCATCCGACGTACAGGGTGCCGTCGCGCTCGCTGACCCGGCCCCGGCGAAGCGGGAGGATCCGGGTGAACGCCATGTTCAGCGGCCCCAGGCCCGGTATGCGGGCGAAGATGCCCTGCGGCCCGCGCACCATACGGCCGGTCTCGACGTCGTACTTGGCGCCGTGCCACGGGCACACCAGGCAGCCGGCCTTGTCGATCGAGCCGCCCGCGAGGTCGGCGCCCAGGTGGCGGCACCGACGGCTTACCGCGAAGTGGCTTCCCTGCGCGTTGCCGACCGCATAGTGACCGGCACCGGTGATCTTGCCCGGGGTGAGGTCCGACGCCGGGCCGACGGGTGTCTGGTGTGCCATGGCTGCCTCCTCGGGAGGTGCCCGGCCGAATCTACCGGCTGTCGGCCGTAGACTCCGGGGCGTTCGCTCCGAGAAGGAGGCGCCATGACCTCACGGCCCGAAGCTCCCCGCTGGCGCGGGGTCAACCACCTCGCCCTGGTGACGCCGGACATGGACGCCACCGTCCGCTTCTACGTCGGCGTGCTCGGTATGCGCCTGGTCACGACGGTCATGGCCGGCCCGATGCGCCACTACTTCTTCGAGATCGGAGCCCAGAACACGGTCGCGTTCTTCGAGATGAAGGGCATCGAGACCTTTGCCAAGCCCGCCGGCGCCCCGCCGTCGCGGACGATCCAGTTCGACCACCTCTCGTTCAACCTCCCCGACGAGCGGGCGCTGCTCGATCTGCGGGACCGGCTCCAGGCCGCCGGGTGCGAGATCACCGAGGTGGTCGACCACGAGATCGTCCGGTCCGTGTACTTCACCGACCCCAACGGGATCGCGCTGGAGGCGTCGTGGTGGGCGATCGACGGCACCGGTCGCCCGGCCGACTACGGCGACAAGGAGCTCTTCGCCGACCCCGACCCGGTCCCCGCGGTTCAGGAGCTGCGGGAGCACGGGCGCGTGCTGTCGACGCCGACCACGAAGCTCGTCGACGAGGAGGTCGTCGACCCCGTCTGAGGCCGAGCCGTCACCGCCGGCGGGCCGCGAAGAAGGCGGCGACGAGCGCCGCCGCCTCGTCGCCGCGCACCCCGTCGAGCAGCGCGATCTCGTGGTTGAGGCGCGGGTCGGCAGCGAGGTTGTAGAGGCTTCCGCACGCGCCCGCCTTGGGGTCCGCGGCGCCGAACGCGAGCAGCCCGATGCGGGCCGCGAGCGCGGCCCCCGCGCACATCGGGCACGGCTCGATCGTGACCACCAACGCACACTCGTCGAGTCGCCAGCTGCCCAGCACAGCCGCCGCGTCGCGCAGGGCCAGCACCTCGGCGTGGGCCGTGGGATCGCCCGTCAGCTCGCGTTCGTTGTGGCGGCGGGCGAGTACCTCGCCGGAGTCGAGCCTGGTGACCACCGCCCCGACCGGCACGTCGCCGTGCTCCGGCGCCGCGCGCGCCTCCTCCAGGGCGACGCCCATGAGATCGGCGGCCCGCGCGGGCTCCATCATTCGGCGACGCCGCCGCGGCCGACCACCCTCGTCAGCCTGATCCCCACCAGCAGCTCGCCCTCCACCCCGTTGCGCGCCCCGTACCCCTCGGCACGATCCTCGCCCATGTAGCGACCGCCGATCCGGGTGGCATACGACCGGAGCTCGGCGAGATCCGTGCTCACCGACGCCGTGCCCTCGATCATCACGTACGCGTACATCGACCGGCTCCCGAACGAGGCGGCGGAGGGAGTGGGATTCGAACCCACGGTGGGTCGCCCCACACACGCTTTCCAAGCGTGCCGATTCGGCCGCTCTCGCATCCCTCCCCGGATGACCGGACGCGCATCGTACCGGCGCGCGTCATTCGGGGAACGGGCGACCGAGCCGGACGGGGAGGTAGCGTGCGGGCAGGACCGTGCTAGGCGGGGAGCTCGTGGTGCCCTGTACCCCAGATCCACGTATGGGGGGCTGAATCCCCGCCCGAGGCCCGGGCCGCCGCACGGTTGCGGCTCGTACGTGGTGATGAAGGCCGGGTCCTGCGCAACGGGATCTCGCGAACCGAGTCAGGTCCGGAAGGAAGCAGCTCTCAGTGGGCCCTCCCGGGTGCCGCAGGCTCGCCTGGCCGGAGCCGGCGACGGGCACGCGCCGGGCGGCGCCGGGGTCGACGGCGGGTGCACGGTCCTTTGACCCCGCTCGATACAGTCGCCGGTGATGGCCGCCTACCAGTCGCTGTACCGCAAGCACCGCCCGCAGGCGTTCTCGGAGCTCGTCGGCCAGGACCACGTGACGGCGGCGCTGCGCAACTCGGTGAGGGAGGGCAGGGTCGCGCACGCCTACCTGTTCTCGGGCCCCCGGGGAACGGGGAAGACCACCACCGCCCGCATCCTCGCCAAGGCGCTGAACTGCATGAACCTCCACGCGACCGGTGAACCGTGCGGCGAGTGCGAGAACTGCGTCGCCGTGGCCCAGGGTCGGTTCCTCGATCTGTTCGAGCTCGACGCCGCGTCCAACAACAGCGTCGACAACATCCGCGACCTCACCGAGAGCGTCAACCTCGGCCTGGGCCCCACCTCGTCGCGGAAGGTCTACCTGGTCGACGAGGTCCACATGTTGAGCCCGGCGGCGTCGAACGCCCTGCTGAAGACGCTGGAGGAACCGCCCGGCCACGTGGTCTTCGTGCTGGCCACCACGAACCCGGAGAAGGTCCTGCCCACGATCCGCTCGCGGACCCAGCACTTCGAGTTCACGCTCTTCCCGCAGGAGGAGATCGCGACGCATCTCGCCGAGGTCCTGAACAGTGAGGGCGTGGAGGCCGACCCCGAGGCGCTGACCGTCATCGCTCGCGCCGCCGCCGGATCGATGCGCGACGCGCTCTCGCTGCTCGACCAGGCCCTCGCGCACGGCACCGGGAGAGTGGACGCCGAGCCGGTCACCGAGCTGTTCGGCCGCACGCCCTTCGAGGCCCGCTGCCGCGTGCTCGAGTCGGTCGCGGGCGAGGATGCGGCGGCCGTGCTCAAGACGCTGAGCGAGCTGCTCGAAGCCGGGCACGAGCCCCGCCGCGTCGCCGAGGACCTCTTGCGAACCGCGCGGGACTGCTTCCTGCTCACCGCGGGCGCAGGGCAGGTCACGCTGGACGCGCCCGAGGAGGAGCAGCGCCGCTTGGAGGAGCTCGGTCGCGCGCTCACCAACGCCACGCTCGTGCGGGTGCTGGAGACGCTGGGCCAGGCCGTGGTCGACATGCGCGGCACCGACGCCGCCGACCCCCGCCTGGTGCTCGAGATCGCGGTGGTGCGCCTCAGCCGGCGCGACGCGGGCCCGCCGCTCCAGACCGTCGTCGAGCGCATCGAGCGGCTCGAACGGGCGGTGACCGACCTGAAGGCGGGCGCGGCGCCCGCACTCCCTGCGCCCGGGTCCGCGGGCCCCCCCGGCCGGACCATCGGCGCGATTCGCCGCGAGACCGCCGCAGCCGCGCCTGAGGCGGAGCCGGAAGGCCTGCCATCCGAGGACTCGAGCAGTGAGTTGCGCGGGAGCGGGGACCGTTCCGAAGGGAGACAGCCGGGTATCCCGGCCGCCGAGGGAGCGCGACCAGAAGAGCTGGCGCTGGACGACGTGATCGTGGCGTGGGCGCAGGTCCTCCCCGACCTCCCGGTGGCGACGCGCAGCTCGGTGCAGGAGGCGCAGCCCCTGTCGGTGGAGGGCGACGTCATCACCTTCGGCGTGTCGCCGCGGCTGTTCGAGGCGGCGAAGCCCCGCTTCCGCCGCGAGGCCGACGCCATCCGTACCGCACTCTCGGCCCGCCTCGGACGGACGCTGCGGTTCAACCTCGTCGCCCACGACGGGTTCACGACCGGTGGCGGTGTCGAGCGGGCCCCGTCTGTCCCCGAGCCCGCGCCCGATGCCGTCGACCTCACGGCCGAGGACCCGGTCGACCCGGCCGAGCTCACCGAGGCGGCGCCCGAGGACGGCGCGCCCGACTCGGTGGGCCTCTTGAGAGACGCGCTCGGCGCTACCGTCGTCGAGGAGCGCCCGCGCGACTGACCCCGCCGGGCCGGATCGAGGAGCCCCAGTGGCCAACCAGAAGCAGCTCAACCAGATGATGCGCCAGATGCAGAAGATGCAGGAGGACATGGTCGCGGCGCAGGAGGCGCTGGCGGCGGAGACGGTCGAGGCCTCGGCCGGCGGTGGCACGGTCAAGGCGGTCGTCACCGGCGCCGGGGAGCTCCGGTCGCTTGCCATCGCGCCCGAAGTCGTCGATCCCGAAGACGTCGAGATGCTCGAGGACCTGGTAGTCGCGGCCGTGGGCGAGGGCCTGCGGAAGGCGCAGGAGCTCCAGGCGAGCAGGATGGGCTCGGTCACCGGCGGCCTCGACCTGGGCGGCCTCGGCGGCCTGCTCGGCTAGCGCCACGTGTCATCGGTCTACGAAGGGCCGGTCCAGGCGCTCATCGACGAGCTGGGGCGCCTTCCGGGAGTCGGGCCGAAATCGGCGCAGCGCATCGCCTTCTACCTGCTGAAAGTCGCCCCCGAGGACGCCAATCGCCTCGCGCGCGTGATCGTCGAGGCGAGGGAACGCGTGTCGTGGTGTCGGCGCTGCTTCAACATCGCCGAGGGCGAGCTTTGTGCCTACTGCCGCGACGATCGGCGCGACGCCGCGCTCCTGTGCGTGGTGGAGGAGCCGCGCGACATCGTGGCGGTCGAGCGTACGCAGGAGTTCCGCGGCCGCTACCACGTGCTCCAGGGCGCCATCTCCCCGATCGAGGGGATCGGGCCGGAGCAGCTGCGTATCAAGGAGCTCCTGAGCCGGGTGCGCGAGGAGGGCGTGACCGAGGTGATCCTCGCGACCAACCCCAACATCGAGGGTGAGGCCACCGCCATGTACCTGGCCCGTCTGCTCAAGCCGCTCGGTCTGCGGATCACGCGCATCGCCAGCGGCCTCCCGGTTGGCGGCGACCTCGAGTACGCCGACGAGGTCACGCTCGGACGGGCCCTCGAGGGTCGCCGCGAGGTGGAGGCGTAGGTGATTGACTCGGGGCGCACCGCCCGTTAGGAATCCCCCAGGCCCTAGTTCGACTCAGGAGCGAAACCGCATGACCCAGCCCACCCCTGCCCAGCCCCCGCCCCCGTCCTCGGTGCCGCGCCCGACAGGCCCGATCGGCCAGCCCCGCTCGCCGGGCCTCGTGATCGTGCTTTCGATCGTCACGCTCGGTATCTACGGGCTGTACTGGGACTACAAGACGTTCCAGGAGCTGAAGGATCACAACGGCGAGGGTCTGGGAGGGGTCGTCGGGCTCATCTTGTGCTGGCTCATCGTCGGGTACTTCCTGCTCCCGGCCGAGATCGCCAAGACCTACGAGAACGACGGCAAGCCTGCGCCGTTCGGCCCGGTGATCGGCCTCTGGCTCTTCCTGCCGCTCATCGGGTTCATCATCTACATCCTGAAGGTGCAGGGCGCGCTGAACGAGCACTGGGTCTCGAAGGGCGCGTCGCCCGCCTGAGCCCTAAAACCAGCGACCGCGAGAGGAGGCGGCCGTGAGGCCGCCTCCTCTCATTCATCGTTCACGCGATCAGCAAGCGCCGGTTCAGCCCGGCCACCTCTCCACCGGGTAGGCGTCGGTCGGCACGACGAACGTGCGCGCGACCTTGTCGTGCCACGTCTGCTTCTCCGGGTCCCAGAGCATCCAGAGGTAGCCCAGGCCGCAGGGGATGGCGGAGACGAGCGCGACCAGGTCGCGGATCGCGGCTGTGCCGTAGTCGATGCGGCCCCCCGTCTCGGCATCGACCGCTCGGATGCTGAGGAGCCTCATACCCACCGTCTGCCCGCTCGGGCTTCCGAGGAAGTACACGGTGTACAACAGCCCCGCCACGATCCCCGCGACCTGGCGAAGGGGCAGGTTGTCGACGGCCAGCAGGATCACGTTCAACGGAATGCCGATGATGAGCCCGTCGACGAGCGCACCGGCGAAGCGCAGCCAGAACCCGGCTCGGGGCCCGGACGGGCCGGCAGGGGCGGCGCCGGGAACGGGCTCGCCCGCGGGGGGCGGCTGCGACATGGGAGCTCCTCTGTCTTGGGCTCGGCCGCCCTATAGCGGCCGGCCGGTCGCGTACTTGAACAGCTGGTAGGCCCACAGCGCGGCGAAGAACGCGAACACGGTCCACACCGGCAGCTTCACCCGTCGCCATCGCCAGGCCAGCAGCAGCGTCACGGCCAGCACGACGATCAGGATGCCGCCCGGGTTGAGAACGAGCGAGCGGGCGAGGTCGCCGTGAACCGCGGCGGTGACGCTCCGTGTCATCCCGCAGAACGGGCACGGCACGCCGGTGATCGTGCGCAGCGGGCAGAGCGGTCCGGCCTCGAAGGGCACCAGCGGGAGAACAAGGGCGGCGCCGAGGGCAGCGGCGCCGGCCGCCCGCAGCGATCTGAGATCGACCGTCACCGCGCTCACGGCCCGCAATCTACCGGCCGGTCAACCGCGCGCGGCCTTGGCTGCGACCACCGCCTCGAGGAACGGCTCGTGCCCCCAGCTCTCGTCGGGTCCGGCCACCTTGGGCCGGAGCCGGTTCGCCAGGTCCAGGCCGACCGCCACGCGGGCGCCGGGGTCGAGCCCGGCACGGCGCTCCAGGAACCGCCGGACCGTCGCCACCTCCTCGGCGGTCACCGCGCTCACGTCCCAGTCAAGGAAGGGCGCATCGGCTCCCGGTCGCAGATACCGCGGGAGAACGGGAACCGGCGCGGCGCGCCGGTCGTGGATGACGTAGGTGCCGGCGGCGAGGTCGCCGAGTCGCTGGTTCCTCCGGGTCGCCACGATCGTGATCATCCCCACGGTGTAGAACGCGGGCAGGAAGTCGACGATGCGGATGAGGTTGCGCACCGAGCTCGTCAGGAAGTTGACCGGCTGGCCACCCACCCGCACGACCCTGATGCCGGCTGCGAGCTTGCCGATGGTCCGGCCCGAGTTCCACGTCTCGAACACGATGTCGTAGGCGAAGAGCACCAGGAACACGAGCACGAAGTAGGCGCCGGCGAGGTAGCCGCTGTCGCCGCTCAGGCCCAGCACGAGCCCGAGCGCGATGATGGCGCCGGCCTGGATCGCGAGGTCGAGCAGGGTGGCGGCAAAGCGCGAGCCCAGCCCCGCGAGCACGATCTCGACGTCGACGCCCTCGGGGGTGGCAATGGTGACCCGGTCGTCGAACGTCATGTGCCGCGACGGTAGAGAATCGTCGGTGGGCCGGTGAACCTCGACGCGTTCCTCCGCGAGCGCCGGGAGCGGTGGGCGGAGCTCGCGGGCCTCGTCCACACCGCCGGTCGCCGGCCGGCGTCCCTGGGGCCGGACGGGGTGCGCCGGCTCGGTGCGCTGTACCGCTCCGCCGCCGCCGACCTGGCGCTGGCGCGCCGGCGTTTCGCCGGCGACCCCGTCGTCTTCCAGCTCGCCGACCTGGTGGGCAAGGCCCGCCCCCTCGTGTACGACAGCGATCGGCGCGCCGGCTCCGTCGCCGAGTTCGTGAGCCGGGGCTACTGGCGCCGGGTCGGTGAGCGGCCGGTACCGCTCGCGGTGGCGGCCACGCTGCTCCTCGGGACGTCGCTGCTCGCCGGCCTATGGGCGTGGCGCGACCCGGGCGCGGCCCTCCCGGTGGCGCCGGAGGAGTTCCGAACCTGGACCGAGCCGGTCGAGGACCGGCCCGCGCCGTCGACCGACGAGAGCGCCGCCTTCGCCGGGAGGCTCTTCACCAACAACATCCGGGTCGCGATCCTCGCCTTCGCCGCGGGTATCGCCGCCGGGCTCGGCGCCGCCTTCGTGCTCGTGTTCAACGGGGTCGTGCTCGGCGTGGTCGCGGGGCTCGCCGCGAGCGCCGGCAACGGGCGGCTCCTGCTGGAATGGATCCCTGCCCACGGCCTGCTCGAGCTGTCGTGCATCGCGGTCGCCGGCGCCGCCGGCATGCGGATGGGCTGGGCGATCGTGAGCCC
>JBOGFI010000063.1:0-1885 GCA_050743365.1 Acidimicrobiia bacterium | reverse complement strand
TCGCCACGCCGAGCGCGGCCGCCGCCAGCGCCAGCGCCGCCGACACCAGCCACACCGCGAGGTAGCGATCGTCACCGAGCACGGCTTCGCCGAGCGCGGGGCCGAAGGCCAGCCCTCCGTAGATCGCGACCGACCAGTAGCTCACCGCCTCGCCCCGCCGCGCCTCGGGCGCGAGGTCGGTGATCATGGTCGCCGCGCCGACAAAGAATGCGGCCTCACCGACGCCGGTGACGACCCTCATCCCCACGAGGAACGGCAGCGACTCGATGGCTCCGTACGCCGCCGTCGACGCCGCGACCACGAGCGCGCCGCCGATGATGAGCACCCGCCGGCCCAGCCGGTCGCCCACCCGTCCGGCGTAGGGCCGCAGCAGCACCGCGCCCACGAACAGCGAGCCCACCGCGATCCCGACGCCCACGTCGCCGGCGCCGAGCGGCCCCTTGGCGTAGAGCGGCGTTACCGGGATCAGCATGCTCAGCGCCATGAAGTACGTGAGGCCGGACAGGACGACGAGCAGAAACCTCGGTGTCAGGAGCGGCTCCGCCCTGCGCATGGCGCCATCGTACGAAGGTCAGCCGTCGGCAGCGCGGGCGTGCGCCAGCGCGTCGCCATAGCTGGCGCGCTCGGCAATCAGCCTGCGGTACTGCATCACCTGGCGGGGTCGGCTGAACCCGAGCGCGCCGGTGAGCCGCCCGTTGCGACCGAACAGGGCGACGAACCGTCGTTCGGGAAGCGTCCCGTGCGCCACCGTCACCTCGTCGTCGCCGCGGATGCAGCCCACGGTCTGGATCTTCACGTCGTATTGATCGGACCACACGAACGGCACCGGCGCGAAGGCCTCGGCTCGGTCTCCCAGCAGCAGCGTGCGCGCCGCGTGGACGCCCTGCTCGGTGGCGTTGGTCCAGTGCTCGAGCCGCATCACCTCCCCGTCGAAGAGCGGGTTCGGCCAGCGGGCGAGATCGCCGGCCGCGACCACGCCGGGGGCGGCGAGGCAGGTCTCGTCGCACACCACCCCGTCGTCGAGTGTGAGACCCGAGCCTTCGAGCCAGCGCGTCTCCGGGGCGACGCCGACCCCGACGACGACGAGGTCGGCCTCGACGGTGGCGCCATCGGCGAGGCGTACCCGCTCCACCCGGGTCGTCCCGTCGAAGCCGGCGACACCGACGCCGAGGCGAACGGCGACGCCGTGGTCGCGATGGAGCTGGGCGCAGACCTCGCCGATCACCGGGCCCACGCCCCGCGCCATCGGGACCGGCAGCGCCTCCAGCACGATCACGTCGAGCCCCCGCCTCCGGCTGGTCGCGGCGACCTCGCTGCCGATGAAGCCCGCGCCCACGACCACGACCCGCGGCCCCGCCTCGAGCCGCTCGCGGATGGCGAGGCAGTCGTCGAGGGTGCGGAGGGTGAAGATGCCTTCGAGAGCGGGGGTGCCCGGGAGCGTGCGCGGTGTCGCGCCGGTGGCGACCACGAGGCCGTCGAAACCCACGCGCCCGCCGTCGTCGAGCGCGACCTCGCGGGCGCCGAGGTCGAGGCCGACGGCCCGCCGGCCGAGGCGAAGGTCGAGCTCGAGCTCGTCGTAGGGCTGCTTGCGCAGCGCGATCTGCTCGGGCTCCCACTCGCCGGCCAGGAGCTCCTTCGAGAGCGGAGGCCGGTCGTACGCGAGGCGGCGCTCGGCGCCGATCAGGGTGACGGGCCCGTCGAACCCCTCGCGCCGGAGCGTCTCGGCGGCGCGCAGTCCCGCCAGCGACGCGCCGACGATCGCGATCGAGCGCAGCGTCGCCTCAGCCCTTCCCGCTCTCGGCCCTTCGGGCCGGGCCGCTCGGGCCACGCTCGCTGCTCGGCGGGATACCCGCCTCCCGACGCTCGCTCACGCCCCTTCTCCCAG
>JBOGFI010000062.1:0-9398 GCA_050743365.1 Acidimicrobiia bacterium | reverse complement strand
CGGATCTCGCGCACCGCGCCGGCCAGATCCGGGCCGAGCTGCGTGGACTCGGCCCACGAGAGGTCGGGCCTGCCGCGGGAGGCCACGTACTTCGGGACGCTGTTGAACAGCGTGGCGATCTCGTTGTCCTGCCCGTCCTCCTGGTACGGCCAGTAGGCGGCGAAGATGTCATACGTCCGCCGGCCGAGCAGGAGGGCGTCCGTGCCCTCGTACGCGGCAGCGACCTGCGCCCCGGCGACCTCATCAAACAGGGGCGCCTGCCAGCCGCCGAACGGGAACCCCAACGGGTCCTCGTCGGGGCCGCCGGGCGCCTGCCCGACGAGATCGAGGGTTGCGAACAGCTCGATGTGGATGAGGCCCATGCCTTACTCCCGATGAGTTGGTTGTCTCGGTCGGGAGGTAGACCTGTGGGCGCCGGCAGACTCATCGCTGCGACGGCACCCAGCTTCGTACTCGTCGACCGCCTCGCCCGGTGGCATCGGTCACCACCCCGTCCAAACTGCTGGAACGGTCCAGTTCGCCCGATCAAGTTGGGACAAGGTGACAACTCGCGTCGGTGAGCTGTTGCTGGCACACAGCGGGGGCGGGGGAGGCGGCACCGCGGACGACATCACTTCGCTCCAGGACGAGGCGGACGATGGCCGCGGCACGGTGATTGTCGGAACCGGGTCTGGCCCCAGGTGCTCAGGTGATTTCGCCCCTGGGCTAAAAGCCCACCCGCGGCCCGGGTTCTCGACCGAGGCGGTTCAGACGCCCGCACGGGTGAACGTCACATGCGTGACGCCGCTGGGCGAGGAGGTGGCCTCGACCTCGTAGTCCTCGTCGAGGGCCTCCAGTCCGTCCCAGAGGCGCACGCCCCGGCCGAGCAGGATCGGGACCACCGCGATGTGCATGTGGTCGACGAGCCCGGCAGCCAGGAAGTCGCGGATCATGGTGGGACCCCCGCCGAGGCGCACGTCCTGGCCGTTGGCGGCCTGGCGGGCGGTCTCGAGCGCCTCGGCAGGCGGAGCGTCGACGAAGTGGAACGTCGTGCCGCCATCCATCTCGATCGACGGGCGCGGGTGATGGGTGAGGACGAAGGTCGGAGTGTGGAACGGGGGATTGGGACCCCACCAGCCCTTCCACTCCGGGTCCTCGTGCCATCCGGGCGGGCCGAACTTCCCAGCACCCATGATCTCAGCGCCGATCCCAGGAGTGAACAGCCGCAGGAAGGCGTCGTCGACGCCGCCGCTGCCGCCGGGCTGGCCAGCCCTCTCGCCCCACGACCGGGTGACGAACATCCACTCGTGAAGCCTTTCGCCGGCGTGGCCGAACGGTGTGTCCAGGCTCTGACCTTCGCCGGTGGCGAAACCGTCGAGCGAGATGGAGATCTGCTGGACGCGGGTGAGTGACATGGGCTGGTGCTCCTTCGGTACTCGGGGCTCACTTCTCCATTAGACGGTGCGAGCCGGATCAACTCATCGGCGGAGTCCCTGCCCGTCTCGAGTTGAGGACGTGCAACGTGGCGTTGGCCGCCAGATGGTCACGGTCGGCGCGACGTTCTCGCCTTCTCGACTGGCTCCACCGCCGTTCGACAACGAATCGAGCGTGCCCGTGATCGCCAGGTCGATGACGACGTGATTGCCTGTCGGGCCCCGGGGATGCTGCCTTGCGCGCGCGACGGAACGGCTCTGATCTGAGCGTTCGCGTGGCGTCGGAGTTCAAAGCCGCATTCCACCTCGTACGGAATGACGACGGACGCGCACCCGAAACCTCCGATCTGTTCGGTCGTGCGTCCAGGCATCAGGCTGCGAGCGGCACGGTTCTGATGAGCCGCACACGTGGGGTCAAGCCGCAAGTCCCACCTCCGACACGAGCCCTGAAGTGGCACGAGTTCTCGATTCGCGTTGCGAGCTCTCCGTCTACTGGTCGAACTCGTCGAAGTTGTCGGCCTGGTCCCGTAGCTCGTCGGCGAACTGCTCCAGATACCAGCCCTCGTCCACGAGCTCTTCGAGGCGTTCGTTCACTCGGTCGACGTAGCCATCCTTGTCGCCGTAGCGCGACTTCAACTTGTCGGGAGAGAAGTCGAGTTGGCTGCCGAACACCAGGCAGCTCCCGGGCGTGAGATCTTCGTCTTCGTCGATCGGTTCGTTGAGCGCCTGGTGGGTGGCGACGGGAACGTCGACGGTGGTGCTGCGCACCCCGCCCAGCGCGTTGCCGTGCTCGTCCCGCGCGATCGCGACCTCGCCTTCGCCCGGCTCGCCGGTCAACTCGATTCGCTCGGCGCGCGGCGGCGGCTCGTCGTCCTCGACCCAGCGCAGCAGGTGGTCCAGCGCCATGCTGACCATCGGGTTGTACGGAAAGCTGTTGAGCGGGTTCGCGCAGACCGCACCAGCCCTTGACGCGATATCGAGAACTTCCAGGAGGAGGGGATGCATCCACGACAGGTTGTGGGGCATCCCGGCCACCTCGTACAGGCGGAACTGCTCGCCGGGCTCGTCGCTATCTGGCCGTCGATAATCGATCCCCTCCTCGACGAGCACCACCTCGACCTCTGAAGTGAAACTCCCGTTACGCGGCTTGGTTGATTGTGACGTGATAGCCGAGGGCCTCGAGCTGGTGGATGAGCCGGCGGGCGTGTTGTTGGGGTCGGAGGCGGTTGAACCAGTCGGCGCCGAGGTCGTGGTAGGCGACGCCGTCGCGCAGGATGTGGAACGCGGCGACGAGGATCGAGTGCCCGACGGCCTTGGTCGCTTTGGCGGGTCCGCGTCGGCCGCGCAGGCGTGTGTATTGCGCGCCGAGGTAGGTGTCCTTGGTGCGGCCGGCCGCCTTGGCTGATTCTCGGAGAGTGCGCTGGAGCCATTTGGGGCCGGGTCGTGCGCGCCCACCGCGCTGCTTGCCGGCCGATTCGTGGTGACCGGGGCACATGCCGGCCCACGATGCGAGCCGCTCGGAGGTCTCGAAGCGGGTCATGTCGACGCCGGTCTCGGCGATGAGTTCCTGAGCGCTGCGACGCTGGACGCCGGGGATCGTGACCAGCAGCTCGATCTCAGCTTCGAAAGGGGCGATCACCCGGTCGATCTCGACCGACAGGTGCTCGATGGCCTCATCGAGGAAGTCGAGCTTGGCCAGGATCTGGCCGACGAGGAGCGCGTGGTGCGCGCCGAAGCGACCCTGTAGCGCGTCGCGCAACATCGGGAGCTTCTTGCGCAGGACGCCGCGGGCGAGCTCGGCGAGGACGGCGGGATCGTCGCTGCCGGCGACGAGGGCTTCGAGCATGGCCCGGCCCGACACACCGAGAACGTTGCTGGCGACCGACGACAACTTGATGCCGGCGTCTTGGAGCACCTTGTCGAGACGCTGAACTTCCCGGGTTCGCTCCTCGATCTGAGCCCGCCGATAGCGGGTGAGGTTGCGCAACTCCCGGATCGGCTTGGGCGGCACGAAGCTCGGCCGGACCAGGCCGTGCTCGACCAGCCCAGCGATCCAGGCAGCATCGGACACGTCGGTCTTGCGACCGGGGACGTTACGCAGGTGCCGGGCGTTGAGCAGCCAGCACTCGAGCGCGTCCTCGAGCACATAGAACACCGGTTTCCAGTACACGCCCGTCGATTCCATCCCCACGAGCGTCACCCCGTGGGCGACCAACCAGTCACGCAGCGCCAGCAGTTCCACGGTCGTGGTGCCGAAGGTGGCGACCACCTCCTCGCGCTTGCGCCCGGACCCGGGGACACGCACACAGGCCACGACCGTGTCCTTGTGCACATCGAGTCCCGCGCAGCGCTCGACGATGATGTCCATCGAACCCTCCTCGCCTCGATGACAAGGACCGCCCGCAGGGACCTCATCGCAAGGAATCTGAAGTTCGTGCTCGAAGCAACACTGCCTGGTGCCCGAGATCCCCACGCCCGACTAACTCACGGGATGGACAACACCAAGGACAACACGACGTCACCGGGCGGCCCACACCGAGTTTCATCACTTCATGGCGGCCCCGCCAGGGGCCACTGCGACTAACTCCTGGTCGCGCTCGCTCGGGCGCCGGGGTACCCGGCGCCCGCCCTTCGGGACGCGCGCCGCTCCCGCGCAATCCTGGCGGCCAGCAACGGGCTGGCAGGCCTTCCTAGCTGGTCGTCGCCCGGCGATTCGGCGTCAGGGTGCTGCACGATCAGCGTGACGGTGCTGCCCGGCCGGACACGCGCGCCGGCGGGGGGATCCTGCCCGACGACGTAGCCGTCGGCGGCCGCGGGGCGCAGCTGGAGGCGCACGATGCGCAGGCGCACATCGGCCTGCGCGGCGACGAACCGCGTGTCACTCACGTTCCGGCCGCGTAGCTCGGGGACGGTCACCCTCTGCTTGCGCCGGCTCGGCGCGAGCCACCCGGCGATCGCATCGAGCAGCGTGCCGCCCGGGCCGGTGGCGCCGTCCTCCTTGATTGGTCGGCTCACCTCGCCGGCCGGGATGCCCGGCCGGCGCCCTTCGGGCCGTTCGCCTCCGCGCTCGGAGAGCCGTCACTCATCGCACCAGCGAGCGTATCGACGTCGGCTACCGTCACGCCGTGGCCGTCTCGCCGCTGACCGGCGATCCCGCCGCGCCCACGACGGCGTACGAGACGTCCGAACGCGGGCTGACCGTGGCCGAAGTCGAGGCGCGGGTCGGGCGCGGACAGGTCAACGACACCGGTGAGCGCACCAGCAGGACACTGGGCGAGATCGTCAAGGCCAACGTCTTCACGCGCTTCAACGCCATCCTCGGCACGATGCTCGTCGTCATCCTGATCGCAGGGCCGCTCAACGACGCCCTGTTCGGCATCGTGCTGGTCGCCAACACCCTCATCGGGATCGTGCAGGAGGTGCGGGCCAAGCGCACCCTCGACCGCTTGGCGGTGCTCAGCGCGCCGCGCGCCCGGGTGGTGCGGGACGGGCGGAGCCAGGAGGTGGCGGTCGAGGAGGTCGTGCTCGACGAGCTGGTCGATCTACGCACCGGCGACCAGATCCCCGCCGACGGGCTCGTCCGCGCCGTCGACGGGCTCGAGGTCGACGAGTCGCTGCTCACGGGCGAGTCGGAGCCGGTGGCCAAGCGTGCCGACAACGAGGTGCTGTCGGGCAGCTTCGTCGTCGCGGGCGCGGGGCGGTTCCAGGCCACCCGGGTCGGGGCGGACGCCTACGCACGAAAGCTGGCTGCCGAGGCTCGCCGGTTCACACTGGTGCACTCGGAGCTCGTCGCCGGCATCAACCAGATCCTGCGCTACGTCACGTGGGCGATTTTCCCGACGGCGGCGCTGCTGCTGTTCACGCAGTTCCGCATTAGCGACGACGACTGGCGTGAGGCGCTCACCGGCGCGGTCGCCGGCGTCGTGGGCATGGTCCCGGAGGGGCTCGTGCTCCTCACCAGCATCGCCTTCGCGGTGGCCGCGGTGACCCTCGCCCGTCGCAAGGTGCTCGTGCAGGAGCTGCCCGCGGTCGAGGGCCTGGCCCGGGTCGACGTGGTGTGCCTGGACAAGACCGGCACCCTCACCGAGGGCGAGGTCGTCTTCGACCGCCTCGACCTCGTGGGCGAGGTCGACCTCGTCGCCGTGGAGGGTGCGCTCGGCGCTCTCGCCGACGACGAGAACGCCAACACCACCCTACGGGCGATCGGGTACGCCTTCCCGCCTCCGGACGGCTGGGAGCGGACGCTCGTAGTGCCGTTCTCGTCCGCTCGGAAATGGAGCGCAGCCGCCTTCGGTGACAACGGCGCGTGGGTCTTCGGCGCGCCCGAGATGGTGTGGGGGCACGCGCCCGCCGCCGACCCGGTGCGGACCCAGGCCGACGAGCTCGCGGCCTCGGGCTCGCGGGTACTGCTCCTCGCCCGGGCGCGCTCTCCCCTGACCGGCGATGAACTCCCGTCGGTGATCGAGCCCGCCGCGCTCGTGCTCCTGGAGGAGAAGGTGCGACCCGACGCCGCCGACACGCTGCGCTACTTCGCCGAACAGGGAGTCGAGCTGAAGGTGATCTCGGGCGACAACCCGCGCACGGTCGGCGCGGTGGCGCAGCGGGTCGGCTTGCCCCGCGCCGGTGACCCGGTGGACGCGCGCACGCTGCCGGAGGACGAGGGGGCCCTGGCCGACGTGCTCGAGGAGCACACGGTGTACGGGCGGGTCTCACCCCACCAGAAGCAGGCCATGGTGCGGGCGCTCCAGGCGAGGGGGCACGTCGTGGCGATGACGGGCGACGGCGTGAACGACGCCCTCGCCCTCAAGCTGGCCGACATCGGCGTGGCCATGGGGTCGGGGGCGGCGGCCACCCGGGCGGTCGCGCAGCTGGTGCTGCTCGACGGGCGCTTCGCCACGATGCCCGGGGTAGTCGCGGAGGGGCGAAGGGTCATCGCCAACATCGAGCGGGTGGCCAATCTGTTCGTCACGAAGACCGTCTACGCCCTGCTCCTCGCCATCGCGGTCGGGGTCGCGCAGCTGCCCTACCCGTTCCTGCCCCGGCACCTCACGCTCGTGGGCAGTCTCACCATCGGCATCCCGGCGTTCTTCCTCTCGCTCGCGCCCAACACGCAGCGGTACGTTCCCGGGTTCGTACGCCGGGTGGCGCGCTTCACGATCCCGGCCGGCTTCGTCGCCGCCGGCGCGACGTTCGGCGCCTACGCGCTGGCCCGCGAGCAGCCTGGCGTCAGCCTGGACGAGGCGCGCACTACCGCGGCGCTGGTGCTGCTGGTCATCGGCCTCTGGGTGCTCGTCATCCTCGCTCGGCCCCTGACACCGTGGCGCGGCCTCCTCATGGGGGCGATGGTCGCCGCCTTCGCCTTGGCGCTCCTCGTGCCGGCCGGCCGCGACTTCTACGCCCTCGAGCTGCCCCGCGACACGGTGCTCGTGGAGGTGGCCGTGATCGCGGGTGGCGCGGCGGTGCTGCTCGAGGTGGGGTGGCGGATGCGCAGCAGGGCCGCGGCGGCCGGCCAGCGTGTGGGCGCGCGAGTCAGAGCCAGTCGCGGCGCTTGAAGTACGTGTACAGCCCAACGGTGAGCGCCAGCATCATCGTCAGTGCCATCGGGTAGCCGAGGTACCAGTCGAGCTCCGGCATGTGCCGGAAGTTCATGCCGTAGATACCGGCGATCAGCGTCGAGCCGAGCAGGATCGCCCCCCACGACGTCATGCGCTTCATTACCTCGTTCATGCGATTCGACGAGACAGCGAGATTCGCCTCGAGCAACCCGGTAAGCAGCTCGCGCTGCGACTCGACCAACTCGCCCACCCGCAGTACGTGGTCGAACACGTCCTGGAGATGGGCGAGTGCCACCGGGCCGATGCCGGGGGCCTCACGCCGAAGCAGCTCGTTGACCACCTCCCGGAGGGGGGCGATGACGCGACGGAACTCGACGAGCATGCGGCGGAGGTCGAAGAGCTCGCGGGGCATCTCGCCCTGCGTACCCGCATCGAAGACGATCTGCTCGATCGCGTCGATCCGATCGTCGACCGCGTCGGTGACGTCGAAGTAGCAGTCGACGATCACGTCGAGCATCGCCCACAGGAGGAACCCCTCGTCGGTTGTCCCGCGCTCCACCTGCTGGAGCTCGAAGCGACGCGCGACCGGCCCCGAGTCGAACGGCTCCGGGTCGTCGGGGTCGTCGGCGCGCTGGCGCACCGAGAGGAGCCAACCTTCGCCGAAGACGACGTCGACCTCGCGGACCACCAACCGATCTCCCACGAGGCGGCAGTCGTGCACCGCGACGTGGTACTCGTCCTCGTAGCGTTCGAGTTTGGTGCGTTGGTGCCCCTGGCGAAGGTCTTCACTGACGAGGTCGTTGACGCCGAGCTGGTCGACGAGCGTGACGAGCTCGTCGGCGGTGGGGGCCGCCGCATCAATCCACAGCAGCCCCTTCTTTGGCTCGATGGCGTCCGCCAGCCGGTCGAATGCCACCCGCTCGCGATCTGCGACGTCGTGGAGGTAGCGCCAGGCCTCGATCACGCCGGTGAAGCCTATTGGCGGCGAGGGCTCACGGTTGCGTGCCCCGGTAGAGCTTCCGGGGGCGCATGTCGTACTCCCAGTAGAAGCGCTCCCGCTGCGGGGGCTGGCCCGGCCGCTCGATGACGCGGAAGTTCTCGACCTTGTACCCGACATAGCCGTTCTCACCCGACACGGCCTGCTCCTGTCCGGCCGGCAGGAACGGGTTGTCGACGTACTCGATCGCAACCGGGATCTCCTCGATGACGTTGGGGCCCTCGGCCCGCACGGTCTTGCCCTCCCGGTTTCCGTAGTACGCCACCGTCACCGAGGTGGCGGTGTGGCTCGTGACGATCAGCACGCCGGAGCCGGAGTCGTTCTTGAACCTGTTGTCGATGGAGCCGTAGTTGAGCGTCGCCTCACGGCCCATCGGGTAGCGCGAGATGAAGATCGAGTGCGGCGTGTGGTCGACGTCCTGGTAACCGCCGAAGAACGTCGCGTTGAACAGCGTGGTCGAGAACTGGCTCACGCCACCACCACACTCCTGGTAGAAGCCCTCGTCGGTCGCGAACGCGGGCGCCGGCACCCAGCCGAGCTCGCACCGACGCGGCCCGAGCCTGTCGTTGAGCGAAAACGTCTCGCCCGGTCGCACTACCGCGTTGTTGACGAGGTCGGCGGCCCGGTGGATGTTGGACACCCGCGCCTGGCCGGCTCCGTAGGTGGTGGTGAACTCCGACACCTTCTCGGTGATGTTCAGCGCCTGCGCGGCCTCGGTGGTCAGCGCGGCCGGCGCCTCGACGACGGCGCCGGTGATGGAGCGCTGCTCGGCGAGGATCGCCGCCGCCACCGGGCGGAGGTCGACCGCCCGCCCGGGGGTGGCGGGCACGACGGTGGCGGTCGTCCCGTCGACCGCCCACGACGCGTCGACGGGCGCCAGCTCGAACGGGGCGATCGCGGGCCCGATGGTCTCCCGTAGCCGGCCGGGGTCGACGCCGAGCTCCAGCTCGCCGGCCTTCGGCGTCGCGGTGATCGCCGGCCCCACCTGCTCGGGGGTGACCGTGATCGGCAGGCCCTCGATCGTGAGGGTGAGCGGCGCCGCGAGGATGCTCCGGGCCCGGGCGGCGGCACGCTCCACCGCCTTCCTGTCGATTGTGGGGTCGGAGCGCCCGACCGGCAGCTCGATCACCTTGCCGGCGCCGGCGCGCAGCGCCGCCTCGATCCGCCGCTTCGCCTCGCGGCGCTTCAGCCCGAAGCCCGACCTCGGCTCGACCACGACCACCTCGGCGCCCTGGAACTCGAGCGCGCCGTCCCGGAGGCCGTGCGAGAGCTCGCCCTCCCACCGGTCGAGCACGGCGTCGAGGCGAGCATCGTCCCAGGTGACGACGAGCCCGACGTCGTCGGACCGGAACCGGCGCAGGACGGTGCCCGTCAGCTGGGCGACCGGCCCGCCCGCCCGTCCGGCCCGGCGGGCGGCGCGCACGGTTGCGGCGG
>JBOGFI010000061.1:0-3942 GCA_050743365.1 Acidimicrobiia bacterium | reverse complement strand
GCCTCGAACCGGCCGGCGCGCGCCGTGGACGTCAGGCGCGCCGTGAGTCGACGGTCGCGCGTGCGCCGGCGAATGGCGTCGACGCATGCGCGGCGGGCGATCGCGAGCAGCCAGGTCCTGCCGCTCGAGTCACCCCGGAACCTGGGGAGCGCCCGCCAGGCCCGTAGGTACGTGTCCTGGGTGACGTCGTCCGCGGCGTCGGGGTCGACGAGATGGGCGGCGAGGCGCCAGACCTCGGCCTGGCTCATTCGGATGGCGGCGGCGAGAGCGAGTCGGTCGCCGTCGCGCGCGGCCAGGAGCCACCGCGTCAGCTCGTCCATCGGTGCGGACGATAACGGGAACTCGCGCACCGTCCAGATCGACTACTCGTCATGGACTGCAACCGCATTCGCACCGCCATCTCGGCCCGCCTCGACGGCGAGCATCCGGGCCTCGAGCCCGACGACGTCGACGCTCACATTGCCAGTTGCCCGGCCTGTCGCGCCTTCGCGGAGGGCGCTGCGGCCCTCCATCGCGCTACCCGCCTGGGGTCGGCCCCACCCGTGCCCGATCTCGCTCCGGCGATCCTCGCCTCCATCGGGGCCGAGGCGGTCGATCTCCCGGGTGCGCGAGAACGAGCGCTCCGGGTCGTGCTGACGCTGATCGCCGTCGTGCAGCTCGCGGTGGCGGTTCCGCCGCTGGTCCTCGGTGACGACGCCGGGCTCCCGATCCACAGCGCCCGTCACCTCGGCTCGTTCGGCGTCGCCCTCGCGGTCGGTTTCCTCTTCGCGGCGTGGCGGCCCGAGCGTTGCGCCGGCCTGGTCCCGGTGGCGGCGGCACTGGTGGCCTGCCTCGTCGGCACTTCCGTCCTCGACGTTGCTTCGGGCCACGCGGCGGCACTGGGTGAGGCGCACCACGCCGCCGAGGTGGCGGGCCTCCTGGTGATCTGGCTCCTCGTCCGTCCGCCGCACGGCCAGCCCAGCCACCTCGCCGCCTGATGACCCTGATCCGGCGGGCCACGGCACGCGCGCTGGTGCTGGTCGTCGCGCCTCTGGGCCTCGTCGTGGCGGGCGCGACACCCGCATTCGCACACGCCGAGCTCGTGAGCACCGACCCGCAGGCCGGCGGCGTGTACGACGAGGCGCCGAAGACGCTCACCCTTCGCTACAGCGAGCCGGTCGAGGCATCGCTCGGCGCGGTGCGTGTGTACGACGGCCGGGGCGCGCAGCTCGACATCGACAAGCCCTCGCATCCCGACGGCGAGCAGAGCGCGGTGCGGGTCGACCTCGGTGACCTGCGCGACGGCTCCTACGTGGTCACCTGGCGGGTGATCTCGGCCGACGCGCATCCGGTGCGGGGCGCGTTCACGTTCCAGGTCGGGCCCGAGGCCACCGGCGACGACCTCGAAGGGCTGACTCAGCGGCTGCTCGCGAGCCAGGGCGGCAGCGAGACCGTCGGGTTCCTCTACACAGTCGCCCGCTTCACCGTGTTCGCGTCGCTGGCGCTGCTCGTGGGCGGCGCGGCGTTCCTCGCGCTCGTGTGGCCGCGCGGCCGCGACTCCCGACGCGCCCGCGTCCTGATATGGGCCGGCTGGATCGGTGCGGCGGCGGCCACGGCGGCCGGCCTCTTGCTCCAGGGGCCCTACGCCGCTGCCCTGCCGCTCGCCGACGTCCTCGACGCCGATGTCGTGCGCGACGTGCTCGACACCCGCTTCGGGAGGGTGTGGGCGGCTCGGCTCGGGCTGCTCCTGGTGGCCGCGCTCCTGCTGCGGCGCCTGCTACCGGGTCGGCGGCCGGTGGCCGAGTACCCGCTCACACCCGGGTGGCGTGGCGCAGCGGCCGCCATCGGCGCCGGTCTCCTGCTGACCCCGGGACTCGCGGGCCACGCCGGCAGTGGTGACCTCGTGCCCGTGGCCGTGGTCGTCGACGCCGCGCACGTCGGTGGCGTCGCGCTCTGGCTCGGCGGCCTCGTGCTCCTCGTCGTCGCGCTGTTGTCCAGCGCCGACGCCGCCGAGCTGCGTTCCGCGGTGCCCCGGTACTCGCAACTCGCGCTGGCGTCGGTCGGTGTGATCGTCGCCACCGGGGCGTTCCAGTCGTGGCGCCAGGTCGGCGGGCTCAGCCCACTGCGCGATACCGACTTCGGCCGCCTGCTCGTGCTGAAGCTGTTGCTCTTCGGCGGCCTGGTCGTGGTCGCCGCGTTCAGCCGAGAGGTCGTGAACCGAAGCTTCCGTGTGAAGACCGCCCTGGCTCATGCGGAGCGTGTCCCCGTGGGCGGAGGTGACCCCGTCACGAGCGGAGACGGGAGCGACGGCGGGAGCGGCCCGCTCGACGACGCCACCGAGGTCCGCAACCTCCGCCGGACGGTGGCGATCGAGGTCCTGATCGCGGTGGCCGTCCTGGTCGTCGCCGCGCTCCTGGTGAACACGGCTCCCGCTCGCTCGGCGGCGGCCGGACCCTACGCGGAGGTGCTGAAGTCGGACGAGCTGTGGGTCGACGTGCTGGTGGATCCGGCGCGTGTGGGGAAGAACGACCTGCACGTCACCGCGCTCACCGCCACCGGCAACCCCACCACGGTGCTCGAGATGGAGGTGAACCTCACCCAGCCCGAGCGCGACATCGCGCCCGTCGACGTCCCCCTCCGGCGTCTGGGCCCCGGTCACTACGTGGCCAACGGTTTCGACATCCCCATCCGGGGCGAATGGCAGCTCATCGCCAACGCCCTCGTGGACGAGACCACCCAGGTCGTGGTCCGGGGGGAAGTCGAGATCCAATAGCGAGCGGTGACGCCGGTGACCGGCCTCAGGCGCAGTCGCGGCAGAGGCCGACGAGGTCGACGCGGTGGTGCTGGGTGCGGAAGCCCGTGGTGCGCGCGATCTGCGTCGTCGCGACCCGCACCGACTTCTCGAGGCCGGCGGAGGCGGGCACGTCCTCGATCATGCCGCAGGCCGCGCAGATCAGGTGGTGGTGGTGGCCGGTCAGGTCCTCGGCCAGCTCGAAGCGCGCGTGCTCGTCGCTGGTCACGATGCGGTGCACGAGCCCGGCCTGCTCGAGCACGACGAGGTTGCGGTAGACGGAGCTCTGCGCGAGGCCCCGCCGCGCCGCCAGGATCTCGGGGATCGTCAGCGGTCGCGGTGCCCGGGACAGCACGTCGATGATGGCCTCCCGGTTCGTCGTGAGGCGCTGGTTGATCTCGCGCAAACGCGTCGCGACGGTGTTCACGAGGTCGGTGCCCACGAGGCGCACAGTAGCGTCGCCGTGGTGGAACCCACCGAGCGGTTCACCGCGCTGGTGCGGCGCCCCGAACCGGAGATCCCGCTCGACGAGGCGGTGGCGCTGATCGCGGCGCACGCCCGTCCCGACCTCGAGGTGGCCCGTGTGCTCGCCGACCTCGATGCGCTCGCCGATGAGTTCCCGGGCGAGGATGCGGCCGCCCTTGCCCGGCACCTGTTCGTCGACCTGGGCTTTGCCGGCAACACCGTCGACTACGGCGATCCGCGCAACTCGTACCTCGACGAGGTACTGAGCCGCCGGCTCGGCATCCCGATCTCGCTCAGCGTCGTGATGGTGGAGGTGGGGCGCCGCCGAGGCGTCGTCGTCTCCGGCGTGGGGATGCCGGGCCACTTCCTCGTGCGCTCGGACGACGAGACGCCCCCGACCTGGTTCGATTCCTTCCACGGCGGGCGCATGCTCGACGAGGGCGCCTGCCGTGACCGGTTCCACGAGGTGCGGGGGGCGGACGTGCCGTTCCTGCCCGAATACCTCGAGCCGGCGCCCACGACCGAGATCCTGCGCCGGATGCTCGCGAACCTCGCGCGCACGCTGCTCGGACGCGACCCCTCCTCGGCGGTGTGGGCGCTCCGTCTCCGGCTGCGGCTGCGGGTCACGACCCGCGAGCGCCACGAGGTCGCGTCATTGCTCGGCTCGCTCGGCCGTTTCGGCGAGGCGGCGGCCGAGCTCGACGAGG
>JBOGFI010000060.1:0-13371 GCA_050743365.1 Acidimicrobiia bacterium | reverse complement strand
GCGCGCGCCCGGGCGACCACGTCCGGCACGACGTTCTGCGGGAACAGTGCGGCGCCGGTCTCGGCCGGCGCCGCCGGGGGGACGGAGTTCGGGGGTGACGCCGCCCGCAGCAGCGCCGTCACCGGGCCCGCGTAGCGCCAGGCCGCCCACGCACATAGCTCGACCACGTCGGCGGGGGGTCCCGCCGACGCGACCTTCAGCAGCGGCAACAGCCGCTCCACCTCGGCCTCGGGCTCGACGCCGTCGGCCATCACCCAGCCCCGAACCCGCCGCCCGTGCAGCGGGACCCGCACGATGGCGCCGACGCGCACCGCGCCGGCCATCTCGTCGGGGACGCGGTAGTCGAACGCGCGGTCGACCGCCGGCAGGTCGGGCCGGACCCGGCAGACTCTCTGGTCGCGCTCGCTCGGCGGCAGGGTACCTGCCGCCGCCCTTCGGGACGCTCGCCGCTCCCGCGCAATCCCGGCCGCGAGTCGGGGGCTGGCAGGCCTTCCGCTCTGGTCGCGCTCGCTCGCGGGCTCGGGCGAGCTCATTGGCTGCGCTCGCTCGCCGCGGTGGCTACGCGAGCGACTCCGCCGCCCCGCGGAGGGCGTCGACCTCGCTGGTCTGCTCCCAGGTGAAGGCCTTCTCGGACCGCCCGAAGTGCCCGTAGGCGGCGGTGCGCCGGAAAATGGGGCGCCGCAGGTCGAGCCGCTCGATGATCGCCGCCGGCCGCAGGTCGAACTGGTCCTGCACGAGATCACCGAGCTTCACCGGGTCGATCTCGGAGGTGCCGAACGTCTCGACCATGATCGACACCGGACGGGCGACCCCGATCGCGTAGGCGACCTGGACCTCACAGCGCCCGGCGATCCCTGCGGCCACCACGTTCTTGGCCACGTTGCGGACCGCGTAGGCGGCCGACCGGTCGACCTTGGTGGGGTCCTTGCCGCTGAACGCCCCGCCGCCGTGGCGGGCCATCCCGCCGTAGGTGTCGACGATGATCTTGCGCCCGGTCAGCCCGCAGTCGGCATGGGGCCCGCCGAGCTCGAAGCTCCCGGTCGGGTTGCACAGCACCTCGAAGCGGTCGTCGACGAACTGCGGTGGCAGCAGCGGCCGAATGACGTGCTCGACCAGATCGGGCTTGAGCAGTGTCTCGATGTCGATCCCGGGCTGGTGCTGGGTCGAGATGAGCACGGTGCACAACCGCTTGGGCACCCCGTTCTCGTATTCGATGGTGACCTGGGTCTTGCCGTCGGGGCGAAGGTACGGCAGCACCCCGGCCTTGCGGACCTCCGACAGGCGGTGGGCGAGTCGGTGCGCCAGCCAGATGGGCATGGGCATGAGGTCGTCGGTCTCGTCGCAGGCGTACCCGAACATCATCCCCTGGTCGCCCGCGCCCACCTCGCTGTAGTGGTCGCCCTCGCCCTGTCGGAGCTCCATGGCCTTGTCGACGCCTTGGGCGATGTCGGGCGACTGCTCGTCGATCGAGGTGATCACGCCACAGGTGTTGCCGTCGAACCCGTAGGCCTCGCGGTCGTAGCCGATCGCACGGATCGTGCCGCGCACCACGCGCGGGATGTCGACGTATCCGCTGGTGCTGATCTCGCCGGCGACGACCACCATCCCGGTGGTGCACAGCGTCTCGCACGCGACGCGGCTCTCGGGGTCCTCCTCGATGAGCGCATCCAGCACCGCGTCGCTGATCTGGTCGCACATCTTGTCGGGGTGACCCTCGGTCACCGACTCGGAGGTGAACGTGAAACGGCTCACTACTTTCCCTTCCCTCGAGAGCCCGGCCTCAGGAACATGACGACCCGGTCGAGGATCAGGTCCGCCAGCTCGGCCTTGGTGAGCAGCGGAAGCTCCTCGTCGGGGCTCGCCCAGCCGGGCGAGTACAGCAGGATGGCCCGGTTGGTGTCGACTTCGAAGCCGGCGTCGGGGGCCGACACGTCGTTGGCGACCATGAGGTCGACGTGCTTCGCCGCGAGCTTGACCGCGGCCTGCTCGCGGACCCGGTTTGTCTCGGCCGAGAACCCGACCAGGACCTGATGGCCCTGCTTGCGCTGGCCGAGGAGGGCGAGGATGTCGGGCGTGGGCTCGAGGACGATGTCGGGTACGCCGTCGCGTTTCTTCAGCTTCTCGTCGGCCACCGCCTTGGGCCGGAAATCGGCCACCGCCGCGGCCATGACCACCGCGTCGGCCTCGGGGAACCGGCCGAGCACGGCCTCCGCCATCTGGTCGGCGGTCTCGACCCTCACGACCTCGACCGCGGGCGCGGCCGCGCGGCTCGCGGTGGTCACGAGCGTCACCGCCGCGCCCCGGCGGGCGGCGGCGTCGGCGATGGTGTGGCCCTGCTTTCCCGACGACCGGTTGCCCATGAAGCGCACGGGATCGACCGGCTCGCGCGTGCCCCCGGCGGTGACGAGCACGCGCACACCCGCGAGATCACCGCCCGCGAGCGTGGCAGCCGCCGCGGCCACGATGCGCGCCGGCTCGGCCAGGCGTCCCTCGCCCTCGTCGCCGCCCGCGAGGCGCCCGGCCTCCGGGTCGACGACTTGCACACCCCGGCGCCGCAGCGTGGCGACGTTGTCCCGCACGGCGGCGTGCTCCCACATCTCGGTGTGCATGGCCGGCGCGACGACCACCGGCGCGCGTGTGGCGAGCAGCGTCGCCGTCAGAAGGTCATCGGAGATGCCGGCCGCGTACTTCCCGAGCAGCTTGGCGGTGGCGGGCGCCACGACGACGAGGTCGGCCGACTTCCCCAGGCGCGTGTGCGGGATCGGGTCGGGCCCGTCGAAGAGCGAAGTGCGAGCCGGCTCCGACGCCAGCGCCGAGAACGTGAGCGCGCCCACGAAGCGAAGGGCGTCCTCGGTCAGGACGGGCACCACGTGGGCTCCCGCGTCGACCAGGCGGCGGCAGACATCGACGGCCTTGTAGGCGGCGATCCCGCCCGTTACCCCTAGCACCACGCGCCGGCCCCGGAGTGGGGTCAGTTGTGCGTCGGCGTCGATCATGGTCCTGGGGCGTCGGGGTGGGCCGCCCTCCGTTGCCACCCCTGCTCGGCCGGCCCTACTCGGCCGGCGCCTCGGCGGCCCCGGCGGCGGCCTCCTCCGGCTCCTCGGGCTCCTGGGGCTCCTGTGGGAGCGGGATCGCCTCGATCTTGCCGGCCTCGATCTCCTCGAGCGAGATCGACAGGGGCTTGCGGGACACCGATGTGACCTGCGGGGGCACGATCTTGCCCAGGCCCTCGCCGATCTGGTTGTAGTAGTCGTTGATCTCGCGGGCTCGCATGGCTGCCAGCGTGACCAACGTGAACTTCGAGTCGACGCGGTCGAGCAGGCTCTCCATGCGGGGGTCCATCAGCGAAGCGCGGCGTTCTGCCATGAGGTTCTCCGGGCGGTCCGGTCGGGGAGCCGGGACGGGCTACGAGCGCGCCTGGCGGCGGGACGCAAGAATAGCAGCTACCTGCGCCACCGCCCGGTCAACGTCGTCGTTGACGACCATGGCGTCGAACTGGCCGGCCAAGGCCTCCTCGGCGTCGGCCTCCGCCAGGCGGAGGTCGACCGCGGCGGGATCGTCGTGTCCGCGTTCGAGCAGGCGAGCGCGCTGCGCCTCGCGGGACGGCGCCTTCACGAACACGAGGACCGCGTCGGGGAACGCCGCGCGCGCTGCCATCGCGCCCTGCACATCGACCTCGAGCAGCACATCGTCGCCGGCGGCCAGGTGCTCCTCCACCGGCGCCCGAGGCGTGCCCTTGAGGTCGCCGTAGACGTCGAACGACTCCAGGAAGCCCCCTTGGTCGCGCAGCGTCTCGAACTCCTCCCTGGTCATGAAGCGGTACTCGCGCCCGTCGACCTCGCCGGGCCGGCGGGGCCTGGTCGTGGCCGAGACCGAGAACCACAGCCGGGGGTCCCGGGCCAGCAGCCGGCGCACGATGGTGCCCTTCCCGACCCCCGAGGGGCCGGCGACGACGAGGAGGATGCCCGGAGGGAAGGCTGCCGGTCCTATCCGAACCGGCCGAGGAGCGCCTGGCGCTGGTTGCGTCCGAGCCCGCGGAGGCGTCGGCTCTCGCTGATGTCGAGCTCCTGCATCAGCCGGCGCGCCCGCACCTTGCCCACTCCGGGGAGCGACTCGAGCACGCTCACGACCTTGAGCTTCGCGAGGGTCTCGTCGTTGTCGCCCTGCTCGAAGAGCTCCCGCAGCGAGAGGGAGCCCACCTTGAGCTTCTCCTTGATCTCGGCGCGCTGCCGGCGGGCGGCGGCCGCCTTCTCGAGGGCGGCCTGGCGCTGCTCGGGAGTGAGCGAGGGCGGGAGCGGCATCCGGCTGACCTCCATCTCATCGCGGGCACGTCGCAGGTACGGCGCTGGCCCCCACGGTCACGGACGAACGACGGGCCGTCAGTATAGGCAGCGCCTCCCCGCACGCAACCGGGCCGCGCGACCTGCGGCTCGCGGTCACACGTTGGTCGCGAGCGCTTCGACAACGGAACGCGTCACGGCCTCAGCCGCCTCCTCGGGATCGGTTGCTCGGGTGACGGCGCGCCCGACGACCATCCAGTCACCGCCGGCGTGGACCACGTCGGCAGGTGTCGCGACGCGCGCCTGGTCGTGGCGATCGCCGCCGGGGAGTCGCACTCCCGGCACCATCGTCCGCATGCGCGGATGACGCGACTTGACCCTCGCGACCTCGTGGGCGGAGCACACGACACCGTCGCAAGCAGCCGCGCGCGCGATGTCGAGACGCTCGTCGAAGGCACCGGTGTCGGCGTCGCTGGTGAGGACGGTGACCGCCAGCGACACCGGCGGCGGGTGACCCGCGTCACGCGCGCCCTCCGAGAGCCCGGCGACGCCCGCCCGCAGCATGGCCTCGCCGTCCCGGGTGGTGGCGAAGTTCAGGAACCCGATCCCCTGCCGGGCGAGCGCCCGGGCCGCTCGCTCGACGGTGGTCGGGATGTCGTAGAGCTTCAGGTCGGCGAACACCCGGAACCCCAGCTCCTGGAGGCGCTGGAAGGCCACGGGCCCGGCCTCGGCGTAGAGCTCGAGCCCCACCTTGGCGATCCCGAACCAGGGCAGGAGGGCCCGGGCGGTCGCCTCGGCGGCGGCGAGGTCGCCGACGTCGAGGGCGAGGGCGAGCCGATCCCGGACCGGGGACCGGTCAGCCATGATCTTCCAGGGCACCGACCAGGTCGGTCACCCGGGACACATGGTGGTGGTCGCACCACCGCGCCAGCTCGCGCGCGATGCGGATCGGCGCCCGCGGGTCGTGGAAGGTGGCGGTGCCGACTCCGACCGCGGTGGCGCCGACGAGGAGCATCTCGGCCGCGTCGACGCCGGTCGTGACGCCACCGGTCCCGATGATCGGCGTGCCCGGGTACGCGCGCGCGACCTCGTGCACGGCGCGCAGCGCCACCGGCTTGATCGCCGGGCCCGAGAGGCCACCGCCGCCCGCGCCGAGCACCGGCCGGCGACGCGTCGCGTCGACGAGCAGGCCGAGGACGGTGTTGACGAGGGTGAGCCCGGTGGCGCCGGCGTCCAGCGCGGCGCCGGCGATGTCGGCGAGCGCGGCGACGTTCGGTGACAGCTTGGCGAAGACGGGCACGCCGAGCCCTGCGTCGGCGACGGCCGAGACCGCGGCCGCGGTCGTGTCGGGCGCATGAGCGAACATGCGCGAGCGGTCCTCGAGGTTGGGGCAGCTCACGTTCACCTCGACCGCGACGATGCGGGCGCGCGCCGGGTGCAGCACCTTGGCGGCGAGGCCGAAGTCGTCGACCGTGCGGCCCCAGAGCGACGCGATCACCCGGGCGCCCCGGTCGCGCAGCGCCGGCAGCTCGTGCTCGACCCACGCCTCGACTCCCGGCCCCTGGAGCCCCACCGAGTTGAGCATGCTGTCGGAGGAGGCCGGGTGGAGCCGGGGCGGCGGGTTGCCCGGCCACTCGTACGGCGCCAGCGACTTCACCGTGACCGCCCCCAGCTCGGCCGGGTCGCAGAGGCGGGCGACCTCGTCGCCGTGGCCGAACGTGCCCGACGCCGCCACGATCGGGTTCGGCAGCTCCAACGGCCCCAGCCGCACCCTCAGGTCGACCCCCTCCACGTCCCGGCGTCCCGAACGGTCGCGGTACCGCCCTCGGCGTCGCCAGAGCCGGACGGGCACGGTCAGACCTCGAGGCGGAGCTGGCCGTCGCGGTGGTAGTGCTGGAGGGAGCGCACCGAGGGCCGCCGGCTCGTCCACTCGGCGATGCCGGCGGCGGCGGCCAGCGCGGCGGCGACGGTGGTGAGGCAGGCCACCGCATGGACGGTGGCGGCGCGGCGGATGTGGGCGCCGTCGGCGCGCGGGCCCCGGCCTCGGGGCGTGTTCACGACGAGGTCCACCTTTCCCGACGAGATGAGATCGACCGCGTCCATACCCGCGGTCTCCTCCCCCACCTTCCCCACCACCGCCTCGACGGGGATGCCCTCCACCTCGAGGGCCGCCGCAGTGCCTGCGGTGGCGACCAGCGAGAAGCCCAGCTCGGCGAACCGGCGGGCGGCGCGCAGGCCGGCGGGCTTGTCGCGGTCGGCAAGCGACAGGAACACGGTCCCGCGGTCGGGCAGCCGGTTCCCGGCCGCGGCCTGGCTCTTGGCGAACGCGAGCCCGAACGAGCGGTCGATGCCCATGACCTCTCCGGTCGAGCGCATCTCGGGGCCGAGGATGGTGTCGACCTCGGGGAAGCGGCTGAAGGGGAGGACGGCCTCCTTCACCGCGACGTGACCTCCCGGTCTCAAGTGGGCCGGTCCCGGACCGGCCTCGGCGGTCGGCGGCAGCAGGTCGGTCTCCCGCAGCTGAGCCAGCGTGGCGCCGAGCATCACCCGCGCCGCCAGCTTGGCCAACGGCACGCCGGTGGCCTTGCTCACGAACGGCACCGTGCGACTCGCGCGCGGGTTCGCCTCGATCACGTAGACGCTCCCACCCTTCACCGCGTACTGGACGTTGAGGAGGCCGCGGACGTCGAGGGCCCGCGCGAGCGCGCCGGTGTGCACCTCGATGGTGTCGACCACCTCGGGCGTCAGTGACACCGGCGGGATGGTGCAGGCCGAGTCGCCCGAGTGCACCCCGGCCTCCTCGATGTGCTCCATGACCCCACCAACGAGGACCTCCCCCGTCGCGTCCCGCAGCGCGTCGACGTCCACCTCGATCGCGTCCTCGAGAAACCGGTCGATCAGGGCCGGGCGAGACGCGCTCAGCCCGCCCTCGCGTCCGAGGCTGCCGCTGCTCGCGAGCTCGGCCATGGCGGACTCGAGGGCGTCGCCGTCGTAGACGATCTGCATGGCCCGCCCGCCCAGGACGTACGACGGCCGCAGCAGCACCGGGTAGCCGACGCGCTCGGCCACGGCCCGGGCGCCGTCCACCGTGGCGGCGGTGCCCCCGCGGGGCTGCGGGATCTCCAGGTGCTCGCACAGTGCATTGAACCGCTCGCGGTCCTCGGCGAGGTCGATCGAGGCGGGGCTCGTGCCGAGCACCGCGATGCCGGCCTCCTCGAGGGCATGGGCGAGCTTCAGCGGGGTCTGCCCCCCGAGGCTCACGACGACTCCGACGAGCTCGCCGCGGGCGCGAAGCCGCTCGCACACGTTGAGCACGTCCTCGGTGGTGAGCGGCTCGAAGAACAGGCGGTGGCTGGTGTCGTAGTCGGTGGAGACAGTCTCGGGGTTGCAGTTGACCATCACGGTCTCGTAACCGGCGTCCGAGAGCGCGAAGGCGGCGTGGACGCAGCAGTAGTCGAACTCGACCCCCTGCCCGATCCGGTTGGGCCCGCTCCCGAGGATCACGACCGCCGGGCGGCTCAGCGGTGCGACCTCGTCCTCGTCCTCGTAGGTGCCGTAGTGGTAGGGCGTATCGGCGGCGAACTCGGCCGCGCACGTGTCGACCGTCTTGTACGTGACCCCGACGCCGGCGGCGAGACGCGCGGCGCGCACCTCGACCTCCGGCGCCTCCCAGAGGTGGGCAAGCTGGGCGTCGCCGAATCCGAGGCGCTTGGCCCGCCGCAGGTCGCTGCGAGCGGCGAGTCCGCAGCCGCCGATCCGAGCCAGACGATCGCGCTCCTCGGAGATCTGCTGGATCTGGTCGAGGAACCAAGGGTCGATGGCGCTCGCCCCGTGGACACGCTCGATCGGAACGCCCCTTCGGAGCGCGGCTTCGACTGCGAAGATGCGATCCGGGTGCGGCGTCGCCGCCGTCCGCACCAGGTCATCGTCGGACACTGCGTCCCATTGGGCTTCTGCCGGGTCACAATTGAGACCCAGCCGGCCGGCCTCGAGACCGCGCAGCGCCTTCTGGAGCGACTCCGGGAACGTGCGCCCGATCGCCATGGCCTCGCCTACCGACTGCATCATCGGGCCCAGCACCGGCGACGAGCCGGGCAGCTTCTCGAATGCCCAGCGCGGGACCTTCGTGACGACATAGTCGATGGTGGGCTCGAACGACGCCGGCGTCTTGCCCGTGATGTCGTTGAGCACCTCGTCGAGCCGGTAGCCGACCGCCAGCCGGGCGGCGATCTTGGCGATCGGGAAGCCGGTGGCCTTGCTCGCCAGCGCGCTCGATCGCGACACGCGCGGGTTCATCTCGATGATCATCATCCGGCCGTCGGCCGGGTCGACGGCGAACTGGATGTTGGAGCCGCCGGTGTCGACGCCGATGCGGCGAATGCAGGTGAAGGCGGCGTCGCGCATCCGCTGGTACTCGACGTCGGTGAGCGTCTGGGCGGGCGCGACCGTGATCGAGTCGCCGGTGTGCACCCCCATGGGGTCGAGGTTCTCGATCGAGCACACGACCACGACGTTGTCCGCGTGGTCGCGCATGACCTCGAGCTCGTACTCCTTCCACCCGATCACCGACTGCTCGATGAGGATCTCGGAGACCGGACTGGCGGCGAGCCCACGCTCGGCGACCGACCGCATCTCGTCGGCGTCGCGGGCGATCCCGGTGCCGCCGCCGCCCAGCATGAACGAGGGGCGCACGATCAGCGGGTAGCCGACGTGCTCGCCGATCGTCAGCGCGTCGACGAGCGTGCTCGCGAAGCCCGACCGGGGGACGGTCAGGCCGACCTCCTCCATCGCCGTCTTGAAACGCTGGCGGTTCTCGGCGGTGCGGATCGCCTCGATCCCGGCGCCGATCAGCTCGACGCCGAAGCGGTCGAGCACCCCTTGCTCGTCGAGCTCGACGGCGAGGTTCAGCGCGGTCTGGCCGCCCAGGGTCGGCAGGAGGGCGTCGGGCCGCTCCTGCTCGATCACGCGCGCCAGGGTGGGCAAGTCGAGGGGCTCGACGTAGGTGGCGTCGGCGAACTCCGGATCAGTCATGATCGTCGCCGGGTTGGAGTTCACCAGGACGATCCGGTAGCCATCGTCGCGCAGTACCTTGCACGCCTGCGTGCCCGAGTAGTCGAACTCGCACGCCTGGCCGATCACGATCGGGCCGCTGCCGATGATCAGGATCGTCTCGAGGTCGTCCCGACGCGGCACGGAGCGCTACTTCCCGGGCCTGGCGCCGGCCGTGGTCATGAGCCGGGTGAAGTCGTCGAAGAGGTAGCGGGCGTCGTGCGGGCCCGGCCCCGCCTCCGGGTGGTACTGCACGCCGAAGGCGGGAGCGTCCAGCACCCGCAGGCCCTCCACGACGCCGTCGTTGAGGTTCACGTGGGTGCGCTCCACACCGGCGACCGGGTCGAGGTCGACGGCGTAGTTGTGGTTCTGGCTCGTGATCTCGACCCGGCCACTGGCCTCGTGGCGCACCGGGTGGTTGGCGCCGTGGTGACCGAAGCGGAGCTTGAACGTGTCGCCGCCGAGGGCGAGGCCGAGGATCTGATGGCCGAGGCAGATTCCGAATACCGGGACCTCGCCCAGCAGCGCCCCGACCGTCTCGGCCGCGCCCGCCACCCCGGCCGGATCGCCGGGGCCGTTGGAGAGGAACACGCCGTCGGGGTCTCGAGCGAGCACGTCGGCGGCCGGCGTCGACGCCGGCACGACCTCGACGAAGCACCCGGCCGCTCCTAGGTGCCGCAGGATCGTCCGCTTGATGCCGTAGTCGTAGGCCACGACGTGGAAGGCGGCGTCGGGATCGCCCTCGGTGTAGGCCGCGTGGGTGGTGACACCGGCGACCAGGTCGAGCCCGTCGGTGCCGCTCGCCCGGGAGGCGGCGGCCCTGACCTTCGCCTCGTCAGTTCCGAACGCGCCCGGGAGCGAGCCGTGCTCGCGCAGGTGGCGCGTGAGCCGGCGGGTGTCGACGCCGGTGATGCCGGGCACGCGGTGGCGGCGCAGGAAGCCGTCGATGTCCTCGGTGGCGCGCCAGTTGCTCGGGCGGCGGGCGAGGTCGCGGACCACGACGCCCGAGCAGAAGGGGCGGCGGCTCTCGGCGTCGTCCGGGTTGACGCCGTAGTTGCCGATATGCGGGTAGGTGAAGGTGATGACCTGCCCGGCGTACGACGGGTCGGTGAGGATCTCCTGGTAGCCCGCGAGCGCGGTGTTGAACACCACCTCGCCGGTGGCCACCTCGTCCGGGAGGTAACCAACCGCTTCGCCCTCGAACGAGGTCCCGTCCTTCAGCACGAGGACTGCTGCGCGCGGCGTCATCGCTGGGCCACCCCGTCGACGACCACGGGCTCGCCCCGGAGGACGGTGTGGCGCACCCGGCCGGTGAGCTTGCGGCCGGCGTAGGGCGTGTTGCGGGAGCGGCTGGCGAGGCGGGCCGGGTCGACCTCCCACTGGAGCGCGGGGTCGATCACGCAGAGGTTGGCAGGTCGGCCGGGCGCGACCGGGCCGCCGTGGGCGCCGAGCCCCGCGATCTCGGCCGGTCGCCATGACAGCAACGCCAGCGCGTCTCCCAGCGACAGTGCGCTCGGCTCGACCAGCTCCGTCAGCGTGAGGGCGAGAGCGGTCTCGAGGCCGAGCATCCCCGGCGGCGCCTCCTCGAACGGGCGCTCCTTCGCCTCCGGCGGGTGAGGGGCATGGTCGGTGGCGATGGCGTCGATGGTCCCGTCGGCCAGGCCGACCTTGATCGCCTCGATGTCGGCGGCGGTGCGCAGCGGCGGGTGCACCTTGAACACGGGGTCGAACGACCCGCACTCGGCGTCGGTGAGGGTGAAGTGGTGGGGGGCGGCCTCGGCCGTCACCGCGAGGCCGCGCACCTTGGCGTCGCGCACCAGATCGACGGAGGCGGTAGCCGACAGGTGGAGGAAGTGCACCCGTCCCCCCGTGAGGCCGGCCAGCATCGCGTCGCGGGCGACGATCACCGACTCGGCCTCGGCGGCGCGGCCCGGGATCCCGAGCCGGCTCGACCAGTCGCCCTCGTGCATGTGACCGTCGGCCGCCAGCGTCGGGTCCTCGGCGTGCTGGGCGAGGACCGCTCCCGGCAGCGAGCGGGCGTACTCGAGGGCTCGGCGCATCACGCCCGCCGAGGCCACGCACGCCCCGTCGTCGGTGAAGATGCGCACCCCGAGGGCATGGAGCTCGCCCATCGCCGCCAGTTCCGTGCCTCTGCGACCCTTGGTGATGCAGCCCGCCGCCACCACCTCGCAGGCGGCACGCTGGCCCGCCGCGACCACCGAGCCGACCACGGCGGCGTCGTCGAGAGGCGGCTCGGTGTTCGGCATGGCCACGATGGCGGTGAAACCGCCGAGGGCGGCGGCGCGCGCGCCGGTCTCGATCGTCTCGGCGTCCTCGTCGCCCGGCTCCCGCAGGTGGGAATGGAGATCGACGAGACCCGGCGCGACGACGCAGCCGCCGGCGTCCAACACTCGCGACGAGCCGTCGAGCCGCTCGCCGACTTCGGCCACCAGGCCGTCGCGCACGAGCACGTCGCCGGCACGATCGCCGCCGGCGTCGACGATTCGGCCACCCCGGATCAGGAGGTCGTCAGGCAATCGTGCCTCCCGATCCGAGGAGCGACCACAGGACCGCCATGCGCACGGCCACGCCGTTGGCGACCTGCGCGGTGACGAGCGACGCCGGCCCGTCGGCAACCTCGGCCGCGATCTCGATCCCGCGGTTCATGGGGCCGGCGTGCATCACCACCGCGTCGGGCTTCAGGCGGGCGGCGCGCTCGACGCTGAGCCCGTAGCGCGCGCTGTACTCCCTCAGGCTCGGGAACAGCGCCTCGTCTTGGCGCTCGCGCTGGATGCGGAGCAGGTACACCACGTCGACCTCGGACAGCACCGCATCGAGGTCGTGACCGGCCTGGCACGGCCAGCCGTCGAGCGACTCGGGCAGCAGCGTGGGCGGCCCGACCAGCGTCACCTCGCCGCCCATGGCAGCCAGCGCCTTCACCGTGCTGCGGGCAACCCGCGAGTGGCGGACGTCGCCCACGACCGCCACCCGCAGCCCGTCGAAGCTCGGCGTGCGGGCCAGACGGCGTCGCAGCGAGAGCAGGTCGAGCAGCGCCTGGGTCGGGTGCTCGTGACGGCCGTCACCCGCGTTCACGATGCCGGCGTCGATCCACGCGGCGATGCGGTGAGGCGCCCCGGCGGCCCGGTGGCGCACCACGACCGCGTCGACGCCCAGGGCTGCGATCGTCTGCACGGTGTCGCGCAGGCTCTCCCCCTTCTTCACCGACGAGTTGTCGACGGTGAAGGTCATGGTGTCGGCGGACAGCCGCTTGGCGGCGGTCTCGAACGACAGTCGGGTGCGGGTCGAATCCTCGTAGAACAACATCCCGACGGTCTTGCCCCGGAGCGCCGGGACCTTGGGGATCTCGCGCCGGGTCACCTCGACGAACGACTCGGACAGCTCCAGCATCTCCTCGATCCCCGAGCGCCCGAGGTCGTCGATCGAGAGCAGGTGGCGGATCAGGACGCCTCCCCCTTGCCGGTGGGGCCCCAGATCTCGATGCCGTCCAGGTCGACGGTACCGGTGCCCGAGCCACCGTCGATCTCGGCCAGCCGTACGCGTACGTCCTCGGCGCGTTTCGTGGGCAGGTTCTTGCCGACGTAGTCGGCGCGGATCGGGAGCTCGCGGTGGCCGCGGTCGACGAGCACCGCGAGCTGGACCGCGTGGGGCCGGCCCAGCTCGGTGAGGGCGTCGAGGGCGGCGCGGACGCTGCGCCCGGTGAACAGGACGTCGTCGACGAGCACGACGGTCTTCCCCGTGATGTCGACGGGCACCTCGGTCGGCCCCAGCGGCTGGACCGGCCGCAGCCCGATGTCGTCGCGATAGAAGGCCACGTCGAGTGCGCCCACGGGCACGCCGGCTCCCTCGATCTGCTCGATCGCGGCGGCGAGGCGGCGGGCGACGGCGAGGCCCCGGGTGTACAGGCCGACGAGCAGCACGTCGGTCGCGCCGTGGTTGCGCTCGACGATCTCGTGGGCGATGCGGGTGAAGGCGCGCCGCAGGTCTTCGGCGTCGAGGACCCTCGCCCGGAGCAGAAAAGAAC